>JBBRVR010000001.1:0-109461 GCA_038246695.1 Sphingomonadales bacterium
CCACCGCATGATGCTCCCCCTTGGGCGCGAGTTCATCGAGCAAAGCCCGCGCCTTGTCCGGATTGCGCCCGGCCACCACCAGCGTGAAGCCTGCATCATAAAGCGCGGTGATGATCGCGCGCGCCGCGCCGCCCGTGCCCAGGATGCGAGCCATGCGAAACAGGTGCTGCTGCGCCAGATCTTTGCGCAGGGGCTCCAGAAAGCCGGGGGCATCGGTGTTGTGTGCGGTGAGCCGCGACCCGTCGCGCACCAGAGTGTTGGCCGCGCCGATGCGCCGCGCCTGATCGTCTGCGCTGTCGGCAAGCGCGAGCGCTTCGTGCTTGTGCGGCATGGTGACATTGCAGCCGCGCCATTCGGGATTAGTGAGCGCGGTGCGCGCATAGTCCCCAACTCCGCCCGAAACCACACGCTGCGCGCTGTAATCGCCGCTCAACGCCAGCTTTTCGAGCCAGAAGCGGTGGATCAGCGGGGACTTGGACTGCGCGATAGGATCGCCGATCACGTGCGCATGAGGAATTGGCGCAAGGCTCATGCGACCAGCATACCCTCTTCGCGCAGGGCGCCCAGCAAGCCGAGCAGCGGCATGCCCAGAATGGTGAATTGGTCCCCCTCGATACGCTCGAACAATTGCACGCCCATCGCCTCGATCCGGAAAACGCCGACAGTAAAGCCTACTTCGGGCCATTCGGTTTCGAGATAATGTTCGATGAAGGCATCGGATAGATCGCGCACCTGAAGCAGCGCCTGCGACGGCTCGCTCCAGATACAGGTGTTGCCCCGCACCAGCGCGGCGGCACTGTGCAGTTCCAACTGCTTGCCTGAGAAAAAACGTAAGTGCTCCGCCGCATTCTCGCGCGAGGATGGCTTGTCAAAACGGACGCCATCGACAACCACGAGCGAATCGCTCCCCAAGACCAGCCGATCAGGGTGCAGCATCGCCAATGCAGCAGCCTTTGCCACGCTCAACGCCTCAGCGATTTCTGGTGCAGAGATATCCGCCAGAGCAGACTCCAGCGCGCGCTCATCGATATCAGAAGGGATCGCCTCATAGATAACGCCGGCGGCATCCAGCATCGCCCGACGCGAGGCGGATTTGGAGGCGAGAATCAGCGGAAGCTCGGTCATATCGGCTTGCCCACCCCGTCCACAGACTTGTCGCGAATGCGTCGGTCCTGCACCAGTTGGATTATCGCGGCGGCGCTTTCCTCAATCGAGCGGCGCGTGACATCGATCACTGGCCAGCCATTGTCGGCAAACATGCGCCGCGCATATTGCAGCTCTTCGCGCACGCGGTCGTTATTGACATAAGATGTCTCCTTCCCCTCGTTCAGCGACAGCAGGCGGTTGCGGCGGATCTGCACCAGACGCTCCGGCGCGGTTGTCAGCCCCACGACCAGCGGATTGCGCAGCCCGAACAGCGCCTTTGGCGGCGGGCTTTCGACAACAATCGGGATATTGGCAACCTTGTACCCGCGATTGGCGAGATAGATGCCGGTCGGCGTCTTTGAACTGCGCGAAACGCCCGCCAGCACGATATCGGCCTGCTCCCAGTCCTCGTGCGCGATGCCATCGTCATGCGCGATGGTGTATTGAATCGCATCGACGCGGCGGAAATAATCGGCATCCATCGCATGCTGGCGACCGGGGCGGCCGTGCGCCTCTTGCCCCAGCAGCGCCTCAAGTGAGGCGGTCACCTGATCCAGAACAGGCACCGCGGGAAGGCCAAGATGGCGGCAGTGCTCCTCAAGCCGCTCGCGGGTCTCGGGGTTCACCAGCGTAAACAGCACCAGGCCCGGATTATCGGCAAAATCGCTGACAATCCGGTCAAGATGCTGGCGCGAGCGGACCATCGGCCAGAAATACCGGCTGACGCTGGGATCGTCGAATTGCGCCAGCGCCGCTTTCGCAATCATTTCCAGCGTTTCCCCGGTAGAGTCCGAGACGAGATGCAGATTCAGTCGATTCATTGCGCTATCCGATTCTCGCCCGCGGCCGCCATCGTGCTCCTGTGGATACAGCGGGCATAAACCACGGGAAAGAATGGACGACAAGCTGGGGAGCGATTGCCACCCCCACTATCGGCGTTTTCATCTGATTATTTCTCGACAGAATATCGCGGATGTCGACAGGCTGGGGACAGTGGGGACAGTTAGTGATTGACTCAGGTTCCTTGCAGATTCGACCCTGTGCACAAACGCTTTTCACAACGGGAGAAATCGGGCAGGGCTGTGCAATTCCCGCTATCCACAGGGCCAACTAACTCCATCAACCCTTTATAAATATAATTTATTTGTTTTAAGGAAGACGCATGCCTGGTCCTTTGCTCGAAACCCTCAAGGGTAACAAACAACCCGTCGCACCCGTCTGGCTGATGCGGCAGGCGGGACGATACCTGCCCGAATACCGCGAATTGCGGGCTGAGAAAGGCGGGTTTCTGCAGCTGGTTTATGACAGCGAGGCTGCGGCCGAGATTACGGTTCAGCCGATCAGGCGGTTCGGCTTTGACGGGGCGATCCTGTTTTCCGATATCCTGATCGTGCCGCACGCGATGGGGCAGGGGCTGGAATTCCTGGCCGGTGAGGGTCCAAGGCTGAGCCCGACCTTGCTGGAGACGGAACTGGACAGTTTCAGCGCCGCCTTCGAGCGGTTTGAGCCGGTTTACGAAACCGTGCGCCAGACCCGCGCGCTGATTTCCGATCAGGTCACGATGCTCGGCTTTGCAGGATCGCCTTGGACGGTTGCGACGTATATGATTGCGGGCGAGGGATCGAAAGACCAGGGACCGGCGCGGTTGCTCGCCTATCGCGATCCGTCTCGGATGCAGGCGATCTGCGATGCCATCAGCGAGGTCACAATCACCTATCTGCGCGGCCAGATCGACGCCGGGGCGGAAGCAGTGCAGTTGTTTGACAGCTGGGCTGGCAGTCTTGCACCCGATGAATTCGAACGCTGGGTCATCGCGCCAAACGCCAAAATTACCGCCGCGATCAAGCAATCGCACCCCGATACACCGGTGATCGGATTTCCCAAGGGTTCAGGCGCCAAATTGCCTGCCTATGCACGCGAAACCGGCGTCGATGCGGTCGGGCTCGATGAAACGCTTGATCCGCACTGGGCGCATTCGATGCTGCCCGAAGGGATGCCAGTGCAGGGCAATCTGGATCCGTTGCTGGTCGAGGCAGGGGGGCCGATGCTCGCCAAACGCTGCCGCACGATCCTCGATGCGTTTGCCGATCGCCCGCATGTTTTCAATCTGGGACATGGTATCGGGCAGTTCACGCCGATCGAGCATGTTGAACAACTGCTAGCGGCGGTTCGGGGCGAGGCGCGATGAAGGACATCGTTTTATCAATTTATCCGTGGCTTACCGCAGGTCACGTGATCTTTATGGTGTTCTGGCTCGCCGGCCTGTTCATGCTGCCGCGCCAATGCATTTACATGCTGGATACAGCGCCCGGATCGACTGAAGAGGCAACGTGGGCGCATCGCATGGGCCTGCTGCGCAAGATCATCCTCACCCCCAGCCTGATCGTGGTGTGGGTGCTGGGCCTTACACAGGCCTGGGCGATGGATTTCTTCACGCAAGGCTGGCTACACGCAAAGATTACGCTGGTCCTCGTGCTGACGGGCTATCACGGCTGGCTGGTTGGCAAGACCAAGGCTATGGCACGCGGAGAGCGGCCGCTGACGGATAAGGCGCTGCGGATGGCGGGCGAGATACCCGGCCTGTTGCTGGCGCTGATCGTGGTGCTGGTCTATATCAAACCGTTCTGAGACAGAACTGCCGCTCACTTGAAATTGCGGGATTGACCAAGTCGCGCGCAAATCCTAATTCAAGAATTCTAAATCCGGTGATGATCAGGCGTTGTTGCGCCTGGTCGGTCTGCTTTCTCCAAGCCCAGCCCTGTTCTTTCCTGAAACACAGGGCGCCTCTGTCAAAGAGGTACTGACCTGCCGGCCACCCTTGCCGCCAATTTCTGGCGGATCAATCGATCTGGAATACCATCTCCCATGCATCTTAAAGACCTGAAACAGAAAACCCCGGCCGAACTGGTCCAGATGGCCGAAGAACTGGGCGTCGAAGGCGCATCGACGATGCGGCGGCAGGATCTGCTGTTCAGCATCCTGCGCGAACTCGCCGAGGATGAGGAATACGAAGAGCGCATCATGGGCATTGGCACGATCGAAGTGCTGCAGGATGGATTTGGCTTCCTGCGTTCGCCCGAAGCGAACTATCTTGCCGGGCCGGATGATATCTATCTGTCCCCTAACCAGATCCGCCGTTGGGGCCTGCGAACAGGTGATACCGTTGAAGGCGAAATACGCGCCCCGCGCGAAGGAGAGCGGTATTTCGCGCTCACTAGCCTTTCGCAGGTCAACTTCGAGGATCCCGAGGCGGTGCGGATGCGGACCAATTTTGACAATTTGACGCCGCTCTACCCGGATGAGAAGCTGAACCTCGACACGCTCGATCCGACGGTCAAGGACAAGTCTGCGCGGGTGATCGATATCATCGCGCCGCAGGGCAAAGGGCAGCGCGCCCTGATCGTGGCACCGCCGCGCACCGGTAAGACGGTGCTGCTGCAGAACATCGCCAAGGCGATCACCGACAATCACCCCGAGGTGTTCCTGCTGGTTCTGCTGGTTGACGAACGCCCGGAAGAAGTCACCGACATGCAGCGCAGTGTTAAGGGTGAGGTGATCTCCTCGACCTTTGACGAACCGGCCAATCGCCACGTGCAAGTGGCTGAAATGGTTATCGAAAAAGCAAAACGATTGGTTGAGCACAAAAACGATGTGGTCATCCTGCTCGATTCGATCACTCGCCTTGGCCGCGCCTACAACACCGTCGTCCCCAGCTCGGGCAAGGTGCTAACCGGTGGTGTCGACGCCAACGCGCTTCAGCGGCCCAAGCGGTTCTTTGGCGCGGCGCGCAATATCGAGGAGGGCGGTTCGCTCTCCATCATCGCCACCGCCCTGATCGACACCGGCAGCCGCATGGACGAGGTGATCTTTGAAGAGTTCAAGGGCACGGGCAACTCTGAAATCGTGCTTGATCGCAAGGTTTCGGACAAGCGCATCTTCCCCGCGCTCGATGTCGGCAAATCGGGCACCCGCAAGGAAGAGCTGCTGGTCGAGAAGGACAAGCTGTCCAAGATGTGGGTCCTGCGCCGCATCCTCATGCAGATGGGCACGATCGATGCGATGGAATTCCTGCTCGACAAGATGAAGGATTCCAAGACCAACGAGGACTTCTTCGATACCATGAACCAATAGGTTCGTACGGATCAGGGGAGGGTCGTCGCAGCCGTGATCAGTCAATATCTCTATATCAGCACTGCGCCGAGCCTTTCACGCGAGGAGGTGGAGGATATTCTCACTGCCAGCGCGCGCAACAATCCCACGCGCGGCATCACCGGCCTGTTGATCTATAACGGGCGCAACTTCCTGCAATTGCTCGAAGGCGAAGAGTCTGAACTTGTGCAACTGATGCTGCGGATCAGCCACGATCCCCGGCACACCGGCATCTCGATGATAGAACGCAAGATGGTGGATGAGCGTGTCTGCCAAGACTGGGCGATGAAACGCGTTCTGATCGCCCATAGTCTCGAGAAGCGCCGCGAAATAATCCAAGCTGAATTGCCAAGGGCGCTTGATCCGCAGATCCGCAAGATCATCACCAATTTCGCTTTGTTGAACTAGCCTTTGTGGGCTGCCCGCACTGTGCGAGCAGCCCGGATACGCAGACGGGCGGACGCTCCGCTTATTGCAGATGCGATGCGAAGAACGAGGATGTTCGCGCATCCGCGAGGTTGGCGGCCTGTTCATCGCGTCGCTTGCCAACTTCCGTAGCAAAGCCATGATCCAGTCCCTCGTAATCGTACAGGGTCACACGCGGGTGATCGTCCAGTCCCTTGTGCATGGCGGACTGCGTTGCCTTGTCGACAAAGCCGTCCTGCGTGGGGATATGCAACATGAGCGGATTGGCAATCGCGTGCTTTTCGCTCAGCAATCCGTCGATACCGACTCCGTAATACCCGACCGTGGCGTCCACATCGGTCCTTGCCGCTGCCATATAAGCAAGCCGCCCGCCTAGGCAGTAGCCCACGCAGCCGATCTTGCGCGCGCCTTCTGCTTTGCGGGCGTAGTTAATCGTCGCCTGAATGTCGCGAATGCCAGCGTCCTGATCGAATTTCCCCATCCACTCGAGCGCCTGGTTAAATTCAGGTTCGACATCGGGATCAAGATCGATACCGGGCTTCAGACGCCAGAACAGATCGGGGGCGATAGCTAGATAGCCGTCCGCCGCCATTTTCTCGCACTTCTGGCGGATGCCGGCGTTTACCCCGAAGATTTCCTGAATGACTATGATCGTTGCTTTTGGCTCAGCCTCGGGCCGGGCAATGTAGGCGTTGAAACTGGCGTTATCGTCCAATGTATGGATCGCGACGGTCTGGGTCATGACTGGCTCCTTTGAGGGCATAGGCGCGCATGTTGCGCGGTGGTCAGGTGTTGCACGCTCTGACGTCTTCCATTGCACATCCTGGCGATTGGACCCAAATGGGAATTGTGTGAGGACGGATAGAGAGGTTCGCTGCAATGAAAATCAATGTCGAAATCGAATGCACTCCAGAAGAGGCGCGCAACTTCATGGGTCTACCCGATGTCAGCAAGGCGAACTCGATCTATGTCGACACCGTGTCCAAAGCGATGAAGGGGGCCAGCAACCCCGACCAACTGAAGGAATATGCCGAGGCGCTGGCACCGATGGGGCAGATGGGCATCAAGCTGTTCCAGAGCTTTGTCGAAGGCGGAATGCGCGGCGCAACCGGCCGCACCGTCTCGGACGGCAAGGACAATTCAGACAAGTAAAGCCGCCAGATTTGGTCCATGTTTTGAACTCGGGTGATTGATGATCGGTACTGACGCTGGCTCTGCTGCAGCTGTCGCGCGGACGATCGTTGCGCTTTCGAGCGGTGCGCCTCCTGCAGCCATAGGGATCATCCGTGTCAGCGGTCCGCAAGCGGAGGTGTGTGTGCAGGCGCTTGCCGGGAAAGTACCACCCCCGCGCCGAGCGTCGTTGGCGACTTTGCGCGATGGGGTGGGTGCGATCCTCGATCAGGCGATCGTGATGTGGTTTCCCGGCCCCGCTACTGCGACGGGAGAAGCTCTCGCAGAGTTTCACTGTCACGGTGGGAGAGCCGTGTTGGACGCAGTGCAAACCGCCCTTGCGGCGATTGCTGGAGTTCGTCTGGCTGAGCCGGGGGAGTTTACGCGACGGGCGTTCGCCAATGGAGTCATCGATCTGGCCCAGGCCGAGGGGCTGGCCGATTTGCTGAGCGCAGAAACCGAGATGCAGCGTGCGGCGGCGATTGCCAATGCGAGCGGCGCGGTGTCTTCAATGGTAGCCAAATGGCGCGACGATGTTTTGGGGCTGTCTGCTCAGATCGAGGCGGCGCTCGATTTCTCCGACGAAGACGACGTTGCCAACCTGCCGGAAAGTTTCACGTGGAACATTTCTGCATTGCGGGATGAAATGGGAGAGTGGCTGACACGCCCACGGTCAGAGCGGTTAATGGACGGGTTTCGGGTTGCACTCGCCGGTCCGCCAAATGCTGGCAAATCGACATTGTTCAACGCTCTTGTCGAAAGCGAGGCCGCGATCACGTCTCCCATCGCGGGCACCACGCGTGACGTGATCGAGCGAAGCGTGGGTATCGAAGGTGTGCCATTCAACTTCGTCGATATGGCGGGTTTGCGCGAGCGGGGGCTTGACCCGATCGAGGCGATCGGCATTGACCGTGCGGAGGTAGAATTGGCGCGTGCAGATCTCGTGCTGTGGATGGGGCCTGAGGGGCACGGTCCTCAGGGTAGCTGGGAGATTGCCACGCGGTGCGACGCGCCCGATTTTGAGCCAAAGGCGAATGCACGCGCCCATGTCTCTGGGGTCACGGGTGAGGGTATATCCGACCTAAAGCGGGCTCTGGTGGAGGCAGCGAGAGGGCAATTGCCAAAGCCGGGTGAGGGCGCGCTTAATGGACGCCAGCATGACGCCCTGAACGCCGCGTTGAGTTCACTCGATGCGGCAAAGGCGCACAGCGATCTTCTGCTGGTGGGGGAGGAATTGCGCCTTGTTCGCGCAGCGTTCGATCGGCTTATCGGCAGGACTACCACCGAAGATATGCTCGACGCGCTCTTCGGGCGCTTCTGCATCGGGAAATAGCGCAGTTGGAGCACAGCGCGGGCTCACATATGTTTCACGTGAAACAGCTTTGACGGTTGTGCTGTCAGAGCCTATTTGCCCAACATGCACGATTTTGACGTTCTGGTTATCGGTGGCGGACACGCAGGTGTAGAGGCAGCATGCGCGTCGGCCCGTATGGGTGCACGGACTGCGCTGGTCAGCTTCGACCTAGGCGCAATTGGCGCGATGAGCTGCAATCCTGCAATTGGCGGGCTTGGCAAGGGGCATCTCGTGCGCGAGGTCGATGCCCTTGACGGCGTTCTCGCTCGCGCGGCTGATGCCGCTGCGATTCACTATCGCATGCTCAACCGGTCAAAAGGGAGCGCGGTGTGGGGTCCGCGGGTGCAGGCAGACAGGGTGCTGTTCAAGGCCGAGGTTCAACGCACAGTGCGCGCACAGGCCAACCTGACACTGATCGAGGGCGAGGCAGCCGCACTCATCCTCAAGGGCGGGCGCGTCGCCGGGCTTGAGCTTGCTAATGGAAGCTCGTTGACAGCTTCGCGCGTGATCCTTTGCACGGGCACTTTCCTGGGCGGCATTCTCTTTCGCGGAGAGGAACGCTTTGAGGGTGGGCGTATTGGTGAAGACATGGCGAGGCGGCTTGCGCAGCAGTTGCGCGGGGCAAACCTCCCGATGGCGCGCTTGAAAACTGGCACCCCACCGCGACTTGACGGACGCACAATCAACTGGGCTGTGCTGGAACAGCAGCCTTCGGATGATGATGCGTGGACCATGTGCGCGCTGACACAAACACGCGCCAATCCCCAGGTCTTCTGCGCTATCACGCGCACCACTCAGGTCGCGCACGATGCCATCCGCGCCAATCTGCACCGCTCGCCGCTCTTTTCAGGAGCAATCGATGCGACTGGCCCGCGCTATTGCCCTTCGATTGAGGACAAAATCCACCGCTTCGGCGACCGCGATGGGCATCAGGTGTTTCTGGAACCGGAAGGGCTCGGCACCCATGTCGTCTATCCCAACGGCATCAGCACCTCGTTGCCGGTCGATGTCCAACAGGCGGTGGTGCGTGCCATGCCCGGACTTGAGGCGGTGAAGATTGTTGAGCCCGGCTATGCCGTTGAATACGACCACGTTGATCCGCGTGCGCTGACGCCGGACCTTCAGCTACGCGCGATACCTGGCCTGTATTGCGCGGGGCAGATCAACGGAACGACCGGTTACGAGGAAGCCGCCGCGCAGGGCCTCGTCGCGGGGCTGGAAGCCGCGGGGGCAGCGTTGGGCAGGGAGGCGCCGCGCCTCGAGCGTTCCAACTCCTACATTGCTGTGATGGTTGACGACCTCACCCTTCAGGGTGTGACGGAACCGTATCGGATGCTGACATCGCGCGCAGAATATCGCCTGCGCTTGCGGGCCAACAACGCCTCAACCCGGTTGACGGCGCTGGGTATCGTGGCGGGCTGTGTGAGCGAAGAGCGCAGCAACTGGTTTGAGCAGCGCGAGGGACGACGCGCGGACTTTGCTGATGTATTTCAAACCCGGGTCGGCGCGAGGGTGCTCGCGGATCGTGGCCTCAATGTGCGCCGGGACGGCGGCGAGAAACCTTTGAGTGAATGGCTGCGGCATGATGGCGTCGATTTGGCCACACTTAATCCGTGGTTCGAGGAAGTGATGGCAGTTGACGCCGGGCTGGCAGAGGAAATGGCCGAAGACGCCGCCTATGCGCCTTACCTCGCACGGCAGGATGCGGAGTTGCAGGACCTGCGCGCCAGCGAAGCGCTGCTGCTGGCTCCGGATTTTCCTTACGCCGACATCCCCGGCCTTTCGAACGAGATGGTTGAGCGTTTGGGGGCAGCATCTCCCGTTTCTCTCGCCGCTGCCGGTCGTGTGCCGGGCGTGACACCCGCCGCGCTCGCTGCGCTGCTCGTGCATGCTCGCCGGACCAAAGGCAAAGCCGTCGATACGACGCAGCGCGCAGCGTGACTACGCAAGCAAAGGGGGGCGGCACCCCGGGAAGCCAACAAATTACGGTTCTTTCGAACGAAGCGGATGCCCGAGGGTACGTGGCCAGCCGCGCGGACGCGAAGGCGATGGACCGACTCGAGCGGTTTGCTGCGGTTCTGCTTAAGGAGAACCAGAAGCAGAACCTTATAAGCAAGGGTTCCGAAAAAATGCTTTGGCAGCGCCACATTGCTGACAGCGTGCAATTGCTGGAATATGTTCCACGTGAAACATTATTGTCCCACGAGGTAAGCCCTTGGCTTGATCTTGGGACCGGAGCGGGCTTTCCCGGCCTTGTTATAGGCGCACTGTTACCAGATCTGCGGATAGTGCTTGTCGAGTCACGCGCGCGGCGTGCTCAATTTTTACAATCGTGCGTGAGCAAGCTCGAGCTGGATTGCTGCACCGTGATTGGCGAGCGGCTTGAGCGCGTTAAACCCTTCGCGGCATCGGTAATCTCGGCGCGTGCGTTCGCGCCGCTGGAGACACTGCTTAGTTTATCCGCACCATTCTCCACAAACACGACACGCTACCTCTTGCCCAAAGGGCGGTCGGCGGCGCACGAATTGTCTGAGCAAAAAGCCTCGATTCGGAAGTTGTTCCACGTGGAACACTCATTGACCGATTGCGATGCAGGGATCATCGTGAGTAACTGAGCCTCACGATCAGCGCCGATATGCGAATATACGGTGCGGAAAGGGCCCCGAAACCGGGGTAAGACAGCCATGCTGACCATTGCGATTGCCAATCAGAAAGGTGGGGTGGGAAAGACCACCACCGCCATAAATGTCGCCACCGCGATGGCTGCAACAGGGTGGCGCACGCTGCTGGTCGATCTCGATCCGCAAGGCAATGCGTCGACCGGCATGGGAGTGGACGCAGCGTCGCGCACCATGTCGAGCTATGACCTCCTGGTCGAAAATACGCCGCTTGTCGAAACGATCGTAAGCACTTCGATCCCCGGCCTTGATCTGGTGCCAGCCACGGTTGATCTGAGCGGGGCGGAAATCCAGCTTGTTTCCGCTGATGAGCGCACTGCACGACTGCGCAATGCTCTCAGTCAGCATTCCGGCCACGATATCTGCTTTATCGATTGCCCACCGTCGCTGGGCTTGCTGACGCTGAACGCGCTCTGCGCTGCGGATACGCTGCTTGTGCCGTTGCAGTGCGAATTTTTTGCGCTGGAGGGGCTCAGTCAACTGCTTCAGACGGTTGATCTGGTGCAGCAACGGTTCAACGCGTCACTCGACATCATCGGGATCGCGCTGACGATGTATGATCGCCGCAACCGGCTGACCGATCAGGTGTCGGACGATGTTCGCGACTGTCTGGGTAATCTGGTCTTTGACACCGTTATACCTCGCAATGTCCGCCTGTCCGAGGCACCCAGCCACGGATTGCCGGCGCTGGTTTACGACCACGCCTGCACCGGAAGCCGGGCGTATATCGCTCTCGCTCGTGAATTGATCGGACGTTTTCCCGCTGAAAGGCAGGCAGCATGACAAACGCCAACGAACCTATTCGATTTTCCGTCCCCCAACGCAGCGCTGCTGAGCGCAAAGGTATGAAAAAACTCGGAAAAGGTCTGGGCGCGCTGATGGGCGAAGTTCAGCGTGAGGAACCACTGGTGCGAGCTGCAGACACCGAAACAGTCGAGCGGGGTGCATCTTCGGCGGTTGCTGCGTCGCCCGATGGCACGCAGTTGAAACTGATCAGCGTCGCCGCGATCGAACCGTTGCCCGGTAACCCGCGCAAGCATTTCGATGAGGCCTCGCTTGAGGAACTGGCCGCTTCAATCGCAGCCCGAGGCATGATTCAGCCGGTTATCGTTAGGCCCAAGGGCACGAGATACCAGTTGGTAGCCGGAGAACGCCGGTGGCGCGCGGCGCAAAAAGCGCGCCTGCATGAGATACCCGCGCTGGTGCGCGAGCTCACCGATCGCGAAGTCATGGCGCTGGCGCTGATCGAGAACCTTCAACGCGAAGACCTGAATCCCGTCGAGGAAGCCCGCGCCTATCAACGGCTGGCCGATGAGGAGGGCATGACGCAGGCGGAAATCGCCCGGATGGTGGAGAAATCGCGCAGTCACATCGCCAATATCCAGCGGCTTTTGGGGTTGCCGACGGCAGTGCTGGACCTGGTCGAGGTGGGCAAGCTTTCAATGGGCCATGCGCGCGCGCTCGTCGGGCATATCGATGCGGTCGAGCTGGCGCATAAGGCAGTGAAAGAGAGCCTGTCGGTGCGCGAGATCGAAAAACTCGTGCGAAAAATGGCGAAAAGTGTTGCTGGCAAGCGTGACCCGAACTCAGCGAATGGTTCGGCTGGTGACGGAAATGCCGACATCGCTGCGGTGCAGAGTCACCTCGAGGAGTTTCTTGGCCTGCCGGTCCAGATCAAGGCTGATTCGGACCCGCGATCAGGTCAGGTAACGATTCGCTATAAAACGCTCGATCAGCTCGATCTGGTGTGTCAGCGTCTGACTGGCGGCGACTTTTGACGCACATTTAAGGCAACCTGCTAACGTCGATCGTCCGCTGTATCCCGCAAATTCAGCGATATAGGGCGAACCACGCTGCCGATCTTATCGCAATGATAACCATACCCAATTACAAAAGGTGAACCCGGGGTTTCTACATAGATGGTCGATCGAAACTGATCGTTCGCTCAATAAAGGCGTTTGGGGGGTATGTTCCAAAGCTTATTCGCAGCGAGTTTGAAGACCACGCTTGGAAGGACCATTAATGACCAAGACCATCCGTTTCGGCGCAGCCGGAATCGCCATGTTTGCAGCGCTCGGCATGAGCAGCGCCGCCTTTGCCCAAGACAACACCGCCGAAGCAACCGCCCGTGCGGAAGTTCTGACCGCGCTCAACCTGAGCCTTTCTTCGGGGTCGCTCGATTTTGGCGCGATCGTCGTCGACGGTGCCGATACGCTCGTGCTCCAGCCCGATGGTACCATGGATTGTGCCAACAAGAACGTCGTATGCAGCGGCACGACTGATACGCCGGAATTTCTCGCTGAAGGCACCGCCGATCAGACCGTGACCGTCAACCTGCCCACCAGCGCCGTCACCATCAGCCTTGGTGGCACCGGGACTGCTGCCAACGAGCAGATGACCATCACCGATTTCACCACCAGCGCCACCGACGATGAAGTCGTGCTGACGGGCGGCGACGGTTCGTTCACGGTCGGCGGCACGCTCAATATCGGTGCTGATCAGGTCGCCGGCATCTACACCGGTGAATTCACCGTGTCGGTCGACTACCTATAAGCGATTCCAGTTCAGCGATCCGGCTGGGTGGGGGTGATTGCATCCCCTTCCACCGGAGTGCTGTTGAAGGCTGTTTGGCAAAGCCGTGTCTCCTGCGGAGATGCGGCTTTGCTGTTTGGCGCCATAGGGTTTGTTCCTCACACATGCCAGCATGCCGTTGCGCCTGCAAAAGCAGGCCCTTCGGAGTGAAGCGATTTAGCGCATCTTAACCCTGTTCACTTACCAAGCTTCGTAGATCCACGTGGATCGGGCTTTACGCCCGGTTCAGCAATCCCCGGGAGCAGGCTCACACCATGTCGTTCGAAAATGTCCGCAATCTTGTCCGCAGTGCCGCATTCATCGCCGCCTTTTCAAGTGTTTCGGCGGCAGTGCCCGCCGCTGCTCAAGGCGATCTGCTGGTGGCCCCGACACGGGTAATTCTGGACGGGGGACGCGGCACAGAGGTTATTCTCAGCAATATCGGATCCGAAGAAGCAACCTATCGCATCGGTTTGGAACTGCGCCGTATGACCGAGAACGGTCGCCTGGAGACCGTCCAGTCGACCGAAGCGAACGACACGGAAGCCGCCGCGCTGGACATGATTCGCTATGCCCCGCGTCGCATCACGCTGCCGCCCGGCCAGCCGCAGGCCGTGCGCCTTGCCGCCCGCCCCGGCGCTGATCTTCCGGACGGGGAATACCGCGTCCATATGTCGTTCAAGGCGATCCCGAAGGTTCGCGAAGTTACCGAGGCGGCACCTGCTCCCACCACTGGCGTCTCGATCCAGTTGACGCCAATCTATGGCGTGACCATCCCGATCATCGTGCGTCACGGAAGGGTCGAGGCGCAGGTGGCCATTACTCAGCCCCGCGTGGAGCAGGGCGAGGATGGCCCGGTGCTGGCGCTGACCATGAGCCGCAACGGCGACAGCTCCACCTATGGCGAGCTGCGTGTGACAAAGTCGGGGGTCGATGAACCGTTGGTAGTCAGCCGCGGACTGGCGATTTATCCCGAAATCGGAATCCGCGAAGTGCGTATTCCCATCTCGCAGGAGCAGGCCGCAAGTATCAACGGCCAGCTCCGCTTCGAATATCGCGAAATGCCCGAATCTGGCGGTGGGCTGATCGCTTCCGTCGATGCGGTGGTAGGTTAAGGCCGCCAGCAAAGTTTTGGGCGAGCGCGTCGCGCTCCTCAATCAGATCCCATGACAAATCGTTCTCATCTTCTCAGAGGTGCCGTTGCGAAAACCGCAGCGGCACTTTCGGCATTTGCGATGATAACAGGGGTGGCGCCGGGCTCGGCGCAGCCCGCTGCTGCGCAAGCAACGAATGGATTGTCAGATAGCGCGGAGCTGACCAAAAGTTCGACGCGTGCGTCCAGCTGGGAGGCGAATGACGATGACTTTCTCTTCCTGAAACTGGTCGTCAAGCAATACAAACTGACTTTCGATGTGCGCGGCTATCGCACCGATCGGGGTGTTTGTCTCGATCTCGCAGATGTCATTCAGTCGCTCGATCTGCCTGTTCGGATCGACAAGAAGTCGCGCCGCGCAACCGGGTGGCTATTCGCAGAAAACCAGAGCTTCACGATCGACCGTGAGAACGGCGTGGTACAAAGCATGAACAATACCTCGCGCGACGGGCGCGCGCCCATTGCCGACGACATTTACGACACGCCAGAAGGGTGGTGTGTCGATACCGATGCTTATTCGCGATGGTTTGGCGTCGATTTCACGCCGGATCTCTACAATGCAATTGTCCGGCTCGAATCAGATCAGCCATTGCCCTTCATGCAGGCGATCGAGCGCAAAAATCGCGCGGCGCGACTTCGCAGTCCACGCGCGGCCTTCGATCTGTCGAAGTTCCCCTCCGCGGACATGGAGTACAAACCATGGCGGACCCCTTCGGTGGACGTGGTCGCGCGTACCGATGCACGCTCCGAACGGTCAGGCGGGGGCCGGGTGCAGGCCAGGCTGGAACTGTTTGCTGCCGGAGAGGCCCTTGGGGCGAGTTACACCGCGCGGCTGGGCAGCGATGAACAACTGTTACCGCAAACGCTGCGGCTGCGCGCTTATCGCAACGATCCGGAGGGCAATCTGCTCGGGCCGTTGAACGCCACTGAGATCGCGGTGGGCGATGTCGAGACGCTGGCTGGGCGATTGACCGGACAAACCGCCGTCGGACGCGGGGCGTTCGTTACCAATCGCCCGCTCGGCCAGCCTTCGCGATTCTCCGCCACGACCTTGCGCGGAACCCTCCCCACGGGCTGGGATGCAGAGCTGTATCGTAACGCGCAGTTGATTGCCTTTCAGGATGAACGCGGCGACGGGCGCTACGAATTCCTTGAGATTGACCTGTTTTTCGGCCGAAACGAGCTTGAAGTGGTGCTTTATGGACCGCAGGGGCAAATCCGGCGTGAGCGGACCACAATCCCGATCGGTTTCAACCAGATCGAGCCGGGCCAGACCTATTACTGGGCCGGTTTCCTGCAAAACGACCGCGATCTTATCCAGCTTCAGCAAACCGGCTTGCGTGCATTGCAGCAGTGGCGCTGGGGTGTGGGTGTGGAGCGCGGCCTCGACAACCGGACGAGCGCGGCCATCGGCATGCAATCGCTGTTTTTCGCAGGGTCCCGTCGCACTTATGCGGAAGGGGCGATCGCGCGCAGCCTCGGCAGTCTCCAACTTGAACTCGCGGGCGCGCACGAATTTGGCGCGGGCAGCGTTGCCGAGCTTAATGCGCTTGGCCGGTTCGGACAGTTCAATTTCGGAGCCAATGTACTGATGTCTTTCGGCAATTTCCAAAGCGAATTTGCCGATTCCCAGATTGATAGCCGCGTGGGTCTGAACTTCGACACCTCGCTCCGGCTGGGGAAACTGGCGCTGCCAGTGCAGGGCGCGGCGAACCGGATCGCCTTGCGTGACGGGGGCAGCCTTAACCAATACCAATTGACCACTTCGATTGCCGCAGGCCGCGTTGCGTTGTCGGCGCAGCTCGATCATCAGGAACAGGTCGTCAGCGCCGCGGGCGGCGGAGCTCCGGGTCGCAGCGACACCCGCATCCGCTTGCTCGCAAACACACGAGTGCGCGATTTGCGGTTGCGTGGCAACGCGACGTTCCTGACAGGCGGGCGTCAGGCGGGACTGGAAACTGCTACAGTGCGCATGGACCTGAACCTGGATGAACGCTCGGACCTGCAAGGCCAGATTGAGTATGCCGCGAGCACTGACGAATACCGTCTCACCGCCGGGTACAGCCGCCGGTTCGACCAGCTGTCATTGCGCGGCAGCGCCTTTGTCGGGACGCGCGGAGATGTGGGCGCAAACATCCAGCTCGCCTTCAGCGTCGGCCCCGACCCTGTCTCTGGCGGAGTGCGGGTAACCGAGACCAAGCTGGCCCGCAGTGGGCAGGCTGCGGTCACGGTGTTCCGAGACGATGATGGCAATGGCCGCCGCGATCCGGGCGAGGCGTTGCTCAAGGATGTGTTGGTGGAGGCCGGCTTGCGCCGCACAGATGCCGTGACCGGGGAAAATGGCCGCGCGATTGTCGATGATCTGAACCCGTTTCGACCGGTACTGGTGGGCGTGGACGAGAGCACACTGGGCGATCCGTTCCTGGCCCCCGCGATCAAGGGCATTGTCGTCATCCCGCGACCGGGTGTCATGGCCGAACTGGAATTGCCAATCTCGCCATCGGGAGAGATCGAGGGTCTGCTGCTCAGCACCTCAGGTGTTGAGCAGCCGGGCGTGAAGCTGGAGCTGATCACAACCGATGGTGCGCAGGTGGCAGAAACGGTCAGCGAATTCGACGGATTCTTCTTGTTCCCGCGCGTGCCCTATGGCCGGTATCGACTTCAGGTTGCCGAGGACGCCGCGAACAAGCTCGCAGTCGATCGCGCCATCCCCGCACCCGGGGGCGAGGCTGTGATCGAGGTCAAGCGAGGGTCCGATCAGGTGCGCATGGGGACGGTTAAGCTCAGGCTGTCCGCCGATGGAGGCAGAAATGTGGACAACCCGCCGCCTGACTCGCAGGACTTTGCGGCACGCCCGCCGATTGCGGCAATCGGCCCCCCTGCAGATCTCGCGCAAGGGCCTGTTTCCGGATCATGGTGATTACGACGCAGGTGCAATCTGCTGCGTGCTCTCAGTTCTTGATAAGCTTGGGAGAGGGCAATCGCTGAGGCGCTGGCGGAATGTAACGTACCGCGCCTGGGATCACTTCCTCGCGCACGGTTTCGCGTACGATCACCCGTTGCTGCTGCTGATACTGCATCGGCACCATCACCATCTGCTGGGGCTGCGCGTAATAGACCTGCACGGGTGCATAATCATAGCCATAGGCCGGATAGGCGGCCGGCGTGGCGATCGTGCGGCTGGCAAACCGCGGCCCGTTGGTGCCGTATTGGGTAAGATAGCCATCGAGTGCGGCCTCGCAATCGTAACGATCGTTCTTCTTGCCGCCGCCGATCAGGTTGCCGAGCAACAATCCGGCAAGGCCGCCGACGCCCGCACCGATCAGAGTGCCGCCCAGACGCTCATTGTCTGAAATCCGGTTGCCGATAATACCGCCACCGATCGCGCCGAGCAGACCGCCGATAATACCGCCCTTGTCACGCTCGTCACGCCCATTGGTGCGGCGATTGCATTCGTCGAGCCATTGTTCACGCTCAAACACGACAGGCGCGTAGGCCGGAGTATAACCGGGCGCGGGATAGGCAGCGGGCGCATAGCCCTGCTGATATTGACCCTGCGGCGTGTAGTTCTGCTGCACCGGCGCGCTGGTGATGATGCGGCGAGTGCGAGTTACGGTTTCGACCCCATCGGCGCCGATTGTTGTGGTCGCTTGCTCCTGCGCAACCGGAAGGCTGCGATACTCGGGCGGCAGGGCCGACACATCAACCTGAGACACTGGCGCCTGGGTCGTGGGGCCGCTCACCGGCGGCAGTTCGGGGAGCGGAGGGAGGCTGTCATCCTGTGCAACCGCAGGCACTCCAAAGACGAGCGCGGCGCTGACAAGAGCGAGGCCGGTCACGGCGCGGATATGTCTGCGGTTGGGCTGCATGAAAATTCCCCGATGAACTGAGCGACGCGATCCGCGCCTGTAAGACAAGACTTGCGTTAGTCTTTGATTTACCATCAGCACCGCAACAGGTCCAAGGGACTGCGCGGGCATGTCTCGTTTCGGGGCGAGTGCGAGCGTGTTCCCTTTTTCCGATTCAAATGCGGTTCGACAACAGCCGGGCCAGCGCCTCGATCCCCTTCGCATCCGCTGCATCAAACCGCGCAAGTGACGGACTATCGAGGTCAATCACTGCGATCACCTGCCCCTCGCGCAGAACCGGGACAACCAGTTCGGATCGGCTGGCCGCATCGCAGGCGATATGGCCGGGGAAGGCGTGGACATCGCGCACTACCTCAGTCTTGCCTGTCTGCGCCGCCGTTCCGCACACGCCTTGGCCAAAAGGGATGCGGATGCAGGCCGGGCGTCCCACAAACGGACCAAGCACCAGTTCGTCAACTCCCGCGCCCGATTTCGCCGCACCGACCCTGTAGAACCCGGCCCAGTTGAGATCGGGCAGAAATTCCCACAGCACGGCGGCAACATTGGCCATGTTGGCGACGCTGTCGGGTTCGTCCGCAGTCAGGGCGTCGCAGGCATCGCACAAGTCGCGATAGCGCTGTTCTGGCGCGCTGCCGGTCTGCGGTTTGAAATCGAACATCGAACAATCCTGTCAGCAATCGCGGGGGTGGGTGCGTAAAGGCGAGTTGTCTCGCGCGCGTACCTCTTCTATCGCATCCCTATGACCATAATCCGCAAACTCGCAATCGCATTGATCGTCATTCTTGTTATTGCCGGAGGGCTGGCGTTTGCTCTTACGCGCGGGGACACGGCCGAACTCTCAGTCGCCGAGGTTACGGGAACCGAACCGACGCTGGGCGAACCCGATCCGCAAACGGTGCCGACGGTGCAGATCGCAAATCCGGTCGGCTGGCCGAAAGCGGAGGCGCCCACGCCTGCCGCGGGCCTCACCGTTAATCGCTTTGCCGAAGGGCTGGATCATCCGCGCGTGATTTATACGCTGCCCAATGGCGATGTGCTGGTCACGCTGACCCGCGCCCCTGCCGAAGAGAAGAGCGATGACGGTGGCGTAATGGCAACGATCCGGGGCTGGGTGGAAGGGTATCTTTTTGCCGAGGCAGGATCAGCCGGGCAATCCGCCAATCAGATCGTGCTGCTGCGCGATGCTAATGGCGATGGCGTAGCCGAAGTGAAGCAGACCTTGCTCAGCAAGGGGCTCGATTCGCCCTCGGGCATGGGCTGGCATGACGGCACGCTGTATGTTGCCAATCATAATGCCTTGCTCGCGTTCGATTACGAACTGGGCGCGAATGCCGTCACCTCTCCGCCACGCAAGCTGATGGATCTGCCGGGCGGCGGCGGTCACTGGATGCGCAATCTCGAAGTCCATCCCGATGGCGACCGGCTGTATGTGGCGGTAGGATCTGTCAGCAATATTGGCGAGCAGGGGATGAAGGTTGAGGAAGGCCGCGCGATGATCTGGGAATACAACCTGGAATCCGCCAGCGCGCGCCCGTTTGCGGCGGGGATGCGCAATCCCAACGGGCTCGATTTCAGCCCGTGGTCGGGCGAGCTATGGGCCACCGTGAACGAGCGCGACATGCTGGGTTCCGATCTCGTGCCGGATTACCTCACCAATGTCTCAATCGGGACGCAATACGGGTGGCCGTGGCTGTATTACAAGGACAACATCGACCGCCGGGTCGAGGCACCGATGCCCCGTTTCATCATGGACTACACGCGCAAGCCGGTGTTCGCGATGGGACCGCACGTGGCGGCGCTGGGGCTGGTGTTCACCGCGGAAGGGCACCGGATGGGAGACAGCTTCGCCAGCGGCGCCTTCATCGCGCGGCATGGATCATGGAATCGCAAACCAGCATCCGGGTATGATGTCGTCTATGTCGCCTTTGACAACCTCGGCAATCCGGTGGGCAAGCCGATCCCGGTCCTTGAAGGTTTTCTGAAGGACGATGGCACCACACGCGGCCGCCCGACATGGGTTGAATGGGCCGGCGATGGATCGCTGCTGGTGTCCGATGACACGGCAGGGATCATCTGGCGCACGCTCGCGCCGAAAGCCGAGGCGGGTGAAGGGATTGCGCGGCTAGGAGGAGCCAGCCTGCCGCCACGCCGCGAACTGCGCGATCCGCGCGCGGTATTCGAAGAGGATTACCTGCGCAAACAGTCTGGGCAGATCATCAATTAACGCGCGCTTTGCAGCGTAAGCCCGGCGCGCCCGGCGAGTTCGGTCGCGTATTGATACGCGGCGCGGCCCGATCGATTGCCGCGCCCGATGGCCCACGCCAGCGCGCTTTCCTCGTCTACCGCAAGGCCGAGCGGATCGGTGTAGGCGCGCAGGATCCCCAGATAGGTGGCGCGGTCGCAAGGGTGAAAACCCAGCGTCAGCCCGAACCGGTCCGCCAGCGCCAGCGCATCGTCACGCTCATCGCGTTCGTGGAGGGCGGCCGCCTCGCCTGCATCGCGCGCAACGATGGCCCGACGGTTGGAAGTGACCGCGATCCGCACATGCGCCGGGCGCGGCATCACTCCGCCATCGAGCAGGCTGCGAAGGCGAAGCATGTCCTGCCGCTGATCCTCACCAAAGCCGAGGTCGTCGATAAACAGCAGGAAGGCACGCGGCTGGTCGTTCAGCAGGGTGAGCAATTGTGGGACGCTGTCCAGCGCGCCGCCCGCAACCTGCACCAACCCAAGTGCACCGGGCTGTTCGCGCTGAATATCCGCGACGCAGGCCCGGATAAGCGCCGATTTGCCCATCCCACGCGCGCCCCATAACAGCATGTCATGCGCGGCGGAGTTTGCTGCAAGGCGGGCGAGATTGGCGGCGATGGCGGACTTCTGCTGCTCCACCCCGCGCAGCGTATCGAGCGGCAGTGCCTCGGGATTGGCAATCGCAATCGCGCCTTCGTTCGACCACACATAGGCCGGAGCACTCGCCCAATCGGGCGGCGGCGTGACCGGCGGGGCCAGCCGCTCGAGCGCGTCCGCGATCCGCTCCAGCACGTTGCGCCTGTTGGTCACGCCTTATCAGCCCGCCAATTTTTCCGCGGGCAGGGCATAGAGCAGGTCGGCTCCGCCGATCGCACCGGCTTTCAGGCCGAGCGCCTCGGGCACGATCCGGTCGAGGAAGAACCGCACCGTCACCGGTTTGCTGTCCGCCAGCGAAGGAGCCGCGCCTGTCGCAACGGCTTGCGCCTGCTTCATCAGCTGCCAGCCTGCCGCCGCAACCGCGCTCATCGTGCAGAACGGAACGCTGCCCGCCAGCCTGTCATCGAGGCTTGCTTCGTCGCGCATCCAGCGCGCAATCCCGGCGCACTCCCTCGCGAGCGTGGCCAGCATCGGCTCGTCAGCCGCATCCCGCGCGATGTCGTCGAACAGTGCGATCATCGCCTCGCCGCCTTCCAGCCCCAGCTTGCGCGTCACAAGATCGGCGGCCTGAATACCATTGGTGCCTTCATAGATCGGGGCGATGCGCGAATCGCGCCAGTGCTGCGCTGCGCCGGTTTCCTCGACAAAGCCCATGCCGCCGTGGATCTGAATGCCGATCCCGGCGACTTCGACGCCGATATCGGTGCCCCACGCCTTTACCATCGGGACAAGAATATCGGCGCGGTTCTTCGCTGCCGCATCGCCGATCGTGCCGCGATCGACCTGGCCGGCGCAGTAGTACAACAGCGCGCGCGCACCTTCGGTCAGGGCTTTCATCCGCAGGATCATGCGCCGCACATCGGGATGCTCGATAATCGCGACCGGCGCTTTATCCGGCGAACCCGCGCGTGCCGACTGCACCCGGTCCATCGCGTAATACAGCGCCTGCTGAGTCGCGCGTTCGGCAATCTGGTTGCCCTGGTTGCCGACATTGATGCGCGCGTTGTTCATCATCGTGAACATCGCAGCGAGACCGCGATTTTCCTGCCCGACGAGCTCGCCAATGCATTCGCCATTGTCGCCATAGCTCATGACGCATGTGGGCGAGGCGTTGATGCCCAGCTTGTGCTCCAGACTGACGCAGCGCAGATCGTTCCGATTGCCCAGCGTGCCATCATCGTTGACGTGGTATTTGGGCACGATGAACAGCGATATGCCGCGCGATCCTTCAGGCGCGCACGGCAGCCGGGCGAGCACGAGATGGATGATGTTCTCGGCCAGATCATGTTCGCCCCAGGTGATGTAGATTTTTTGTCCGGTGATCCGGTATTTGCCCGCGTGTTCGCCGCTTTCGATGAGTTCGGCGGTGGAGCGCAGCGCGCCGACATCGCTGCCGGCCGCCGGTTCGGTCAGGTTCATCGTGCCAGACCATTTGCCGCTGACCAGATCGGGCAGATACTTTGCCTGCTGATCCTTGCTCCCGTGATGTTCCAGCGCCTCGACCGCGCCGACTGACAGCATCGGCAGCAGGGTGAAGGCCATATTGGCCGCGCCAAGGTTCTCAAGCACATTGCACGACAGCGTGAAAGGCAGACCCTGACCGCCGTATTCCGCTGGTGACGCGATCGCGTTCCAGCCTTGCGCGACATACGCATCATACGCGGCTTTGAAACCGTCGGGCAGGCGCACCACACCGTTTTCGAGCCGGGCACCTTGCGTATCGCCGATACGGTTCAGCGGCGCAAACTCTCCGGCGGCGAACTGGCCGACCCCTTCGACGATGGCCTCGACCAGATCGGGTTCGGCATGGGCGAACTTTTCCGACAAGGCGAGCTCTTCGATCCCGGCATTGACGCGGATGGCAAGCAGCTGATCCTGAATGGGGGGCGAGTAAGGTGTCACGGTAAATCGATCCCTCGAATTGAATGGAATTTGGCCAAGGAAGATACGCAGCGCCCTTGGCGCGGGTTGCCTTTGACTATAGCGCACACAGTATGAGCGGCAAGAACGTTACACAAGTGGTGCTGGCAGACGCCGCAGGGATCGCAAAAGCTGCACAAGTGCTGACCGCTGGCGGGCTTGTCGCGGTGCCGACCGAGACGGTTTATGGCCTTGCCGCGCGAGCCGACAATGCGGAGGCCGTGGCGACGATTTACGCTGCCAAGGGTCGCCCTGACTTCAACCCGCTGATCGTGCACCTCCGCGATGCCGAGCAGGCGGCACAATATGTTCAGTGGTCCGATGCCGCCGGGATTGCCGTCATGACAACTTGGCCGGGGCCGCTGACACTGGTGCTCCCCAAACAGCCTGATGCAGCCCTTGCACCTGCCGTTGCGGCTGGCCTGCAGACAATTGCCGTCCGGTGCCCGGCGCATCCGGTAATGCGGCAATTGCTAAGCCTGGTCGACTTCCCGCTGGCCGCGCCATCAGCCAATCGAAGCGGCTTTATCAGCCCGACGACCGCGCAGCATGTGCTCGCTTCGCTCGACGGGCGCATCGATCTGGTGCTGGACGCAGGGCCAACGCAAGCGGGCGTGGAATCGACCATCCTCACTATTCGAGAGGGCGGCGAGTGGGAGGAATTGCGCCCCGGCCCAGTTGATCTTGACGCGCTGCATCGTCGTCATTTTGGCAAGGGTTTGCCCGAGCGAGGCAAAGGCACGGCCATCGAAGCGCCCGGCCAGCTTTCGAGTCACTACGCGCCAGGCAAGCCGGTGCGGTTGAACGCGACCGAAGTCGCGCCAGACGAATTCTGGATCGGGTTTGGGACGGTTGCCGGAGATTGCAATCTGTCAGAAGGTGGCGAGGTGAGTGAAGCCGCAGCACGTCTGTACGATTGCCTGCACAGGGGCGCTGCCTCATTCAAGCCGCGTATCGCTATCGCGCCGGTGCCCGAAACCGGCGTCGGCCGTGCGATCAACGACCGGTTGCGACGCGCGGCATCACCTGCGGAATAGGTCCGGCGGCTCAGTCGCCTTCAGGCTCAACCGGCACGCTGGGCAGCAATTCCTGCATATCGGCGTAGGTCATGCGGGCATCGTCGCAGGCCCGACGTTCGCCTTCGCGGCATTGTTTCAGCTCTTTTTCGTATCGCCGGTTGAGCTTTCCCAACTCCTCTTCGCGTTTGCGCAATTCGCGGCCGCGTTTCTCATCCGCCTCTGACTGGCTGGTGGTGGCGAGATCCACCGCCTTGCTCGCAACCTTGATCGGGGCGGTAACAATGCTGGCGGCAGCGCGGGCAACACACCCACTCAGCGCGAGACCTGCCGCCATTGCGATCAGAGCGGCGAAGATCGGTCTGGCGGCGTGGGAGGCTGTACGCAACATGGCGTCACCATCAACCCTGCATTCGCCGCTGGCAAGCCCGTTTGGAAGCGGCACCGTCTATTCAGCAGCAGCGTCACCGTCAGCAGCGCCGGCTTGCGAGGTTGACTGGGCTCCAGCCTTTGCCGTCGCGCAATCGAGCGTGCCCGATCCAGCCGATTTGAGCGTGCACTTTGCGTTGCCAGTGACCTTGATGTCTCCAGAGCCGGCTATCGATGCCGTCACGACACCGTCCGACGCCAACGCGATATCGCCTGATCCGGCGATGGAAATCTCGACCTTGTCCGCGGTCAGCGCGGCAAGATCGATATCGCCCGACCCAACGATGCTGACTTTGAGCCGATCAGTCTTGCCAGCGGCTTTCAGATCGCCGGAACCGGCCATGCTGATTTCCAGCCGCTGAGAAGCGATTTCGGCGATGCTCACGGTGCCCGAGCCGGCAATATCGACTTCGGCCTCGCTGGCGAGCGTGGGAGCATCGATACTGCCGGACCCGGCCAGTGAGATTTCGCGCGGGGCGGGCATGGTGACACGGATCGTGGCGGGCTGCGATCCGGCCAGCCAGTCTCCCTCTCGTCCGATGCGCAGTGTGTCGTCGTCGGATAGGTCAAAGCGCAGATCTTCGGTCCCGCTGCCGCCTTCGACAGTTATGTCCAGCGTCTCGCCGACCGTGAGGATTACTTTGTCCGGGCCGGACAGCGCGATTTCGGTCGGAGCGGAGCCGCTCATGTCGAACTCGGAAAGCGGCACGCCGGGCACTTCGTTGAGGCTCGTGAAACAGCCAGAAAGGCCCATGCTGGCCAGAACCAGGGCAGCCGGTCCGGCAAATGACCTTGCGCGTTTCATCATAAGTTCGACCATCTCGGCATTGCTCCCACCGTTTCATTGCACACATTCAGGCGTATTGCTGTAATAATACACCAAACGCTGGTTGGCAAGCGGAGCATGAAAAAAGGGCCACCCTTCTCAGGGCAGCCCTTTTCATGTTTCTGGCAAGGCCGGAAGTTCAGCCTTCGTCGGCGCTGTCATAATATTGCGGCGCGTGCTCGCGCAACACGTCGAGAAGTTTGACGAGCGCGGTCGGCTCATCGGTCTTTTCCATAGCGGCAAGTTCGCGCGCAAGTCGGCTGGATGCAGCCTCGAAAATCTGGCGCTCGGAATAGCTCTGTTCGGGCTGGTCCTCAGGGCGGAACAGGTCGCGCGTCACCTCTGCGATAGACACGAGGTCGCCCGAATTGATCTTCGCTTCGTATTCCTGAGCCCGGCGCGACCACATGGTGCGCTTTACCTTGGGCTTGCCCTTGAGCGTTTCCATCGCCTCATTCAGCGTCTTGTCCGAAGACAGTTTGCGCATTCCGATGGATTCGACCTTGTTGACGGGAACACGCAAGGTCATGCGCTCTTTTTCAAACCTCAGAACATACAGTTCGAGCTGCATGCCTGCGATTTCCTCGCTTTGCAGTTCGATCACGCGGCCAACGCCGTGCTTGGGGTAAACAACATAATCGCCGACGGTGAAAGCATTAGCGCTCGAAGCCATTCGCAGTCCTTTCAATAGCCACCACCCCAAAACAAAAGCTCAGCGATCGCGAATCGTTCCGATGGCCGGAGACGGTTCGTGCAAAACGGTTGCAATCAGCTATTCCGACCCGGCCTCTTGCCAGTCGATTTCGCCGGATTCAAAACCGCCGCTTATGCTGCTGTGGGTGACGGACCTTTCTGATTATCGCGCCCGGCGCCGAATATTCACCGGCGCGGTTGCACCATTATATAACACGTCCGCAACAAAATTGCGAGTCGGTAATACTGCGATGCAGTGACGGTGCCGCGATGCGTCGGCAGTTCTCCGTCAGACAGGTCCGATCAGTCGCCTTCGCCCGGCTCCGGACTGAAATACTTCTCGAACTTGCCCTTCTGCCCCTTGAACTCATCCGCGTCGGCAGGCGGTTCTTTCTGGCTGGTGATATTGGGCCATTCGGCGGAGAATTTAGTGTTCATTTCCAGCCACTTTTCAAGGCCATCCTCGGTATCGGGCAGAATCGCTTCGGCCGGGCATTCAGGCTCACACACGCCGCAATCGATACATTCGCTGGGATTGATCACCAGCATATTCTCGCCTTCGTAGAAGCAATCGACCGGGCAAACTTCGACACAATCGGTGTATTTGCATTTGATGCAGTCATCGGTGACGACGTAAGTCATGGGTGGCTTTCATCTCAATCAGGAACGGGCAGGCTAATGAAACGCGCTGCTATGGCGATTTCGGCCCGCCGGTCAAGTTTCGAAACCGGCGGCGGGCGGCTTGCATCAATTGCGTGCCAGATCCCGGTAAAAAGTTCGGGCAAGCGCCGGTGACGCGCGCCGGTCGGGCAGTGCAATAACCTGCACCACCCGCACATCGCACCCCACCGAAAGCGTGAGCACATCGCCTATGCACACATTCTCCGCCGCACGCCGCACATGAATCCTATTGCGGCGTAAAGCATGCCCTTCGATCATCGCGCGGGCGGCAGAGCGGGTGCGGGCAAAACGCAGATAGACCAGCAGGCGGTCGATCCGCATGCCCGGATCGCCACCTTCGCTCATTTTTTCCGGTCGGCTCCGGTCCCGAGCAGATCGGCAAGCACATCAAACGCCCCGCTGCTGCGCGCCGGGCCAAAGTCCGGCCGTTTGCTGGGCCGTTGTTCGGCGCGGTTGTCGTTGCGATTGCCTTTGTGTCTGGCGGGACGCTGACGTTTGCTGGCGTCGACATCGGGTGTTCGGCCCTTGTCTTGATCCTGCTTGCGCCGGACATTGCGCCGTTCGCCACTCTCTTCTGAGTTGCGCTGAGAGCGCGGGTGGGCTGGCGCCCCCCCCGATCCTGTACGCGATCCTGTGCGCGACTCTTCGCCAGCGCGCCGCGGTTGCCATACCCAGAAATCGGGCGCTTGGGGCCCGAACGCGCCTTCGGGCAGGGCGCGCGCTCGCTGAAGGCGGAAGCCCGCGCTGCTCAACAGGCGGCGCGCATTGTCCGCCTCCAGCCCGATTGACACCGCCAGCGCCAGATCGAGTCGGAACCGGGCGGTGCGCGAACCGCGATTCTTGCGCCCCTTATCTGGCGATCGCCCCTGCCCTGCCTTGTCCGCCGCCTTGGCACGCACATCGAAGGCTGCGCGCAGGATCTTCTCGGCAAGGTCCACTCGGATCACCTGCTCGCCTGCGGGGCGATATCCGGCGGGCAGCCGTTTTACCTCGCCCGGAACTGGTGGCAGCACCGGCAACATCGCAGGTTCCAGCGGGCGCGTATCCAGCGCCAGCGCATGCAGCAATTGGCGCGGCGCAGGTTTCAACAGAGGCGCGGCAAAGATATCGAGCGCGCCGAACGTTACCCCCAGCTTGCGCAGGAACGGGCGCATTTCCTTGGGCAGGTGCTCCAGACCGGCTTTCTCCCGGCTGACGACCCCGCGCGCATCGATCAGCGTGATCAGCAGCGCGCGCGCCTGGCTCCCGGCTTCCGGGTCACGTGCGGCCTCCGCCAGTTTGCGCAAGGGTGCCAGCGGTTCAAGTTGCGCAGTGAGCCATGCGGTCAGCCCTTCTTCCAGCCTGGCGCGCGAAGCGTCGGGCAGCAGCGAAGCTTCGCGTTGCAAGGTTATGCGCGGGGCGGCAAAATCATCGGGCATGGCGATTTCTGCCAGCGCGCGGCCCTGCCACCGGATCGCACCCTTGGCGATTTCCAGTTCTGCCAGCCCTTCGCCCAGCAGCCATTGCGCGCGCTCGGCCAGAATCCCCGGCAGCGCCTTTTCCCCCGCCGCAAGCAGCATCTTGCGCTCCCCAAGCGTCGCATCGGGATCGACCGAAAACCGGAACCCGTCGAGCCGCCCGATAGGTTCGCCTTCCACGGTCATCCGGCCATCGGATTCAAGGGTGACGGGAAGCGCGCCTGCGTCCTGTCCCAGCGATTTCATCAAGATAGTCGTCCTTCGGTTCACAAATCGTTCGGTCAGCCGGGCGTGCAACGCATCGGATAGCTTGGCCTCAACCGCGCGGGCACGCGCCGCCATCTCGTCACGCGCCAGCACCCAGTCGGGCCGCTGGCAGATATACGCCCAGGATCGGATCGCGGCTATCCTTCCCTGCAACGTGTCGATATCGCCGCCGGTGCGATCCAGCTCGGCGATGCGTGCCGCGACGAAATCCGCGCCGATATATCCGCCTTGCAGATCATCCCACAACCGCGCCACAAACCGTGCGTGCGGATCGATGCCGACCTGTCGGAAATCGGGCAATGTGCACGCCTCCCACAACCGCCGCACCGCGCCAGAACCGCGAATGGAGTCAGCCAGCGGCTCGCTGGCGAGGCGTTTGAGCACGGCAAGGTCGATCGCCTCGGGCGCGGGTTTGAGCACATCGTGGCGCGGGCGCGATTCAAGGTCGCCGATCAGCACTTCAATTGTATCGAAACGCGGTTCCGCCTCGCGCCAGAACAGGTGGGTGAGAGGCGCAAACCTGTGTTCCTCGATGGCGTAGATTTCCTCATCGGTGAATTCGAGCGGCGCGCCGTCGCGGCTTCCGCCCCCCGTCAGCGTGCCGAAGCTGCCGTCGCGCTGGTGCCGTCCGGCGCGCCCAGCAATCTGCGCCATCTCCGCCGGGGTCAGCCGCCGTTTGCGCTTGCCGTCGAATTTCGACAGCGCGGCAAAGGCGACATGGTTGAGATCAAGGTTCAGCCCCATGCCGATCGCGTCGGTGGCGACGATGTAGTCCACCTCGCCATTCTGGAACAGTTCGACCTGCTTGTTGCGCGTTTCCGGCGAAAGCGCGCCCATCACCACCGCTGCGCCGCCGCGAAACCGGCGCAGCGCCTCGGCCATCGCGTAAACCTGCTCAACCGAGAACGCGACCACGGCGCTGCGCGGGGGCAGGCGCGAAAGTTTGGTCTGGCCAGCATGCGTCAGCGTGGAAAAGCGGGGGCGCTGCACCAGCTCGGCTTTCGGAATGAGCGCCCGCACCATCGGTTCAAGCGTGGCCGAGCCAAGGATCATCGTCTCTTCGCGCCCGCGCGCATGCAGCAGGCGATCGGTAAAGATATGCCCGCGCTCCGGGTCCGCGCCGATCTGCGCCTCATCGATCGCGACGAAGGCGTGGGGCCCGTTCCTGCCCATTCCCAAGCGGTCCATCGCCTCGGCGGTGCAGCAGAAATAGCGCGCCTCCGGCGGCTCGATCCGCTCCTCGCCGGTAATCAGCGCGACCGCATTGTCGCCCTTTATCGCGCGCACCCGGTCATAGACCTCGCGCGCCAGCAGGCGCAGCGGAAAGCCCATCATTCCACTCGAATGGGCGCACATCCGTTCGATCGCAAGATGGGTCTTGCCGGTGTTCGTGGGGCCAAGCACAGCGCGCACATTGCTGGAATCGCGTGCCGAATCATGCCGCGAGTCGCGGCGCGAATCATGTGGCAGACCGAATTTTCCGGATGATGAAAAGGTCACGGCCAAACTGTGTCAGGCTTGATCAGCGGGAGCAACAGGCGGCGAAAGACCATTGTCAGCCTAGGGGGAAACCCCTTATCGCAGCGTTCCATCGGCTGGTCGCCTCTTAACCGGGTCTTTACTATGATCGGGCAAGGATTTGCGCCAGAGCACTCATCTGGACCTTCCGTCTGGATCGACAAGCAGGAATCTGTGGACCAAACACCCAAATTCGAAATCGGTGAGGGAAAAAACCAGTCACCGGGCCAGGCACTTGCGATAGTGCCGGGCGATTTTGCGGGCTATTTCCAGAATTCTCGCGGCAATTCGCGGCCCACCGGTGCCGAAAGCGCCAAACGCCAGATGCTCTCGCGTGTGCGCCACTGGGGCGATCGTCATGACGAGTGGAAGCTGAAGGCAGGACGATGGTTCGACCGGCTCGACATGGCACCCGATCTTGCCGAGAACATCGGCAGCCTGCGCTGGTTTCGCGGAATGACGACGATGGTCGGTCTGGGCGCGGTTGCGCTGATGTTCTGGCCTGACATGAGCCCTGTGTCCGCCCGTGCGTCCATCCCGCAAGACCCTGTGGTCCAGAATGAGTTCCGCTCGCAAGCGATCACGCCGCTGGCGCTTGGCGCTGACACTGGAAAGCGGATGGGACCGACCGACGCTGTCATCCCGCTCGCCAATGCGCCCGAGCGCCCGCGCATCGAGATGGTCTCGGCGCTGGCCCCCGGAGACAGTTTCGCCAGCATGCTGCGCCGCGCTGGCGCCATATCCGGCGATATCACTCGTGTGAGCGAATTGGTGGGTCAGGCGATACCGCTTGGCGAGATCGAGCCGGGGACGCAGATGGATATCGTGCTGGGTCGCCGCGCTGCCGATAGCGAGCGGCGACCGCTGGACGCGCTGAAATTCCGCGCGCGGTTTGATCTGGAACTGAAAATCGACCGGGCGGGCCGCGACGAATTGGGCAATCCGATCGGCGCGCTGACGCTGGAGCGCAATGTGATCAGGGTCGACGATACGCCTCTGCGCCTGCGCGGGACTGTGGGCTCCAGCCTTTATCGCTCCATGCGCGCAGCGGGCGTTCCCGCCAGCGCGGTCCAGGATTACCTCAAGGCGATTGACGCGCAGGTCGATATGGACCGCGATGTGCGCGGCACCGATCAGTTCGACATTGTCCTGTCCTATCGCCGCGCCGCCACCGGAGAGCGGCAGGCGGGCCAATTGCTATATGCCGGGATCGAGCGCGATGGAAAGCCCCGCACGCAATTGATGCGCTGGGGCAGCGATGGACGCTTTTTCGAGGCATCGGGCGTGGGCGAACAGCGGAGGGGGCTGGCGCGGCCGGTTCCCGGTTCGGTTTCCTCCAGCTTTGGCATGCGGCGCCATCCGATCCTGGGATATAGGCGGATGCATTCCGGCATGGATTTCAAGGCTTCGCATGGCACGCCGATTGTCGCGGTGAGCGACGGGCGGGTTGTGTCTGCCGGGCGTGCCGGTGGCTGTGGGAACGCGGTGAAATTGCAGCACGGTGGCAATCTTCAAACGCGGTATTGCCATATGAGCCGCATGGCTGTGAGTGCGGGCACCAGTGTTCGGCGCGGACAGGTGATCGGCTATGTCGGCTCGACCGGACTTTCAACCGGGGCACATCTGCATTACGAAATGTATCGCGGCGGGCGCCCGATTAATCCATCCAGCGTTCAGTTCGTCACCCGCGCGATGCTTTCGGGCACAGAGCTCATTGATTTCAAACGTCAGCTGATCCGGTTAAAGGACGTGGAATCCGGCGCGGCGCTGGAAGACCTGGCACCGATGGCGACGGAGGTCGAAGAGCCCAAGCGCGAAATCGAGAAAATCGGCGCGAGCATCGCATCCCGTTGATTGGTCTCACCGCCCGATTGCAACCATGCGCGCTTTGCGGCACATATCCGCCCCATGAACGCTCGCTATCCCAACACCCGCCTGCGCCGCCCACGTGCCACCGGCTGGAGCCGTGCGCTGCACCGCGAAACGCTGCTCACCCCTGCCGATCTGATCTGGCCGTTATTCGTCACTGGCGGAACCGGCGTCGAAGACCCTGTCGCAAGCCTGCCTGGCGTTTCGCGCTGGTCGGTTGACGGGATCGTTGCACGGGCAAAGGAGGCAGCCGCGCTCGGCGTGCCGGTGGTGGCGTTGTTCCCCAACACGCAAGGCGACAAGCGCAGCGATGACGGGGCCGAAGCGCTCAATCCCGACAACTTGATGTGCCGCGCCATCCGCGCGATCAAGGATGCCTGCGGCGATGATATCGGTGTGCTTACCGACGTCGCGCTCGATCCCTATACCGCGCACGGGCAGGACGGGCTGCTGGATGATGCTGGCTATGTGACGAACGACGATACGGTCGCGGTGCTGGTCGATCAGGCGATCAATCAGGCCGAGGCGGGTGCCGATATCATCGCGCCGTCGGATATGATGGACGGGCGCATCGGCGCGATCCGCATGGCGCTGGAAATGGGCGGGCACCACAATGTCCAGATCATGAGCTATGCCGCCAAGTACGCGAGCGCCTTCTACGGCCCGTTCCGCGATGCGGTGGGATCGGGCGGCCTGCTGAAAGGCGACAAGAAGAGCTATCAGATGGACCCCGCCAATGGCGACGAGGCATTGCGCGAGGTCGAGTTCGACATTGCCGAGGGCGCCGACAGCATCATGGTAAAGCCGGGTCTGGCCTATCTCGATATCATTTATCGGGTGAAACAGGCGTTTCGCGTGCCGGTCTTTGCCTATCAGGTGAGCGGCGAATACGCCATGATCGAAGCTGCCGCCGCTGCCGGAGCGGGTGACCGCGATGCCCTGCTCATGGAAAAACTGGTCGCGTTCAAGCGCGCCGGATGTTCGGGAATTCTCACCTATCACGCCCCGGTTGCAGCCCGCCTGCTGAATGGCTGAATTCCAGCATGAGACGGCGCGCCTGATCCTGCGCGATTGGCGCGAGGATGATTGGGCGATGTTCTGGCACCATTGCAACACGCCTGCCGTCATGCGGTGGCTGGGAGGCGTTGCCGACGAGGCGACTATTGCCGGTGCGAGCGGCAGGCTGGAGCGGTATTCCAAGGAGTATGGCCACACGTTCTGGGTGTGCGAACGCAAGGCTGACGGCGGGCATCTATCGGGCGAATTGCTTGGTTTTTGCGGCCTTAAACGTTCCAATCAGGAACCCGGTCCGATCGGCATGATGGAAGTGGGCTGGCGGCTCAGAGAGGATGCGTGGGGCAGTGGTTATGCCAAGGAAGCGGCGATTGCCTCGCTCGATCTCGCATTCGGTCGCTTCGGTGCGGAAGAGGTGATCGCAATTACCGTCCCCCGCAACCACGCCAGTTGGGGCCTGATGAAGCGGCTGGGAATGGTGCATCGCGAACAACTCGATTATCCTTCCAAAGACTTTGACCCGGAAGGGGGCAAGAACATCGTCTATGCGATTACCCGCGAAGACTGGCTTCCAAACCACGCCCGATCAAATGCCTGAAATCGTGCTGGAAACCGAGCGGCTGGTGCTGCGCACGATCGGTGAGGGCGACGTCGATGAGCATGACCGCACGCTCAACACGCCCACCGTCATGGCGCTTCTTGGCGGAGTGATGGAACGCCACCAGATCGAGGCGCGCCACGCCAAGGGCATGGCGATGTTTGCGAGCCAAGGCTTCAGTTTTCTGTTCCTGATCGAGAAGGGCACGGGCGACATGGTCGGATATTGCGGGATCAAGCGGGTCGACAATCCCCTAGCCCCCAATCCCGGCGATCATGAGATCGGCTGGATCATCCGCGAGGACCGCTGGCGCCGCGGTTACGCGCATGAGGCGATGCGCGCGGTGATCGAGTGGGCATTTTCGCCTCGCATCGACGCAGCCCATCTCGTTGCGCTCACGTGTGAGGCGAACACGGGCAGCTGGCGGCTGATGGAAAAGCTCGGAATGCATCGCCGCGCCGATCTCGATTTTGCGGACCCCGCCTTTCCCCCACAGGCCAATCCGACGATTCAGTATGCGATCACTAAACAGCAATGGGCCGATCTGGAGCCGAACCGATGACCACCTATCCCGGCGTCAATATCATCCCGATTCACGGCAAGACGCCCAAAATCCATGAAACCGCGTTTATCGCGCCGGGCACTTCGATCATCGGGGATGTCGAAATCGGCGCAGGTTCGTCCATCTGGTACAATTGCGTGCTGCGCGCCGATGTGTCGCAGATCCGCATTGGCGAGCGGACCAACGTGCAGGATGGATCAGTGCTGCATTGCGATGGCCCCGGTCCTGGCCACCCGGATGGATGCCCGCTGATCATCGGCGACGATGTGCTGATCGGGCACATGGCGATGATGCATGGCTGCACGATCCACGATCGCGGCTTTGTCGGGCTGGGCGCGATTGCGATGAACATGTCGGTGATCGCATCCGATGCGATGCTTGGCGCAGGCGCAATGTTGACCGAGCGCAAGATTATGGGGCCGCGCGAATTGTGGACCGGGCGCCCGGCCAAACTGCTGCGCGAACTGCCCGAAGCCGCCATCGCCGGAATGCGGCTGGGCACGGCGCATTACGCACAGAATGCAAAGCACCACATGGCGGCGCTGGCAGGTTCAGGCGAAAGTTGACACAATTGACAGTGTGTAAAACCGGATTCTTCCGCTCAAAGCTCTGGAATAGATGAGAAATACGGCAAATCCGCAAAGTTGACACCTTGCAAAACCTACTCGCGCGCACTCGCGTGTCGGCGCGCCGCATAACCCGGTGGCGAAAGCCGGTAGAAACGCCAGACAACAATGCGAAAGAACGCGAGGGTCATCCCATAAATGCGCGCCTGTAGGAAAGCGGTTCGACAGCGCACGCCGGCGCGTTCAGTCCGGTTTTTTCACGAAATATTGCATCATGTGCGGCAGGAAATCGCCCTTCCCGATTGCCAGCCCTTCGCGGCGCAGGATGGCATAAGCGGTGGTCGCGTGGAAATAGAAGTTCGGCAGCGACCAGTCGCGCACATATTCGTGCGCCTCCATTGCAAAAGCCATGCCGTTGGGCAGATCGAATTCCACCCGCGCATCCGATTTCAGCCAACCTTCCGGGCCATGCGCAGAATTCATCGCGCGCAAATCTGCAATATGCGCCCGCGCATCTGCGATGGTCGCAGGGTCTGTATCGGCAAGCGGATGATCACCCCCGGCCAGCCGATTGAGCGTGTTGACCACCTGGTGCCCGGTAAAGCGCACCTGCATCGCCAGCGGAAACATATCGTCCGCCAACTTTGCCGCCAGCAACGCATCGCCCGCATCGTGGCCTGCAGCCTTGGCCAGAATGTCGCCGAGCATCCCCAGCGTCTGATCGAAAACGGTGTGGGCGGAAGTGGCGTAGCTCATGCGTGTCTCTCCGGTGGTGTGGAGCCGCTGTAGCCCATCGGCCTTGGCGATCAATCCCGGATCAATGCCCGCAGGCTTTCAATCCGGTCTGCCTCGTGCACCGGCTTGTCCCAGCGAATGCGGTGGATCCGGGGAAAGCGCATTGCAAGGCCGCTTTTATGGCGTTTGCTGGCGTGGACGCTGTCGAACGCGACCTCAAACACCAGTGTGCGCTCCACCTCGCGCACCGGGCCAAAGCGATTGAGCGTGGTCTGACGCACCAAGCGATCAAGCTTTTTCAGTTCGGCATCGGTGAACCCGGAATACGCCTTTCCCACCGGCAACAGTTCGGCTCCCGAATCGGCATCGCCGTCCCAGCAGCCGAATGTGTAGTCCGAATAGAAGCTAGAGCGTTTGCCGCTGCCGCGCTGCGCATACATCAGCACGCAATCGATCAGCAGGGGATCACGTTTCCACTTGTACCACAGCCCGACCTTGCGCCCGGCGAGGTAGGGGCTGTCGCGGCGTTTCAGCATCAACCCCTCGATCGCATCGTCGCGCGCGCCATCGCGTATCTGCGCAAGATGCGAAAAGTCGTCTGCCGCAACTATTGCCGACAGGTCGAACCGGTCCGCGGGCAGGCGCCCGATCAGCGCCTCCAGCCGTTCGCGGCGTTGCGTCCAGGGTGACGGACGCAGGTCTTCCCCCTCGATCAGCAGCGCATCGTAAAGCCGCACGAATGCAGGCGCCTCGGCCAGCATTTTCTTGCTCACGGTCTTTCGCCCCAGCCGCTGTTGCAGCGCGTTGAAACTGGCTGCGCCGCCTGTGTCGCCTCCCTGCGTGGAGCCCCTGACCAGCAGTTCCCCATCCACCACCGCATCCATCGGCAACGCATCGAGCAGTTCGGGAAAGGTTGCCGAGATATCATCACCTGATCGTGAATAGAGCCGCGTCTGCGGCGCTCCGTCGGCATCGGTCACGCGCACCAATTGCACGCGAATACCGTCCCATTTCCACTCCGCCGCATAATCTTCGAGGCTTATGACCGTCTCTTCCAGCGGGTGTGCCAGCATGAAAGGTCGGAACAGCGGGCGGTGTTCAACATCGGGAGGATCGTCGCCATCTGCCGCCCATGCGAACAGTTCCGCATAGGGCGGGGTCAGCGCGTGCCAGTATTCCTCGACATCCTCCACCGCGACATCGAAGGCTTGCGCAAACGCGGTCTTGGCCAATCGCGCCGAAACGCCGATCCGCATCCCGCCGGTCGCCAGTTTGATGAGCGCATAGCGGCCTGAGGAATCGAGCGCATCGAGCAGGCGCGGCAGTTCCTTTGGCGCAGTGGCACGGGTGAGGCTGGCAAGCGTGCGGACGGTTTCATCAAGGCCGGACGGTTCATCTGGTGCGATGCCTGAGGGTGGTTCGGGCCACAAGAGGCTGGCGGTTTCAGCCGTATCGCCAACGAAATCGCGGCTCAGCGTCCACAGCACCGGATCGACCCGGTCCTTCATCAGATTGCGAATGGTGGAGGATTTGACCGCCGGAAAATCCAACTCCCCCGTCAACGCCGCCAGCGCCCAGCCGCGATCGGGATCGGGCGTTTCGCGCAGATACGCGGCCAGCAACGCCAGCTTGCGATTGCGGCTGGTGGTGTAGACCAGCGCATCGAGGAGGGCGGCAAAGCCGTTCATCCGCGCGCAACACAATTTGCTTCAATGGGACGGCGCCCGTGTTGTATGGTGCCCTTGTTCACTCTCTGTCGATTCATTGCATCCAAGGAAACGCATTCATGAAAACCACCGCTTTTGCCGCCGTTTTGCTGATCGCAGGCGCCGCCTCGCCCGCGTTTGCCGATGGGCATAATCACGCCGAACACGCTGCCGCCCAAGCGCCCAAGGCCGCACTGAGTGTGGACGCACCGATCGCAACGCTGATGGCCGATGCCAAAGCCGCTGCCGTTCTCGAAAAGCATCTGCCGGGCATCGCCACGCACCCCGCCTATGAGCAGTTCAAGGACATGAGCCTGGTGCAGGTTCAGCCGTGGTCCGCCGGCATGATCACCGATGAAACCATTGCCAAGGTCAAGGAAGACCTCGCCAAGATCGCGTAAATCTGCAGCTTCGGGTCGGGAAAGGATAAGGGTGTCAGTCATCCTCATCTTCCCGGCCCACCAGTGCCAGCGCCCGCGCGCGCCGCTGACCCAGTTCGCACCAGCGCAACAGCGCCTCCTCACGGCCATGCGTGATCCAGGTTTCGGCCGGGTTCACTTCCTCGATGGTTCGCGTCAGCTCTTCCCAATCGGCATGATCGCTGATGATCAGCGGTAATTCGACCCCGCGTTGCCGGGCGCGCCCGCGTACGCGCATCCAACCGCTCGCCATCGCGGTGATGGGATCAGGCAGGCGGCGTGACCAGCGATCGGCCAATGCGGACGGCGGCGCGATGACGATGTGCCCCCGCATATCGTCCTTCGCGTGATCGGCGACCAGCCGCAGTTCGCTAAGTGGAACGCCGTGCTCTTCATACAGGTTGCACATCTTCTCCATCGCGCCGTGCAGATATATCGGCGCGTGATGCCCCGCCGCACGCAGTTCCGCGATCACTCGCTGCGCCTTGCCCAGCGCATAGGCGCCCACCAGCACGCATTGATCAGGGTGTTCGGCCAGCGTACCGGTCAGCTTGGCGATTTCTTCCTCGATCGGGGGATGGGTGAAGACGGGAAGGCCGAACGTCGCCTCTGTGATAAAGATGTCGCAGGGCGTCACTTCGAACAGCGCGCAGGTGGGATCTGGGCGGCGTTTGTAATCGCCGGTGATGACGACCCGCTCGCCTGCATGTTCCAGCAGGATCTGCGCCGAACCGAGCACGTGGCCCGCCGGAATGTACGTCGCATCCACCCCACCGGGCAGCCGGATCGTCTCGCCATACTCGCATGGTGTCGCCCGGGTTGGCATTTCGCCCGAGGCGTCCTCCACCCCGGTGCGATAACGCAGCGCCATGATCGCCAGCGTTTCGGGCGTGGCGATGGTTTCCCCATGCCCGCCGCGTGCGTGATCGGCATGGCCGTGAGTGACCAGAGCGCGTTCAACCGCGCGGCCCGGATCGATCCAGCATTCGGCGGGGACGATGTGGACGCCCCACGGTTCGGGTCGGATCCAGGAAAAAGGTGCGCTCATATGCTGTTACAAGCACCTGAGCTGCACCTGTGTTCCCGTGAAACGCGCGTCAATCGGCCTTCTTGTCGCGGCGATACTTGTCGAACCATGCGATCACCGCGGCGGTTTTTGCGGCCTGCTGACTGGGGCTCATGGAAAGGTCGGAGTGGCTGGCCCCCGGCGTCACCACCAGCGCGGTGTCCACGCCCTGCACCTTCAGCGCGCCATAGAACTGCTCTGCCTCGCTGCGCGGGGTGCGGTAATCCTCATCCCCCACCAGCACCAGCGTTGGTGTCTTGATGTTGCCGGCCGCCGCAAGCGGAGAGCGCCGCCAGTAATCCTCGGGCCGATCCCACGGTTGCCCCTTCATCCAGTATTTGCCGAAGAACGCATAGCCATCGCTCATCAACGCCATACTGGTCCAGTTGATCACCGGCTTGTAAGCTGCGGCAGCTGCAAAGCGGTTCGTCTGGCCCACGATCCACGCAGTCAGAATGCCGCCGCCCGACCCGCCGGTGACGAACAGGTTTTCGGGATCGACATAGCCAGCCGCAATCGCTGCATCGACCGCCGCCATCAGCTCATCATGGTTGGAGATCGGGTAATTGCCTTCGATCCGGTCGGCAAACGCCTTTCCATAGCCGGTCGATCCGCCCGGATTGGTGAACAGCGTGGCATAGCCCGCGCTCGCATATTGCTGGTAATCGGAGGCGAAGTGGGGGCCGTAGGCTGCATAGGGTCCGCCGTGGATTTCAAGGATCATCGGCACCCGTGCGCCCTGCGTGTAACCGGCGGGCAGGACCAGCCAGCTCGGGATTTTTGCCCCATCTGCCGCCGTAACGTCCAGAGCGATGGTTTTGCCCAGCGCCTTTCCCGACAGTTTCAGATCGTTGAGCGCGGTCAACCGCGTCGCCTTGCCCGCGCGTAGCACGCCGATATCGGAGGGCCGCATCGCGCTGCCGGTGGTGTAGGCAAGCGTGCCGTTTCTCGCGACGCTCCACTGCCCGCCCGCATAGGGGCGCGAATAACCCGGATCGACTACGCTGACATCCATCGGGCTGATATTGCCAGACAGCGACACACGCGCGATGCGATAGGCGCCGCGATCCTCATACCCTGCAAACAGCCCGGCTTCATTCCATTCGAGGCTGGTTATGTCATGATCGAAGCCCTCGGCGATCCGCCGCTTGTTCGATCCATCCACGTCCATCAGATACAGGCCCGATTGCTGATAGGCCATTTCGAGGTCGTCGAACCCGACATAGGCGATCATGCGCCCGTCGGGGGACACTTGCGGGTGGCCATCGGGCCCGTTGCGGTCGGTCAGCGCAGTGATCGCGCCCGATGTAAGGTCGATGGCGTAGATTTCGGAATCGACGGCTGACAGCTCCCATTCCTCATCACGGTTGCCGCTGATCAGGATCGTTCTGCCGTCGGGCGTCCATTCCAGCGATCCTTCGTGATTGCGGTCCCCCGAAGTCAGCTGGCGCGGGGCGCCACCGGTTGCATCGACCATGAAGACCTGGGCAAACCCGGTTTTGAGGTATCCCGCGCCGTCATAACGATAGGTCACCCGGTCGATGATCTGCGGGCCGGGCTTCCAGGTCGCCCCCTCAGGCATGGGCGGGGTTTCGCCCAGGGACAGCGGCTTTACCGGGACCAGCGCGGTGTAGGCGATGCGCGTGCCATCGGGCGACCAGCTGATATTGCCGGGGCCATCGGGCAGCGCGGTGATGCTCGCGCTCACCCCGCTGTCCATCCAGCGCACATGCAGTTCCGGCCCGCCTCCGCCCTGGGTGGAGACATAGGCGAGGCGTTTGCCATCGGGCGACCAGCGCGGGCTGAAATGCGCGCCCTCACCCGTGGCGAGCGGGGTCTGCGCGCCGCTGCTCGCATTGACCAGCCAGATCGAGGTGATGGTCGCATCGGTCATGATGTCATTGGCGGCGCGCACATAGGCGATGCGCGCCCCGTCCGGGCTGATCTGCGGATCGCTGGCGACAGTCAGATCGAACAGGTCTGCGCCGGTGAACTTGTCGCTGAGCCCGCTGCCCATATCGGTGCCCATATCGGTGCCCATATTGGTGCTGGTGGCGGTATCGGGTTCGGCGGTTTGACCATCTGCCATATGATCATCGGCAGCCAGCGGCTGAACCGCCAGACCTGTCAGGAGGATAGCGACGGTGGTGAGAAGGTGTGTTTTCATGTCGAACGGGCCCCAAATTGCTTCGGGGCCCGTTCAATCATATCGGTTTGGCAAAAGCCAGCTTTTGCAGTCTGCTTAACTAGGCCCGCGTTTATGCGGTTCCATCCGCGTCGCTGTCCGATGCCTCGGGCTTGGGATCGCCGTTTTGCGGTTCGTCCTTGGGCTCAGACTTTGCCGCCGGCTTCTTTTTGGCGGCAGGTTTGCGCTTCGCCTTTACCTTGGGCGGGGCGGGGGTAAGTTCGAAGCTGGGTTTGCCATCCTTGATCGAGACATGCACCTCTCCGCCATCGGACAATTTGCCGAACAACAGCTCCTCGGCCAACGGCTGCTTGATCCGGTCCTGGATCAGACGGCCCATCGGACGCGCACCAAACAGCTTGTCATACCCCTTGTCCGCCAGCCAGGTGCGCGCTTCTGTATCGAACTGGATGTGGACGTTCTGTTCGGCGAGCTGGAGTTCCAGCTCAAGGATGAACTTGTCGACCACGCGGGCAACCGTGCTCTTGCCAAGATAGGCAAACGGCACGATCGCATCGAGGCGGTTGCGGAATTCTGGCGTGAACATCTTGTTGACGGCCTCGGTCCCGGCATCTTCCTTGGACACATCGCCAAACCCGATCCCGCTGCGCGCCATATCCGACGCCCCGGCATTGGTCGTCATGATGACCACCACGTTGCGGAAATCGACCGTCTTGCCGTGGTGATCGGTCAGGCGGCCGTTATCCATCACCTGCAACAGGATGTTGAACAGGTCCGGGTGGGCCTTTTCGATCTCGTCAAGCAACAGCACGCAATGCGGGTTCTGGTCGATGGCATCGGTCAAAAGGCCGCCCTGATCGTAACCGACGTAACCCGGAGGCGCACCGATCAGGCGCGAAACGCTGTGGCGCTCCATATATTCGGACATGTCGAACCGCTTCAATTCGATCCCCATGATGCTCGCAAGCTGGCGCGCGACTTCGGTTTTGCCGACGCCGGTGGGGCCGCTGAACAGGAACGAGCCAATCGGCTTTTCCGGATCGCGCAGGCCTGCGCGGCTCAGCTTCATTGCAGTCGCAAGGCGCGTAATCGCTTCATCCTGACCAAAGACGACGTGTTTCAGATCGCGTTCGAGGTTCTCGAGCGCTTTCTTGTCGTCCTTGCTCACCGATTTGGGCGGGATGCGCGCCATCGTCGCGATGACCTGCTCGATTTCTTTGGAGGTGATCTTCTTCTTTCGGCGGCTCGGTGGGACCAGCATCTGCATCGCGCCGACCTCGTCGATCACGTCAATCGCCTTGTCCGGCAGTTTGCGATCATTGATATAACGCGCCGACAGCTCGACGGCGGTTTTCAGCGCCTCGGGGGTGTATTTCACCTTGTGGTGATCCTCGAACGCGGTGCGCAGACCTTGCAGGATCTTGATAGTATCCTCGATCGTCGGCTCATTCACGTCGATCTTCTGGAACCGGCGCAGCAGCGCGCGATCCTTTTCGAAGTGATTGCGGAATTCCTTGTAAGTGGTCGACCCGATGCAGCGGATCGTTCCGCCCGACAAAGCGGGCTTCAGCAGGTTGGACGCATCCATTGCCCCGCCGCTGGTCGCGCCTGCGCCGATCACGGTGTGAATTTCATCGATGAAGAGCACCGCGTGCGGCATCCCCTCAAGCTCGTTAACGACCTGCTTCAGCCGCTCCTCGAAATCGCCGCGATAGCGCGTTCCTGCCAGCAGCGAGCCCATATCGAGCGAATAGATGACCGCCTCGGTCAGCACTTCGGGCACATCGCCTTCAACGATCTTGCGTGCCAGACCTTCGGCAATCGCGGTTTTGCCGACGCCCGGATCACCAACATAGAGCGGGTTATTCTTTGACCGGCGGCACAGGATCTGCACCGTGCGATCCACTTCGGGCCCGCGACCGATCAGCGGGTCAATCCGCCCGGCCTCAGCCTTGGCGTTGAGGTTGACAGTAAACTGGTCGAGCGCGGTTTCCTTCTTGTTGCCGCTCTCTTTTGCCTTTTCGCCGGGTTCCTCGCTTGGTTCATCCGCGCCCGCTGTCGCTTTCGGCTCGATCTGGCGACCGCCCTTGCCGATGCCGTGGCTGATGAAGCTGACCGCATCCAGCCGGCTCATATCTTGCTGTTGCAGGAAATAGACCGCGTAGCTGTCGCGTTCGGAGAACAGCGCCACCAGCACGTTGGCACCCGTCACCGTATCCTTGCCCGAGGATTGGACGTGCAGGATCGCGCGTTGGATCACCCGCTGGAAACCGGCGGTCGGCTGGGGATCGGCATCGTCATCGGTCTTCAACGACTGGTATTCGTGGTCGAGATATTGTTTAACCACATCGCCCAGTTCAGCCAGGTCCACGCCGCATGCGCCCATGACGCCCGCGGCATCCTCATCATCGATCAGCGCCAGCAGCAAGTGTTCGAGCGTCGCATATTCGTGGCGGCGTTCGGAAGCATTGCTGAGCGCGTTGTGCAGTGTGCGTTCGAGGTTCTGGGCAAAGCTGGGCATGGCGTGTGTCTCTGCAAGAGGAGTTGGGGCGGGGGCGCTACGGGGCGTTTTGCGGCGTCATGAAACAACCCCGAAGGGCGCGGTCGGGAGGGGGTGCAATCTATGTAGGATTATGCGGCAGGATTGCGAATCCGCATTGAGATTATTCAGCAGCAGGGGACCAGATGACCTCATGTCCTGCCGCCCGAAGCGCGTGATCCGGCAAACAGCGCATCAGCCGCCGCGCGGTGGGCGCTTGCCTTGTCGCGGTGCGCCTTGACCCGCGCGATCTCTGCCTCAAGCAGCACGATTCGCGCGCTCAATTCGTCCTGCGAGTATGGATCGAGATCCTCTCGGGAAAGGAGGCTCGCTGCATTTGAAGGCAGGTGGGGGCGCGCTTCATCATCCATCGAATCGTAACATCGAAGCGTCGTGGCTTGCTGTCAATGGAGGAGATAGCTATTCGCAAGCACCACCTGTGTTTTAATCAATCACTTTTCGGGCGGGTTGGCGTTTCAGGGGGGCAAAGCTGTGAACAGCGAGGCAAAAGTGCAGGACGCAACATCAGGACCTGGTTCGGACGGCACACCCGATCGAATGCCCGATTCCATGAACGCCATCGGCTTTGCCGCGCCCGGCGGGCCTGAGGTGCTGGCGCTGGAAAGCGTCGGCGTGCCGCAACCCGGTCCCGATGATGTGCTGATTCGGGTGGCCTTTGCCGGGGTCAACCGGCCCGATTGCATCCAGCGCGCGGGAGCCTATCCCGCACCGCCGGGCGCGTCGCCGATCCTCGGGCTCGAAGTGGCGGGCGAAGTGGTTGCGGTGGGCAGCAATGTGCCCTCGGAAATGATTGGGGCGCGCGTTGCAGCGCTCACTCCGGGGGGCGGCTATGCACAATATTGCACCGCGCCGTGGCAGCACTGCCTCGCCGTGCCCGATGACATGGACCTCAAGACAGCCGCCGCCCTGCCAGAGACCCTGTTTACGGTGTGGCACAACGTGTTCGAACGCGGCATGGCCCGCGATGGCGAGCGGTTGCTTGTCCACGGCGGCACCAGCGGGATCGGCACGATGGCGATCATGCTGGCAAAGGCGTTCGACATGACCGTCATCACCACCTGCGGCAATGAGGCCAAGTGCGAGGCGGCACGGCGCGTCGGCGCGGACCTTGCAATCAATTACCGTGAGGCGGATTTCGTTCAGGCGGTGAAGGATTTTACCGGAGGCGCGGGTGTCGACGTGGTGCTCGACATGGTGTCGGGCGATTACGTGCCGCGCAACCTTCAGTGCCTGGCCGAAGACGGGCGCCACGTGACCATTGCCGTGCTGGGCGGCGCCAAGGCGGAATTGTTCATGCCGATGGTGATGATGCGCCGCCTGACGCTGACCGGATCGACGCTGCGCCCACGCTCCGACGCATTCAAGGCTGCGCTGGCGGACGAGATCGCGGCCAATGCCTGGCCATTGTTCACCAGCGGGGAACTCAGCCCGGTGATGGACCAGACGTTTGCCCTCGCCGATGCCGCCGCCGCCCATGCGCGAATGGAAGCGGGCGAACATATCGGCAAGATCGTGCTGGAAGTGGCGGGTGGCTGAGAGGGTGCCTGAAGTGGTGACCGAGCGTCTGCTGCTGCACGAAGACCCACGCAGCGGCAATTGCTACAAGATCAAATTGACCGCAGCCCTGCTCGGCCTGCCGCTGGAAACGCGGCAATACGATATTATGAAGGGCGAAACCCGAACGCCGCAATTCATGGCCCATATCAATCCGCATGGCCGCATCCCGGTGCTGCAGACGGGCGACCGGTTTTTGCCTGAAAGCAATGCCGCCTGCTGGTTTCTGGCCGAAGGCTCCGCGTAGGTGCCCGAAGACCGCTTTGAACGCGCGCAGATGTTGCGCTGGATGTTCTTCGAGCAATACAGCCACGAGCCCAATATCGCGACCTTGCGGTTCTGGTGCCGGTTTGTCGGTCCGTCCAATCTCAGCGAACAGCAACGCAGTCAGATGACCGCAAAGCGTATTGCCGGTCAGGATGCACTGGCAACGATCGACGGGCATCTTGCGACGACTGACTGGTTTGCGGGTTCTGCCGCCTCGCTCGCGGATATTGTGCTGTTCGCCTACAGCCACGTGGCGGAAGAGGGCGGCTTTGACCTTGCCGATTACCCAGCCGTGCGACGCTGGATTGAGCGTGTCCCGACTATGCCGGGCTTTATCCCGATGGATTGAACGGGGGATCGGGGATCGCTCTCCGCCCTTGATAGCAAACGCGCGCACCGCCATAATGAAAACGGCCGGCTAACATTTAGTCTCGTTATGGGACACACTAAGTGTGCGAATGACGCAAAACCGTCACGCCGCTGTGAATCGCCTGTAACAAATGCCTGTCATAGGCGTTGACACATCAGGAGCGATGTCGAAGGATTTTCGATGACCGACTTTATGCTGTCCGATCTGCCGAAGGGCAAAACCGCCGCGAGCCTCGAAGGGGATGCGATCCCCGGAAACGTCGCCAGTCTGCGGCTGGCGAAACCTCAAACGCGTGAGCCGGTCGGCAACACGCGCGCGCGCTATCGCACCATCTGGATCAGCGACGTGCATCTGGGCACCAAGGGGTGCAACGCCGATCTGCTGATCGACTTTCTCGACAACACTGACAGCGAAACCATGTACCTGGTCGGCGACATCATCGACGGCTGGCGACTTCAAAAGAAGTTTTACTGGCCCGCCAGCCATAACGATATCGTCTGGCGCATCATGAAGCGGGCCAAGCGCGGAACCCGCATCGTCTATATCCCCGGCAATCATGACGAGATGTTCCGTCAGTTCACCGGGCTGAATTTCGGCGGGGTCGAAATCCGCCGTGCGGCCTTTCATGAAACCGCTGATGGCCGCCGCCTGATGGTGCTGCATGGCGATGAATTCGACGCGGTCATGATCTCCCACCGCTGGCTCGCCTTTGTCGGCGACTGGGCCTATCGCGCCGGGATGAGCCTCAACGTCATCGTGAATGCGGTGCGTAAAGGTATGGGCAAGCCCTATTGGTCGCTTTCCAAGGCGGCCAAGCACAAGGTCAAGAACGCGGTCGAGTTCATCGGTCGCTATGAAGAGGCTGTCGCCCGAGCAGCAGGCGAACGCGGCGTCGACGGCGTGGTGTGCGGCCACATCCACACCGCCGAATTCCGTGAGTTCCAGTATCATGGCAAGACCATCGAATATTGGAACGATGGCGACTGGGTCGAAGGGTGCAACGCGCTGGTTGAACATCACGACGGGCGGATGGAAATTCTCAATTGGCCCGATGTGATGCGCGCGCGCAAACAGAGCGAGGAAGCACAGTCCGACGACGCCGGATCGGAGAAGCACGACCCCGCCCGAGAAGCAGCGTGAGACGCGGTGTGACCGGTTCCGCAGCCGTTCGCACCGCTGCACGCTCTGGGGCGCCGCATTCTATCGCTATCGTAACCGACGCATGGCACCCACAGACCAATGGCGTGGTGCGCACTTTGACGACCACGTGCGAGGTGCTGCGCAGGCAGGGCCATCAGGTGACCGTGATCTCGCCTGAGCAATACCGGTCATTTCCGGCGCCGACCTATCCAGAGATCCGCCTCGCGCTGACATGGCCCGGCGCGGTCGGGCGGCAACTGGCCAAAATCCGCCCCGATGCCGTGCACATCGCGACCGAAGGCCCGCTGGGGTTTGCCGCGCGGCGATATTGCATGGGTCGACGGGTGCCTTTCACCACCGCTTATCACACGCAGTTCCCCGATTACCTCGCGCGGCGCACCGGGCTGCCGGCGAACGTATTCTGGCCTTATATCCGCTGGTTTCACCGCCCGGCACAATCGATCATGGTCGCAACCGAGACGATCCGCGCGCAATTGCGCGAACATGGTCTGAGGCATCTGACACCGTGGAGCCGCGGGGTCGATCTGGCGTGCTTTTCGCCACAAGTTCCCGCTCCGCCTGAATATGCCGGGATCGATGGGCCGATCCTGCTGTATGTCGGGCGAATCGCGGTGGAAAAGAACATCGAGGCGTTTCTTGCCTGCGATTATCCGGGCACCAAGGTTGTGGTCGGCGATGGCCCGGCACGCGCTGCGCTGGAGGCGAAATTTCCCGATGCGCTCTTTATGGGGAAGCGGACCGGCATCGATCTGGCCGGGTTCTATGCCCATGCCGATGTGTTCGTCTTTCCCAGCAAGACCGACACGTTCGGCCTCGTCATGATCGAGGCGCTGGCCTGCGGTACGCCGGTGGCCGCCTATCCGGTGCCCGGCCCGCTCGACATCCTGACTGACGATGTTGGCGCGATGGCTGACAATCTGGCGCGCGCGATCGATGCGGCGCTCATTTGCGAGCCGTCGGTGTGCGCGCACTACGGTGCGAGTTTCAGTTGGGAGGCGGCGACGCGCCAATTCCTGACCGGGCTGGTCACGCTGGCCGAAGAGGAAAGCGTTTCGCTGCAGGCGGCGCCTGCGTTCTGACCTGCAACGCGCCCGAGCGCGACCCGACGCATCCCGTTTGAGTGCCTGTCAAAGCTATTCCTTGCCGAGCGCGCGGGTTTCGCCTATCTGGACCCACGCAATGGCCGCTCCGCAAGGGGCGGCCCTTTACATTTTTACGAAAGGTTTTCCCATGGCACAGAAGGATCAGCCCAAACCGCTGATGCCGCACGCCACTGCCACCTGGCTGGTCGATCATACCGGTCTCAGCTTTGAGCAGATTGCCGAATTTTGCGGCATTCACATCCTCGAAGTGCAGGCCATGGCCGACGATCTGGCGAGCAGCAAATACACCGGGCGCGACCCGGTGCATGCGGGCGAGCTGACGTTGGGAGAGATCGAAACCGGGCAGGCTGATCCCGAATATTCGCTCAAGATGCACAAGGCCCCGGTCGAAGTGACCCGGACCAAGGGCCCACGCTACACCCCGGTGTCCAAACGCCAGGACAAACCTGATGGCATTGCCTGGATTCTGCGCAACCACCCCGAGGTTTCGGACGCTCAGATTTCCAAGCTGATCGGCACTACTCGCAACACGATCGGCGCGATCAAGGAGCGTTCCCACTGGAACATCCAGAACATCCAGCCCAAGGATCCGGTGACGCTGGGCCTGTGTTCGCAGCGTGAACTGGACGCAGTCGTCGCCAAGGCGGCCAAGCGTGCGGGCATTGTGGAGGAAGTCGAGCCGGCAGCGATCGAAGGACGCAGCGACACAAGGAGCGACAAGGACAAGCTGATCGAGGAATTGCGCGCCGAACGCGATGCCAACGTCAAGGCTGCCGCCCACGCCGCACAGGAGGCCGAAGCCGAAGCATGGCTCGCCGCCAAGCGTGAGGCCGAAGCGAACGGCGTCCCGATTGAGCCGGAAGAGGCCTTTGCCGCGCCTGCGCCTGATTCTGAGCCCGAAGCAGAGCTCGAGCCTGAAGCGGAAGCCGAAGAAACCGAAGCCCACACCGACAAAGATCCCGAAGTCGATCCGGATTCCGATGGCGAAGAAGAAGCCCGCGGCGAGTAAGCACAGCTTCAGATCGAGGTATGAAAAAGGGCGGCCCGCACGGTCGCCCTTTTTGATGTCGACGCTGCTGATCTGTCGGGATCGGACGAGCGCGAATCGCCGGGCTAACAAAGCCGAAACGGCCAGTTTTGCTTGAGACTGCGGGAGAGATCATCCATGGCTACTGACATGTATGTCAATAACGCTTCGTATTATCACCCCACGCCATGGGACACCGTGTTCGAGCCGATGACGCTGCCCGATATGCTGGCGCGCACCGTCGCGCACGATCCCGCTGCCCCGTTCCTGCATTTTTTGGGTCGCACCTATTCGTATGGCGAAATCTTCGAGCACGCGAACCGCTTTGCCCTAGGGCTGGTCGAGATGGGCATCGCCAGGGGCGACCGGGTTGGCCTGTTCCTGCCCAATGTGCCGATCTACGCTGCCGCCTATTACGGGGCGATGATGGCTGGGGCGGTGGTGGTCAATTTCTCGCCGCTCTATTCGGTCGAGGAGCTGAGCTGGCAGGTTGGCGATTCGGGAACACGGGTGCTGGTGACGCTCGACGTGCCCGAACTCTACAAGACCGCCCACAAGGTGCTCGAAGGGTCGGTGCTGGAAACGCTCGTGGTCGGCAGCCTCGCCGACATGCTGCCGTGGTACAAGGGCCTCGCGCTGAAGCTGCTCAAGCGCAGCCAGATCGCCGATGTGGCCTATGGCGGAGAAGGCCAGCCGATCCGCCGCTGGACCGACATGCTGGCAGACTGGGCGTGGACGGAGTGGCTTGAAGGCCGCGTGCTCCCTCTACCCGAAGTCACTCCTGCCGATCTTGCACTGCTGCAATACACTGGCGGCACCACCGGGCGGCCCAAGGGGGCGATGCTGGGGCACGATCAGCTGTCAGTGAACGCACAACAGGTTGCCGCGCTTAACCCGTTCGAGAATCCCCGCAGCGAGGTGTTCATGGGCGCGCTGCCGTTCTTCCATGTGTTTGCAAACACCGCGCTACTCAATCACGCGGTCGTCAGCGGCGGTTCCATCGCGATGGTCCCCCGGTTCGATACGAAGCAGGTGCTGCAGACGATCGAGCGTTACCGCTGCACCGGATTTCCCGGCGTGCCGACGATGTTTCAGGCGATGCTCGACCATCCCGATCTGGCGAAGACCGATCTCTCCAGCCTCAAGGTCTGCATTTCGGGCGGCGCGCCGATGCCCGCCCCGGTGCACGACAGGTTCGAGGCGGCGACTGGCGTGCGCGTGGTCGAGGGATATGGCCTGACCGAAAGCGCGGGCGTGGTGTCGGCCAACCCGTACGCCGGCACGCGCAAAAAGGGCACGATCGGACAGCTTGTCGCTGGCACGCAGATAGTGATGCTGGACAAGGAAGACCCCAACCGGCTGGCGCCCGAAGGCGAGCCGGGCGAACTCGCCGTCCACGGCCCGCAGGTCATGCGCGGATACTGGAACCACCCCGAAGCCGATGCCGAAGCCTTTGTCGAGCGTGACGGCAAACGCTATCTGCGCACCGGCGATGTCGCGGTGATGGACGCGGACGGCTTCCTCAGTATTGTCGACCGGATCAAGGATATGATCTCGGTCGGCGGGTTCAAGGTTTTCCCGAGCGTTGTCGAGGATGTGATCCTCGAACACGAAGCGGTGAAGGAGGCGCTGGTGATCGGCGTGCCCGAAGAATATCGCGGCGAGGTGCCGCGCGTCTATGTGACGCTCAATCCGGGGGCTGATATCGGCGCGGATGCGCTGAAGGGCTGGCTTAACGATCGCATCGGCAAGCACGAGCGGGTCGATAAGGTGGTGATTCGCGCTGAATTGCCCAAGACGATGATCGGCAAACTGGATCGCAAGGCCCTGCGCGCCGAAGTCCTCTGAGGCCGCCCACAGGTAACGCGCGCCGAAGTCCTCTGAGGCCGCCCATCGGTCACGCGCGCCGAAGTCCTCTGATCTTTGCTCAACGGGCTCGCCCACAGGCAGGAACGATACGAAAAAGCCGCGCCATTCCCAAGGGAACGCGCGGCTTTTTTGTATCGCCGACGGTTCGAACCGGCGCCCGAGTTCAGCTGGCGATTTGCAGCGTTGCCTGATCGCTGCTCTCGTCTTTGGGCATTACGATCTTGGTCCCGTTCTTCGCCTGACGCTGGGCGTTGGGGGCAAAGCGGCCATCGACCTGCGCTCCCTGCTCGATCGTCAGCGCATCGTAATGGACATCGCCTTCGATCGTGGCGCTTTTGAGGATGGTGAGTTCGCGCGCGGTAATCGATCCGCTTACATGGCCCGAAAGCCGCGCCGTCTCCGCCATCACTGCGCCGCTGATCTTGCTGCTTTCGCCCTGCACCAGGCTGGAGCATTTGATGTCGCCATTGATGGTGCCGTCAACGTGCAGATCGGCCGACGCGCTGATATCGCCGGTGATGACCACGTCTGCGCCAATCACAGAGAACGTCGAACTTGTATTGCCTGCCATGATCTTTCCCTGAGTGCTGGGTTGAATATTAACGGCGGAGCGCTGTGGCGGTAAGCCGCTGCTGCTCGCCGGTTCCGCGGGCTTCTTTGAGAACATCGGGTGCGGTCTCCAGAAAAGGGCGCGGATCGACCGCGCGGTCATTGTTACGAACTTCGAAATGCAGATGCGGGCCGGTGGAGCGTCCGGTGCTGCCAAGCCCGCCGATCGTATCGCCTGCCTCGACTCTTTGACCCACTTTAGCACCGATTCGTGAAAGGTGAGCGTAGCGGGTCATCAGGCCATTGCCATGGGTAACTTCGACCACCTTGCCGTAACCTGATCGCCAGCCGGCATAGGACACCTTGCCCATTGCGGCGGCAAAGATCGGTGATCCGTGCGCGCCCTTGAAATCGATGCCGCTGTGCATCGCACCGTTGCCGTTGAAGGGATCGCGGCGATAGCCAAAGCCCGAGGTAATTTTTTCGATACTGGCGGGCACCACTTGCGGAATACCCTTGAGCGCGCGTTCGAACGCAGCCATCCGCGCAAGGCTGAGGCCCATGCGTTCAAACCGTGGGTCGAGCGATCCGTCGGCCGATGTGGCGAGCAGTTCAAGCGGGCCGCCCATCGCCTGGGCCATCGCTTCGACGCCGAGCTGACGGGTTATGTTGCGCGGATCGAGCCGCAGCTTGCGCATTGCAGCTTCGGCGCGTTTCGCTCTCCAGTCGGCGTAGCGCGTGATCCGTTCGACAAAGGCGAGCTGGCGCGCCTCAATCTCGGCAAGGCCGCGCGCCTGCGGGAACATCGCGCCGACCTTTTCGACCGTCTTGGCCGTTTCCTTTGAGCTGTCGGTCACGTTGGTCCCGGCTTCGCGAATATCTTCGGGCAGCATTGGCAGCATCGCATCGAGCACTTCCTGCCGCGCGTTCAGATCATCGACCACACGGTCCATGTCGTTGCCGTAGGCTTTTATGCGTTGCTGCGCGGTGGCGACCTCGGCCTTTTCCTGCTCGAACGAGGCAAGGTTCGATTCGGCGCGATATTGGTTGAAAGCCATGACACAAAGCGCCGCGAGCCATATAAACACAACCCCAACGGCAACGCCGGCGGCGGTCATCTGCAGTCGCGAAGAAATCTTGATGAAGCGGACCTGACCATCGGAACGCATAAAAAATTCGCGGTCAGGAAACCATCCACGCACACGTGCATTAAGCGTATGGAAGGTCCACGTTCGAGCGGATGAATTATCTGGCAAAGCGGCCCCGTCTTTTTTTGCGGTCGTTGGATGCGGCGCTACCAAGCCCTGACCGATGGGTCGAATCGGATGTCCGAGGTAACGGGCGAGTCGATCAATAATCGGGGTGAATGGTGCTTACGCGCGCAATTGCCTTGCAAGTCATCGCCATCGCATTGCGCCCGGTGCGCGCATAATTGCGGGAATCGGCAATTCCCCTTGGGCGAATCGCTCTTGCCTTTTGGCACTTCAATCAGCCTGACAGCAGATTGATCCTCTGTTATTACCGGCAGCGATCATGAACGCGTTAACCCCCACTCTTCCCGGACTGATGAAAGATGCAGCGACGCTTGTTGCCGATCTGGCGCAGGCCGGACGCCGCGCGCAGCGTGAGCTTGCGCTGATGGCGGGTGGCGCGCGCGCAACAGCGCTGATGCTGGCCGCCGAAAGCCTGCGTGCCAATATGCCGATGATCCTTGCCGCCAATGCCCGCGATCTGGAGGAGGCCACGGCAAACGGTCTTTCCGCCGCCATGCAAGATCGGCTGGCGCTGGATGCAGCGCGGCTCGAAGCGATTGCCTGTGCAATTGAAACGGTGGCGGGCCTGCCCGATCCGGTCGGCATGGTGATCGACCGGACAACGCGCCCCAATGGCCTTGAACTGTCGCGGGTGCGCGTGCCGATCGGGCTGATCGGAATTATCTACGAAAGTCGCCCGAACGTAACCGCAGACGCTGCCGCGCTGGGCGTGCGCGCTGGCAATGCAGTGCTGTTGCGCGGGGGCAGCGAGGCGGTGCATTCCAATCGCGCAATCCACGCCAGTTTTGTCGCCGGGCTTTCGCAGGGGGGCGTACCTTCGGATGCCGTACAATTGCTGCCGACGCAGGACCGCGCGGCCGTGGGCGCGATGTTGGCGGCGGCGGGCCTCATCGACATGATCGTGCCGCGCGGGGGCAAGGGACTGGTCGAGCGCGTGCAGGCCGATGCGCGCGTGCCGGTGCTGGCGCATCTCGACGGGGTCAATCACACGTATATCCATGCTGCTGCCGATCCGGCGATGGCGCGCGACATCGCGCTCAATGCCAAACTGCGCCGCACCGGCATTTGCGGCGCGATGGAGACGTTGCTGATCGACCGCGACTTTGGCGACGCGCCCGCGCTCATACAGGCGTTGCTGGATGCCGGGTGCGAACTGCGCGGCGATGCGGTTGTGGCGGGCCTGGACCCGCGCGTCGTCGTGGCCAGTGCGCAGGACTGGGACACCGAATATCTCGACAGCGTCCTTTCGGTCGCGATCGTGGACGGACCGGATGCAGGGCTGGCGCATATTGCGCGCCATTCCTCGGGTCATACCGATGCGATCGTCACCGCTGATGATGCGGTCGCAGAAAGGTTTCTGGCGCAGGTCGACAGCGCCATCGTGATGCACAACGCCTCGAGCCAGTTTGCCGATGGCGGCGAATTCGGGCTGGGCGCTGAGATCGGCATCGCCACCGGTCGCCTGCATGCGCGCGGCCCGGTCGCGCTGGAGGGGCTGACGACCTACAAATGGCTGGTGCGCGGCACCGGTCAGACCCGGCTATAGGGCGCTGGCAAAGGTCCACCCTGACGCATGACGCACATTCCCCGCCGCATCGGACTGCTCGGCGGCAGCTTCAACCCCGCGCATGGCGGGCATCGCCGCATCACCCGATTCGCAATAGACGCTCTGGGGCTGGATCAGGCGTGGTGGCTGGTCTCTCCCGGCAACCCGCTGAAACCGCGCGCAGGCATGGCGAGCCTCGAAGCGCGGCTCAAATCGGCGCGGGCTCAGGCTCGCCGCGCGCCGATAGTGCCGACAGCGATCGAGCAGTATCTGGGCACGCGATACACCGTCGATACCCTGAAGACGCTGCGCCGCCGCTATCCCAAACGGCAGTTCGTGTGGCTGATGGGAGCGGACAATCTGGCCGAATTTCACCTCTGGAAGGACTGGCGCGATATCGCCCGCACCATGCCGATTGCAGTGATCGCCCGGCCCGGCTATAACGCAGCTGCCATGACGAGCCCCGCCATGGCCTGGCTCAGGCGCTATCGGGTGTCTGCCGCCAGCTTTCGCAAAACGGGGCAATGGAGCGCACCGGCACTGGTGTTTTTGCGTTTCGATCCGGACCATCGCTCGGCCACGGCCATCCGCCGTGCCAATTCCGATTGGGCCGCCGAAATTACCGGAGACGACCAGCGCGCCTCCGGTAACGAAGCAGTGTTGCGCGACCGGTTAACTTTCCGTCGCATCTCAGGACGGCAGCACACATGAGGCGGTCTGTCTCAACACGTGTTGCCTTGCCCTGCGATTGGTGCATCCCATATTCCACCTGTCCCGAATTCTGGAGAAGTTTACTTGCCCGCTACACAGGCACATACTGGCGCGATCTTGAGCGCCGCTGCAAAGGTACCGCCATCGATGGCAGCTGATATGAACGATGATGACCTGCACGCTCTCGTGCTGGCACAGCTTGAAGATGATCAGGCGCTCGATGTGGTTTCGATCCCGCTGGAGGGCAAAAGCTCGATCGCTGATTACATGGTGATCGCCAGCGGACGCTCGACCAGGCAGGTCGCCTCAATGGCGCAAAAACTGGCCGAAAAGGTCAAGCAGGCGGGTCACGGCCCGGTGCGCGTCGAAGGTCTGCCCACGGCGGACTGGGTGCTGATCGATGCCGGCGATGTTGTCGTCCACCTGTTCCGCCCGGAAGTGCGCACCTTCTACAACCTTGAGCGTATGTGGTCGTTCGAGAGCGGAGAAGTTGTGGCGTCTTAGTGTTTCGCAGCGCATCCGCGTTGCGTCCTCGGTGCTGTTCCCTGCGCTTCGCTACGGGGCACCTGTGGGCGGGCAGTCGCCCTTGCGGCGGCGTTGCCGCCGTATTCCGTCAAGGCCAGGTAGTCCGTCAAGGCCAACTCGGTTACTCTTCTTCGGACCCGAGAGGGTCCGCAAGCCCTCCCCGGGGCCCGCAGCGCCGCAGGCGCGAGGAGACCTCACCCCGGATGGGGTGCGAAACCAACAAGGACACCCACCGCCATTCTCCTCCACATCATCGCTCGCGGAAAGATTGCCCGCTCGCCCGAGGGGGATCTGGTTGCGCGCTATGAAAAGCGCCTGCAATGGCCGGTGAAGATCACCGAACTGCCGGAGACAGGCGGGCGCATCCCCGAACCCCTCACCCCGCACAAAACCGTGCTGCTGGATGAGCGCGGCACCGCCATGGGATCAGAGGATTTCGCGCATCTGCTGGACCAATGGCGCGATACCGGCACGCGAGAGGCGCGCTTTGTGCTGGGCGCGGCGGATGGGCATTCCGCTGATGATCGCGCCGAGGCCGACCTGCTGCTGGCCTTTGGCCCGGCGACCTGGCCGCACCTGCTGGCGCGCGCGATGCTGATGGAACAGCTTTATCGGGCGTCCAGCATCCTTGCCGGGCACCCCTATCACCGTTCGTGAAACTGAGGCATAACCTGGCCCATGCCGCGCCGCCCGATCCTGCTTTGCACTAGCGTGCTTGCCGCTCTCGCCGCGCTCACCGTCGCCGTGCCCCAGAGCGAGGCGCAGCGCGCAGTCGCGATCATGGCGCCTGACGAGGCGCGGGCACAGCTTCAAAGCGCCACGCGGGAAAGCGCGCGCGCCGAAGCGCGGGCCGAAAGGTTTACGCGCGCAGCCGAAGACGCGAATGAGGCCGCTGCCCGAACTGCCAGCGAAGCCGCCGCGATGGCTGCTCAAATCCAGCAATCCGAAGCCGACATTGCCGCGGCCCGCGCGCGCTTTTCCCTTGCACAGGGTGCCCGCGCGCAGCTCGCCCGCAAATTGTCGGCGCGCCAGGAACCGCTGGTACGCCTTACCGCCGCGTTGCAGACCAGCGCGCGCCGCCCGCTTGCCCTGTCCGCCCTGCAACCCGGATCGCTCAAGGATCTTGTCTATGTGCGCGCCGTGCTCGACAGCGCGGTGCCGCAGATTCGCAAGCGCACGGCGGGCCTGCGCAGCGAGCTTGACCAGGGCCGCAGGCTCGAGCGCCGCGCCCGCCGCGCGCTGGCGCAGCTTGGCGCGAGCGAACGCGAATTGCAGACGCGGCGCGATGATCTGGCCGCGCTTGAAACCCGGCAACGCATTGCCTCGCGCGATGCGCGCGGCAATGCGTTGCGCGAAGAGGAGCGCGCGCTGGCGCTGGCAGAGGAGGCGCGCGATCTCGATGGCTTGATGGACAAGCTGGACCGCAACGCGGCGCTGCGGCGGGAACTCGCTGCCCTGCCGGGGCCGATGCTGCGACCCGCGGGACTGGCGTCGGGACAGGCGGGACAGGCGGGACAGGCAAGGGGCCGCGCCGTCGCGCTCGAACCCGACGACGATCCCGCGCCGCGCCCTGCTGCGACGAGCACGGGTGCGCCGAGCGATTTCCAGCTCCCCGTGCGGGGCCGCACAATCAGCGGATTTGGTCAGCGGCGCGCCAGCGGCCAGCGATCGCGCGGGCTTATGCTGGGTCCGATGGCAGGCGCGCAGATCGTCGCCCCGGCCGCCGGGCGGATTGCGTTTTCCGGGCGGTATGAGGGGTTCGGGCGAATCGTCATCATCGAACACGATGGCGGGTGGACCACTCTGCTTACCGGCCTTGCCCGCGCCGATGTGCAGGTGGGGGAAAGCGTGATCGGGGGCACGCCGCTGGGGGTGGCCGGCGGGGAGGGGCCGATGATCGGCATCGAACTGCGTAGAAATGGCGAACCGGTCAACCCACTCGATTACCTGAGATAATTCGCTGAAACCGTTGCGGCGCGCAGGCCGTATCTGTTGGCACGTTTGCGATATGCTGACCCGCTGCACGACGCGCCCGGTCACCTGTCTCGTTCTCATCTGGCGTTCACGTGCACGAGCCTATATAAATGCGTTGAAAAGGAGCCTTCCCACCTCATGAAAATTGCCAGCAAGCGCCTGACCGGCCCCCGTCTCGCAAAATTTGCCAGTGCCGCTGCGCTGGTGACGGCGGTTGCCCTGATTCCCGCCACCACCGCGACGATGGCGCAGGTCGATGGCCAGGCCGGACCTGAATTTTCCAAGCTGTTCGCAACCTATCAGCGGATCAAGGCAAGCTATGTCGAGGAAGTCAGCGACGAAGTGCTGGTGCGCGGCGCGATTGACGGGATGCTGGCCGCGCTCGATCCGCATTCGAGCTATCTCGATGGGAGCGATCTGCAACGCCTCGAAACGATGATCGACGGCAATTATTCGGGCCTTGGTCTGTCGGTCGTGATGGAGGATGGCGCGGTCAAGGTTATCTCTCCGTTCCGCGGCTCGCCGGCGGATGAGGCGGGCATCAAGGCAGGCGATTTCATCACCCATCTGGATGGCAAGCTGATTTACGGCGGCGAACTTGACGATGCCGTTGCGCAGATGCGCGGCAAGGCGGGCACTTCGATCGAGCTGACAATTTTCCGCCCCGGACGCGACCAACCGTTCGATGTTGCCGTGACGCGCGGCGTGATCGAGCTGGAGCCGGTCACGTTCGAATTGATGCCCGGCAATATCGGCCACATCAGCGTCAATGAATTTTCCGCTGACGTGGGCGCAGATGTGTTCAATGCGTGGCGCAAGATGCAGGAAGAGGCGACCGGCCGGATGAACGGTCTGGTGCTCGATCTGCGGTCCAATCCGGGCGGCAGTCTGGATGAGGCCGTGGCGCTTTCCGATCTGTTCCTGAGCAAGGGCCGGATCGTGTCGCAGCGCGGCCGTGCGCGCGGCGAAACGCTGCTTTACGATGCCGAGGAAGTGTTCCGCGGCGACATGGCCGAAGGCATACCGATGATCGTGCTGATCGATGCGGGCTCTGCATCGGCATCTGAAATTGTCGCGGGCGCGTTGCAGGATCACCGCCGCGCGCTGATCATGGGCGATCGCAGCTTTGGTAAGGGATCGGTCCAGTCGCTGTTGCCGCTGGGCCGCGACGCCGCGCTGAAACTGACGACCGCGCGCTATTTCACGCCGAATGGCAATTCGGTGCAGGAAGGCGGGATCAAGCCTGATATCCCGGTGCCGCAGCTGTCCGATCCGGACCGCGCCCTGCGCCAGAAATTCCAGACGCGCGAGAGCGATCTGCGCGGCCATCTGATCAACGAATTGGGGATCAAGGATGAGGAACTGGAAGCCGACAAGGTAGAGGATCCGCGCTTCCAGCTGACATCCGAGCAGTTGGAGGAGCAGGGGATCAAGGATTTCCAGCTGCATTACGCGCTCGAAACCCTGCGCCGCACGACCAAAAGCTCCGTGGCGCTGCGCCGGTAAGGTTTTCGGGGCGCATCCATGACTAAACTGAATGCAGCCAGATTGCTGGCATTGGCGCTGCCTGCGGGACTGCTGGCAGGCGCGTATATCGGGCAATATGTCTTCGGGCTGTACCCGTGCGAGATGTGCTGGTGGCAACGCTGGCCACATTTCGCCGCGCTCGGCCTCGCGCTGCTCGCCTTTATCGCTCCGCCACCGCGATTGTGGATCGGACTGGCGGCGCTGGCGGTGATCGTGTCCGGCGTAATCGGCGGATTTCATGCCGGCGTCGAATACGGCTGGTGGGAAGGGATCACCGGCTGCGCGACAATGGCCGGTGTCGATGTGATGAACCCGGCCTCCGCTCCGCTGATCCGGTGCGACGTTGCGCCGTGGGATCTTTTCGGAATATCGCTGGCGGGCTGGAACTTCCTCTTTTCGGTGGGCGGCGGGATCACCATCTTGGCTCTGATGTTACCATCAAAGGGCGCAACAAAGGGCTAATGTAATGGAACGCGACGAAATTCACCGGATGATCCGGGTCGACCAGGCGGGCGAATTCGGCGCAACGCGCATATACGAAGGCCAGCTTGCGGTGATGGGCGAACGCGGTCCGCACTCTGCCGAAATCCGACACATGGCCGAAGACGAGGCCGCGCATCGCCGCGAATTCGATGAATTCATGGCAAAGCGCCGGGTGCGTCCCACCGTGCTGCATCCGATATGGTCCGCTGCGGGCTATGCGCTGGGCGCGGGCACGGCCCTGCTGGGGCCCGAAGCCGCAATGGCCTGCACCGCCGCTGTCGAGGAAGAGATTGATCGGCACTATACCGAACAGCTGGAACGCCTGCGTGAAACCGGCTCGGACCCCGAACTGGCCGACATGATCGAACGCTTCCGCGAGGAAGAGCGCGAACACCGTGACGCAGCACTCGCCAATGGGGCGGAAAATGCGCCCGCCTATTCACTGCTCGCCGGGGCGATCCGGCTGGGCTGTCGCCTCGCGATCAAGGTAAGCGAACGGGTCTGAACCCGCTTACAAACTCCAGTACACAAGGTCCGCGCCGACTCGTTCCGGATCGAGCGCGGACTTCACATCGATCACAACTCCGCCGGACTTTACCCTTGCCAGCAGCGCCGCCGGGTCCGTCAGATATTGCGCGTGGTTGACTGCGAGCACCAGTGCATCAAGGTCTCGCAGCGCGGCGTCATCGGCAAGGTCCAGCCCGTATTCGTGGCGCGCCTCATTTGCGTTGGCGAGCGGATCGCTGACCAGCGGCTCAATCCCGTATTCGCGCAGCTCTGCGATGATGTCTGGCACCTTGGAATTGCGGATGTCTGGCACGTCCTGCTTGAACGTCAGACCCAGAATGCCGACCCGCGCGGTGTTCAGGGATACGCCGCTGCCCGCCAGCAGCTTCACCGTCTTCTGCGCGATGGACGCGCCCATCGCATCGTTGATCCGCCGCCCGGCAAGGATCACTTCGGGGCGGTAATCGAGTTTTTCCGCCGCAGCGGTGAGATAATACGGGTCCACCCCGATGCAGTGCCCACCGACCAGACCGGGGGTGAAGGGCAGGAAGTTCCACTTCGTACCCGCCGCTGCCAGAACATCCTGCGTGCGAATGCCCATCTTGTCGAAAATCAGCGCAATTTCGTTCATCAGCGCAATGTTGAGATCGCGCTGGGTGTTCTCGATGACCTTGGCAGCTTCAGCGACCTTGATCGAGGGTGCTTCGTGCAGCCCTGCATCAATGATTGCGCCATAGGCAGCGCGCATGCGGGCGAGTGAGGCGGCGTCTTGCGCAGCGATAATCTTGGTAATGGTTTCAAGCCGGTGGACATTGTCGCCCGGATTAATGCGCTCGGGGCTGTAGCCCAGCGTGAAGTCGCGTCCCCGCTTCATGCCCGAATGCGCCTCAAGCAGAGGGCCGCAGAAATCCTCGGTCGCGCCGGGGTAGACGGTTGATTCAAATACCACCAGCGCGCCCTTCGCCATGCGCGGGCCAATGGTCTCGCACGCGGATTTGAGCGGCGAGAGATCGGGGCGTCGGTCGGGCGTGATCGGGGTGGGCACCGTCACGATGATCAGGCTGGCCCCCGCGATCGCAGCGGGATCGTCGGACACGCTCAGCCCGCATTGGGCGAGGCGAACATCGTCGATCTCGCGGGTGTAATCGTGTCCCGCCTGCAAGGTTTCAATCCGCCGGCGCGATATGTCGAAGCCGACGACGCCGGCCCTGCCGCTTGCCGGGCGAATCCGCTCTGCAAACGCCACGGCAACCGGCAGGCCGACATAGCCGAGCCCGACGACCGCGATTGTTTCCTGATCGGCGCCGGCACTGTTTACCGCATCGGCGGCCTTGGAGAGGAAAGGAGCGTTCATGCGGGCGGCTATGGCCTCCAGATGCTCAATAATTCGCTAACCACGAACACCGGCCGGGCCAGGGGAGCAATCTGTGTCGTCATTTCCCACTTCACAGGCGGTTCACCCGCCGCCATTTAGGGTGTAACAAAGATAACGCTCCGCCCCCTTGCAAAAATCGATCGGGCGGCGACAGGATTGGATAGGCCGATGATTACCGCGAAAACAGCTCTCACCGCCCCGGCTGCCCTGATCGGCAGCATGATGCTGGCGATCACCCCTGCCGCCGCACAGGACAAGGGTGGCGACCGCGTCAACATGGTCATCGCCTACAGCGAGGATGAATGCCCAGAGCCCAAGGCAGGCGAGATCGTGGTGTGCGAAATTCTGGTTGAGGCGGACCGGTATCGCATCCCCAGAAATTTGCGCACAAGCGATAGTCCGCAGAACACTTCATGGGCCCAGCGGGTGGAGAAGATCCGTTATGCCGGCGACTTCGGCATCATGTCGTGCGATCCGGCGGGCGCGGGCGGTTCGCTTGGTTGCACGCAAAAGATGATCGACGCCGCCTATGCCGACAAGAAAGAGGGATCGACCGTTCGATTTGCGCAGCTGATCGAGAACGCCCGGCAGGAACGCCTCTCGACGATCGATCTCGATGCCGCCGCCGAACAGGAGCGGGTCGAACAGATCGAGCGCGAATATCTCGACCGGCTGGAGCGGGAACGCAATGCGCCGCTACCCGGCGAAGTCAACCCGTCGCTGACGCCCCCTGCCGAGGCAACAGGGCCACGCACGATCCCCGTTCCGCCTTCAAAGGAAGGCCCGTTCGACGATGGTGACGAAACCCAGCAATCGTTGGATGCCATCCCCGATCAGCGCTGATCGTCGGAACGTCTAGACGTTGTAATAATCGCGATACCAAGCGACGAACTGGCGGATGCCTTCCTTTACGTCGGTTTGCGGCTGGTATCCGGTAAGCTCTTTCAGCAGCGTCGCATCGGCCCAGGTCGCGGGCACATCGCCTTTTTGCATCGGCATGAAGTTCTTGATCGCCTCGCGCCCGCACTCCGCCTCGATCGCGGTGACGAAGTCCATCAGGCGCACCTTCTCGCTATTGCCGATATTGACCACCCGCCAGGGCGCGGCGGGTGACAGGCTGTCATGGGCTGCAATGTCATCTGCGCTTTCCGGGCGCACCGGCGCCGCGTCTATCAGCAGGCGGATGCCGCGCACAAGGTCTGTGACAAAGGTGAAATCGCGGAACATCTCGCCATTGTTGTAGATGTCGATCGGCGTCCCTTCGAGGATGCCGCGCGTAAACTTGAACAGCGCCATATCGGGCCGCCCCCACGGCCCATAGACGGTGAAGAACCGGAACATCGTGGTCGGCAGATTCCACAGATGGGCATAGGAATGGGCCATCGCTTCATTCGCCTTCTTCGTCGCCGCATACAGCGTAAGCGGGGTGTCGCATTTCTGCCGCTCATCGAACGGCATGTCCTCGTTCGCGCCATACACCGAACTGGTGGAGGCCATCAGTAGGTGATCAACCCCGAGCTCGCGCGCGCATTCCATCACGTTGAAGGTGCCGATCACATTGGCATCGATATAGGCACGCGGATTTTCGAGGCTGTATCGCACGCCCGCCTGCGCGGCGAGGTGGACGATCACATCGGGCTGCTGCGCCAGCGCGAAATCGTGCAAGGTGTCGAAATCCTCCAGCATCCCTTCGACCGCGAAAAAGTGCTGGTTCTGGCGCAACATCTGGTGGCGGCGCTGTTTGATCCGCACATCATAATAATCGGTCATCCCGTCATAGCCGACCACCGCAAACCCCTCGTCCAGCAGCAGCTGTGCAAGGCGGAAACCGATGAAACCGGCGCTCCCGGTGATCAGGACTTTGCGCATGCGTGTTCTTCCTTTTTAACGGCTCTGCCAACAAAGGCGAGGGGCGCGATAACTGGTCTGGAAGCCGACCTAGCGCGTCAGGGTTAATCGCGCACCTACAACCTCTGGACAAAGCGCGGTGGCTGTCGCAGTGGCAAACCTATGGCACATCCCCGAACCCCCCTTAGCAACCCGCTGCGCCGATGCTGTTTTCCGGACGGCTCACCCATGATCGCGGCGCTGGTAGCCGCGCTGTTGGTGGCCGGGTGCTCCTCCGAACCTGCGCCGATGGAGGCGCAGGACGCTCCCTCGGGCGATCCGGCGGGCGCGGCGCTGCCGCTGTCGATTGGCGGTCAGGTTGAGGCTGAGGGCGACGATGCGATGGCGGTTGCGGTCAATTGCTCGGCGGCGCTGGGGCTCACGGCAGAGCGGCTGGCGAGCATGACGAACGATCCGCGCAGCGAGGAAATTGCACTTATCAGGCGCTCGGAACGCTATTTCGCGGATGAGGCGGAAAAAACCGCGCGATCGGGCGAAGGTGCCGCCGGGTCGGTGGACGCAGCGATCGCACGGCGTCGCAACGAGAAATCGGGCGAGGCAACCGAGCAGGCACAATTGGCGATTGCGTGCCTGCGCCGCTTTGGCGAGGAAGTCACATCGCAGCCCGGTCAGGCCACATCCACGCCTTGAAGCGAGAACACGCTGCTATCTGGAAGCGTTGAGGCGGTTCAGTTCAGCCGAGGCAAGGATGAGCTTGACATACCGTGTGGTCACCAGCGTTTCGGCCGACACCAGCAGCGATTGCACCGGGCAATTGGCGGGCACGGTAAACTGCGTCTCCAGCTTCATCTCGTCATCAAGGCCGATATTCTCGTCCACCAGCACCAGCCCATCGTTCCCGCCCGCGCAGACAAGCGTCCAGCGGGCCTGATCGGGATTGCTGTAATCCTCTGCGCGCATCGTGGCGGTGAGGCGGTAACGGCCCGGCGCCAACGCGAGGAACTTGCGTGCGACTGGACCTTTGTAGCCCGCTTCGACATCAGCCTCGATCTCGACCTTGCCGCCGCCTTCCATGCTGGCAAGGATGACGGTTTCGATCCCCTCGATCTTGAACGGCTGCCAGGCGATGGGCGCAAGTTTCCAGTTGGTCGAGGCATTGGTGAGGGCGAGGCTTTCCAGCATCGAGCGGTCGACCCCTTCAATCGCACGAAAATGATCAGTCGCCGCGGTATAATCCTCATTCGCGAACAACCGGGTAAGCAATTCTGTGTCGAGCGAGGAGAACGCCGCGCCTTCGGGCCAGCCGCCATTGAGCCGCGCAAGCTGCGCCATTGCAACCGGTGTTTTCGTGTTGGAGACAGCATAGCGCAGAAAACTCTCCAACCACGGCGGATTGGCGCTCATGTAGGGGACGAACCGTTCGCGGATCAGCGCGCTGTCCATCGCCCGCGTCAGCACCGGATACAGCAATGCCCGGCTCGATTCCTCGATCCTCAGCGCCGTATCGTAGTGGCGCAATGCGCGCGCGACATCATTCTGCTCGACCGCGTTTTCGATCAGCCACAGTTGTGCGCCCACATCGCGGCGTTCCATCAGGTCCGAAATGCGCATCTGCGCGCGCATCGCAGCGAGATTGGCGTTGGCTGCGCTGTTGAGGCCATAGAGGCGAAATGCGGGACCGTTGATCGGCAGCGCCCTGACCGAACGCTGGACCACGCCGAGCACCGCCTCGTCGGACCGCGCCGAGGCGTCGCCCGAGACAATCCTGACCTGCGCTGCGCGGATCAGGGCGACGGGGTCATCTGCGTTGATCGCCAACGCGGCTTCGGGTGCGCGGGCCTGCAGTATGTTGACCGCCGCATTGGCCATCGCCGCGCCCGCGCCCAGCACGGCGGCAATCGCGAAGGTTACGCCACGGCGCGAAAAACTCGGCCGCTTGAATGCAAAACGCTCACGAAATGGGGCGGAACGGCGCCGACGATTGCGGTCTGGTCGTGCCATCAGCCGCGCTTTTCGTCGTCGCCATAGCCATAGCCATACCCGTAACCATAGCCATAGCCTTCGATGCCCTGGCCCTCGAACTTGGTAAAGATCGCTCCGATCAAGGGCGCCCTGCTCGACCGCAGGCGATCAAGCGAGGTGTTGATCGCGCGCGATGCAACCCCGCGCGATTCGATCACGAACACCACAGCATCGACCGCATGCGCCAGCAGCGGCGCATCCGCGAGGCCGAGCAGCGGCGGGGCATCGACCACAATATGATCGAAATGCTGGGATAGAGCCGCAAGGACATCGCGCGGCCCATCACCGCTCAGCAATTCCGATGCGCTGGGCGGTGTGCGCCCGGCCGACATCAGCGAAAGGTTTTCAAATGGCGTCTTGTGCACCAGCGAGATCGGATCGGCGTGGCCGGTCAGCGCGCTGGAGAAGCCTTCTGCGTTTTCCATGTCCAGGAACGTGTGCGCCGAAGGGCTGCGCATGTCCGCGTCCAGCATCAGTACACTGCGCCCGGTGCGCGCCAAAACCGATGCGATGGCAAGGCCGGAGGTCGACTTGCCCTCTGCGGGCCGCGTGCTGGTCACCATCAGCGTCTTTGGAATGCCGCTGGTGGTAGCAAAGGCGAGGTTGGAGCGAACCGTGAGATAGGCCTCTGCAATTTCGGATTTGGGATCGCGCATCTGCTCGAGCACGTCCGCATCGCTGGCGGATGCCGGGATCACGCCCAGCAGCGGCAGCCCGGTGAGCTGGCTGACCTGTGCGGGATCGCGAATGCCTTCCTCGAACTGTTCCAGCGCAAACACCACCGCCCCGGCGGCTGCCAGACCGGCAACCAGCGAGACCAGCAGGTTGAGGGGCAAGTTGGGCGAAGACGGTCCGCCGGGAACCTGCGCTTCATCGACCAGCGAGATGTTGTTGGCTGCAACCCCGGCGACTCCGATTTCCTTGTAACGCTGAAGCAGTCCGTCATACAGCTCGCGGTTGGTATCCACCTCGTTCTGATAGATATTGTACTGGATCCGGTCACGTTCCTGAAGGCCGAGACGGCCTGTGAGCGCATCGACCTTGCCACGCAGATCCTGTTCACGCGCGAGCGCTGACTGGTAATCGGTTCGCGTGCTTGACCGCACGCGGCCCTCTTCATTCGCAATTGCCTTGTCCAGCTCGGTAATCTGCACCTTGAGCGCGCGGGCAGCGGGATAGCCGGGCTCAAACTGAACCATCAGCCGGGCATACTCCGCCTCGCGTTCAGCGCGTTCGCGCCGCAGCGAGCTGATCGTCGGGTTGGTTACGACGTCGGCAGTGGCGCCGCCGGCTGAACCGGCACGCGCCTGCAGCTGGACACGATCCTCGGTCGCCTTGAGCAGGGCCTCGTTCATGGCCTGAAGGTCCAGTTGCACCAGCGTCTGCGATCGGGTCGTGCGACCATCAGTCTCTTGCCGATCGAGCACCACGATGTCTTTTGCATTGGCGTAATTGACCAGCTGGACCTGCGATTCCTCAACCCGCTGACGCAGTTCTGCAAGGCGCCGTTCGAGCAATTGGCGCGCATCGGCGGTAGAATCGAACCGTCGATCCGTGCTGTCTGCCAAAAATTGGGCCGCCCACTCGGTCGCGATCTGCGCTGACAGCGTCGGATTGGCGCTGGTATAGGAGATATCGACCAGCGCCGAACGCGGAATGGGCGAAATGCTGATATGACCGAGCAGCAGGCCGACCGCGGCCTTGCGCCGGGTTTCCAGCGTGTCGCGATCGGTCGGCGCGTCCTCGTTGCCCAGCCATTCGGTCGTCGCCGGATCGATCCCGTGTGCATCGAAAAAGGCGAAATTGTTGGCCAGTCGCAATTCACGTGCGACCCGTTCGGCCACGCTGCGCGCTTCGAGCAATTCGTACTGCGTATCGTAGAATTCCTGATCGAAAGTCCGGTCGGCCTTTTGCAGCCCCTCGACATTGGTGATCTGCTGTTCCTGCCGGCTGATCTCGATCCGGGCAGACGCGGTGAATTGCGGCGTCATTGTCAGCGTCGCGGCCAGCCCGATAATCAGCGCCAGCGCCAGGATGCCCAGAATTACCCATTTACGCCTGTCCAGGATGCCCAGATATTCGCGCATCAGCGGCGTATCGCGCCCGGCCTGCGGGCCATATTGCGGATAGCCGCCCGCATTCTGGCTGTCTGTGCCGCCGGCGGAGAAGATAACGTCGTCCGCGCCCTCTGCCGAGGTTCCGGCGGCGGATGCGGAAGGTTGGATCGCGTTCATGAAAGTGCAGCCTTCGCCTTATCGGGTTAGCAAGATGGTCAACGGCGTGACCAAAACAGTGGTCAGATCGACCACGTCCCTGAACACTTGCCGCGCCTTGGAATCGTCGACGACAATCGTATCGTTGGGGTAAATGCGCGGGTCATCGTAGTTGCCCCGGCTGATCGCTTTGAGGTTGTACAGCGTTGCGAGCCGTTCCCCGCCGACCGTGCGGAAAACGATAACCTCGTTCGAATCGGCAAATTCGGAGAGGCCGCGCGCGGTTGCGATCGCCTTCAGCAAGGTGCCGTCACCCACGATGGGATACACGCCGGGTTGGGCGACCTTGCCATATACTGTGAAGGTCGAATTGACGCTCGATTCCAGATTGGTGGTGACCTGCGGATCGCGGATATAGCGACCCTTGAGCCGGGTCTCGATCAGTTGCGATACTTCGGAGGTCGAAAGCCCTGCGACCGCGATGTTGCCGATCAGCGGAAAGCCGATTTCACCATTGGCATCGACGCGCACCTTGCGCTGGCTCAATTCCTGAATGCCGAACACATCGATCAGCAGCGTATCGAACGGGCGGATCCCTGCGAATTCGGATGTGGCATACAGATCGGCAGCGGTTGGCGCGGGCAGATCGCCCTGCCGCACTTCGAGATTTGGTGCGCCGCCGACCGGCGTGGACGAACAGCCACCGAGCGCAATCGCGCCCAGCGCCAGAGTTGCCGCGCCAACAGCTGGCCCAAAAGCTGGCCCAAAAGCTGGCAGCGCCCGCAAGATTACAGGCGCGCGTTTCGGTTTGATCATGCTGACTGTGTCCGCTCTTGTTATCATCGAAATATCTGTCTTGGTCTCGTCTGTCTTTATAGCAGCCGTTTGCTCAGCCAAGCCCGGTTTCCACAGCATGACCCGAAGCGTTCCAATCCCCTGCTGCCGGTTTACCGAACAGGTTGCGCGATCCCGGCAGCGCCATCCACACCGCGCACAGCGCCGCAAGACTGGCGAGCGCCGGCGTGCGCATCGGGTAGTCGACCAGGCTCCATCCGCCAAGGATAAACAATATAATGGCTCCCGCCAGCCCGAGCTGAACCTCGATGCGTCCGGTATGGCTGTTCTTGAGCAGGCCGACAAACCGTGCCAGCCACGCCAGCACCGCCGCTGCCATCAGGACCATTGCGGGGATGCCGCCTTCCAGCGCCCATTCCAGCCAATCGTTGTGCGCATGGTTCCAGTAGGACTGGCTCAGCATCTCGCCCGGCTCATGGACCTTGAAAATCTCGATGAACGATCCGATGCCGCTGCCAAATGGCAGGTATGTCGGGGCGAAATCCGCAATCGTGCGCCAAACGGTGAAACGGAATTCCTCCACCTCGCCCGAACCTGCGCCAATAAGACGGTCATATCCGGTGGTCTGCGTCAGCAGCACCGCAAACGCCCCCAGCATCGCCAGCCCGAACGCAGCGAAGGCATAAGGCACCCAGACCTGTTTCGATGGGGAGCGCCGCTGTACGGTTGAAGGGGCTGCCGGGCGCGCGCGCCAAACCAGCCAACTGGCTGCAAGGACGACGAGCAATAGCAGCATACCGGCACGCGATCCAGTCGCCAGCGCCATCATGATTGCGAACGCAGCAAGTGCGACGCAGGCGGTGATTGTCACCGTGGCGCGCGGCCGCTTGGCGCGGGTGGCAATCACGGCAAACAGCGGCAGGCTGGCGACCATCAATGCAGCCAGATGGTTGCGGTTGGCAAACAGGCCATTGGCTACCTCGACCTGGGGCACGCCATAAAAGAAGGTCGCCGGGCTGAACCCGCTGATCGATTGCACCGCGCCCCACAGCGCGTTGGCAAGAACCCCGGCAAGCACGAAATAGATCAGCATGCGGTGCTGATCGCGGGTCAATTGCACCGCACACACCACCACGGCGGCGGGCACGAGCATCGCATAAAAGGCATTCCACGCGCGATAGGGGACAAGGGCAATGGGCCGCCACGGCTGATCGATCCCGGCAGCCTCGCCCGCGGCTATTGCCAGATCGCGCCCTGGCAGCGCCATCCACAAGGCGGGCGGCAGCGGGACGAGGTGCAGCACGATCAAACACAGAACCGCCGCCATGAAGCCAAGTGGCAACCTGTACGCGGTCCAGTCGTCGCGCGTCATGTTATACAGTCCGATGGCCAGCACGGCCACGCCAAGCGGGCGCAGCAGAAGCAGGCCGGGGACGTAATCCTTGGAACTGCCGCCCAGCAGCATCGCTGCAATCAGCAGCACAGCCACCGCAACAAAAGGCGCGCGCGACCGGACCGATGCGTCCTGCGCGGGAATTGTGCCCTCGGCTTTCACTTCAGGAGACCTTTTTCGCGCATTTCGCTGAGGCTCTTTTCATACCCGCTCGCCTGCGGGCCGGACGCTTTCGCCCAGGCAACCAGCTGCGTGATGCCTTCCTCGAAGGTCCATGCGGGCACGAAACTGAGCGCGTCGTGAATGCGCTTCATATCGGCGTAATTGTGGCGGATATCGCCCAGCCGGAAATTGCCGGTGACCTTGATCGGCGTGTCTGCCTTGAACAGACGGACCAAAGTGGTTGCGACCTCCATCACGCTGACCGGAGCACCGGTGCCGACATTGAAAACCTGACCGGCCGCGCGCGGATGCACAAGGCTGAGCGCGGTCGCTTCCACCACATCGTCGACGAACACGAAATCGCGGCTTTCCTCGCCATCCTCGAAGATGTTGATCCCCTTGCCCTGCATGATGAGGTTGGAGAAAATCGAGAGGATGCCGGTATAGGGGTTGGAGAGCGATTGCCCCGGACCATAGACGTTCTGATACCGCAGCGCGACGGCTTCGATCCCGATCGACGGGCAGACCGTCATCACCAATTGTTCCTGCACTTGTTTGGTGATGCCATAGACGCTGGAGGGGTGGATTTTCGCATCCTCGTGGGTCGAAACCAGTTCCAGCGCGCCCTCGACGCCGGGATATTTCACCGCGAAATCGCCCGCAACCATGTCCGCTTCGGCGCGGTGGGCGGGATATACCTCCGCCCCATCGGGCGTGCGATAGCGCCCCTCGCCATAGATCGAGCGCGAGGAGGCAACGAGGACGCGCTTTACCGAGTGATCGGCGTTGGCCAGAATATCGAGCAGCAGCGCAGTGCCCCCGATATTGACCGAGTTGTACCGCTCGATCGCGTACATCGACTGGCCCGTGCCGGTTTCGGCGGCGAGATGGACGACAGCCTCGACGCCCTGCAACCCTGCTTCGAGCGCGCTGCGGTCGGTGACATCGGCGTGGATGACGCGCGCGGCGTTCGCCAGCGCCTTGTAACCCTCGCCCGCTTCGGGTGCGGTGCCGTGGACCTGCTCAAGGAAGTTGTCGAGCACAGTGACAGCGTGCCCGTCGCCCGCCAGCCGCAGGGCGAGGCGCGATCCGATAAAGCCCGCGCCGCCAGTGATAAGAATGTTCATTCGGCGGCCTCGGATTGAAGCGCGGCGCCAATGGGTTTGGGCGAGATCAGCGAGACGGTCTGCTGGATATTGCCGGGCGAGGATGCGCCAAAGACGACCGACTGGATGTTGAGCCGGTTGATGTATTCATACGCTTCGGGCGCAGGCACCGCACCGCTCGCCAGAGTGCTCATCGCCATGATGGGGTATTTCGCCCCGTCATTGGCGGCCAGGTCTGCCTCGTATTCGGAGACGCCCGGCGACATCAGATAGCCGATCTTGTTCACGGAGGCGCAGATCACCACGCCCTCGATCCCCCATTCCTGAAGCTTTGCGCGCAGGAATGGCAGGTTCTGCGTGATCAGGCCCGGCCATGCGCCAAACCGTTGGCGGACATAGTCGCAATAGGCGATGAAGGGATCGGGCACGTCATACCCCAGCATCAGATCGGTGATGATGTTCTGCAGGAATACGCAGCGCACATCCAGCCCGTCATAGATCGCCATTTCCTCATCGATCAGCATTTTCATGAGCTTGACCGCGTCGAGCGTGGCGACCGCGCTCGCGCCGCGCACCATCTTGCCCAGAGCGGATTTCGCACCCCTGGCAAACAGGATTTCCTGCACCGCGCCGACCATCCCCTTGTCGTTTACCATCGCTGCATATTTGTGCGGATAGGGGATGGATGGGTACCATTTCAGATGGCCGTATCTGGCGGGGTCGCTGCGAAAAGCGTCGCAAATCCCGCTCGCGCGGTCATTGCTGTTGAGCATTATCGCATCGATCCCGGCATCAATGGCGTGGTTATAGACTGCCATGACGTTTTCGAGCTTGGCAAAGCGTTCGGCGCGTTCCTGCGCCCTGTCCTGGCTCATGTGATTGATGCCGAAAAACTGGTTGTCGCCAAAGATGATCCGGTCGATCGGCTGGTGGTATTTCGCAGATGTGCTCATGCCGCAACTCCCCCGTGCGCCTTTTGCCCGGCGCGGCGCAATTGCGCATCGTCGGCAAAGATCTGTTCGATCACGCGCAGGTTCTGCGCCGCATCGGCAAAGGTGCAGCGCACCGGTTTGCCCTCTCTGATCGCCGCCACGAAATCATAAAGCTGCGCGGTGTATTCGATCCCACGCACGTAGAACGGCACGCTGGAGTGCACATCGGTGATGTAAAGCTGGTTCCAGCCCGCCTTCAGCCCATGGCGCTCGCTCGGCTCTTTCAGATGGATCTTCATTCCGTGCTGATCGACCAGCAACTTGCCCTCGCTGCCGAACACTTCGAATTTGTTGGTCGGCTTGCGAAAGCTGGCGTCGGACCAGTTCACATACATTGTGCCTGCCAGCCCGGCATTCGGCCCGGCATCGTAGAACAGGCTGGTGGAAACGATATCCTCGACCTGTCTTGAATAGACCTGCGACAAGCTGGTGCCGCCCACGCGCCCCGGCGCGCCGAAGAAATAGGCGATCAGGTCGATCGCATGGCTCGCCATTTCGAACACCGCACCGCCACCGTTGGCGTGGCTCGCGCGCCAGCCCGCATCGCCAACGTCGCGGGTGATCGTGGGGCTGAACATTTCGCTGCGGAATCTCAACGCGCGGCCCAGCAGCCCTTCATCGACGAAGCTCTTGGCCTTTGTAAACATGTCGTTCCAGCGGTTCACATAGCCGACCTGATTGATGATCCCGGCGGCGTCGTAACTTTTGGCGAAAGCCGCGCCATCGGCGGCGTTCAGCACGAACGGTTTTTCGACAAAGGCGGGCAGGCGGGCCTCGTACACTGCCTGCAGGATTTCGGGATTGAAGGCAGGCGGGGTACACACAAGCACACCGTCAAGCGCCTCGCCTTTCAGCAACCCCTTGTAATCCTTGTAGGTCGCAACCTTGGCATATTTGCCCAGCATCGCCGTGATCAGCTTTGACGGGTCGGCCACAGCGGTGATTTTCACATGTTCGTGCGCATTGGCGATGGAATAATGGGTGATCCCCATCCGTCCAGCACCGATGATCCCGAATTTCAGAGTATCAGACATTCTCGGGATACCTCTTGATGCCGACCCGCGCGAGCAGCAGATGCCAGAAGAACAGCGCGATCTGCGGATAGCGTTTGAGCAGTTCGGGCCGGTCAATCGTGCGGATCAGCCAGGCCATGTAGATCTTCCACCAGAACGGATGGATTTCTTTGCGGTTGCCCGCATACCAGTCGAACACTCCGCCAACCGCAGCGACGATGCAGGCATCGAGCCGGTCGCGGTGGAGGTAGCCCCACTTTTCCTGCTTGGGCGCGGTCATCCCCAGGAACACCACATCGGGGCGAAAGGCGTTGACCGCGGCGATCATCGCGTCGTTGTCTTGGGCTGTAAATTCCGGCTTGAACGGCGGCGAATAGCTGCCCACCGCGACATCGGGATAATCGCGTGTCGTGCGCTCTTCCATTTTCTTGAGCGTCGCGGGGCTCGCACCCAGAAAGAACACGCGGCCCTTTTGCGCCTGCAACCGCTGCATGAAGTGATAGAAGATGTCCGGCCCCTGATTGGGCTTCATCGTCTCACCCTTCAGGATGACCGATGACAGGCCGAAATACACCCCGTCGAGGCACAGATAGTCGGCGCGCTGCATTGCGTGCGAATAGGTTTCGTCGCGCGTCGCATTGCCATAGCTGATCGGGCTGATCGTCTGGATCGTCGAACACGGGCGGGAGAGCGGGATGAGCGAGAGGTCTTCGTTGAACACGGCATAACCCATCGCCTCGACGCACTGGTCGGGCGAAGCCTTGGCCGGAATTGCCGGCGCAATCGGGGCGCGGTCGGCTTCAGCCATGACGAAACGAATTGCTGTTGAACACCGGATCGTCATCACGCGCGAACATCAGGTCAACCTGCCACAGCGCGCCATCGGTCGGGCGGTTGAGCACATCGACGAGGTGGCTCACGCGAAAGCCCTTTCCACCCAGATAGGCGATCATTTCGTGGAACAGCAGGGTTTCGGGAGTGTGGCGGAAATTATACGCCTCCATCACGATATATTGCGTATCTTTGAGCACGTGGGCCGCGCTTTCGAGGATCGGAAGTTCAAACCCGTGCGTGTCGAATTTGAGGAAATACGGACCCTTAAGCCCCTTGCGCTGCGCGATCCCATCGACCGACTGCACCGATACCGTGCGGGTCTTGCCCTCGCTGCCATGCACGCTCGACCCGTCAAGATCGTCGGTCACGGCCAGCTCCACCGTGCCGCCGTCATCGCCGCCCGCCACTGCCGAAACATAGTCGAACCGTGAGTTTTCAGCCTTCAGCTTTTCGAGATATGGCACCCGTTCTTCCAGCGGATCGACGCCGACGATGCGGGTGCCGGGAAACAGATCCAGCGCCATGCGGCTCCAATTGCCCTGCGCTGCGCCCAAATCGAGAATGCTTGCAATTCCGTGGTCGCGCGCCTTCTTGTTCTTTTGGGCCAGCCAGCCCAGCGCATATTCCATGTCGATCCCGGCGCGGTAAAGCTGCGCACCCGTAGGCGCGATGAGGCGGTTCGCCACACGCAGGATGTTTTTCTTGGTACTCATGTCGGTTTTATTATCCCTGGTTCTTCGCCAACCAGCTGAACATTTTCAAACGCCGGGCCCTACACTGCCCACCGCGCCAAGCCAATTGCTCAAGCTGAAGCGAAGCGAAAACGCGCTGAGGCGAGGCATCAGCCCTTCCTTCGATTGTGGTCGCGCTGCACTTCGGTGGCGATCCAAGCGTAGGTTTTCTCCATTCCGGCGCGCAGGGTTTCCGACGGCGCCCAGCCGAGCCTTTCGCGAATCAGGCGGTTGTCGGAATTTCGCCCTCGCACGCCCAGCGGACCGGGGATGTTGTTGGTCGACACCTTCTTGCCTGAAATATCGATCGCCATTTCCGCCAGCCCATTGATCGGGATCATCTCGTCCGAACCGATATTCACTGGCCCTTCGAAATCGGAGCGAAGCAGCCGCACTGTGCCTTCGAGGCATTCGTCGATGTAGAGGAAGCTGCGCGTCTGCTTGCCATCGCCCCACACCTCGATCGCGCCGCCATCGGGCGCCTCGGCAACCTTGCGACACATTGCGGCGGGCGCTTTTTCCTTGCCGCCGGACCACGTGCCCTGCGGGCCGAAAATGTTGTGATAGCGTGCAACCCGGCACTCCATCCCATGATTACGGTTATAGGCAAGATACAGCCGCTCCGAAAACAGCTTCTCCCAGCCATATTCGCTATCGGGATTGGCGGGGTAGGCGCTGTCTTCGGCGCAATTGGGATTGTCCGGATCGAGCTGGTTATGCTCGGGATACATGCACGCCGACGAAGAATAGAACACCCGCTTGATCGTGCGCTTGTGACACGCATCCAGCACGTTGAGGTTGATCGTCGCGGAATTGTGCATGATGTCGGCATCGTTTTCGCCGGTGAAGATATAGCCCGCACCGCCCATGTCGGCGGCCAGTTGATACACCTCGTCAAACCGCTGATCGATGACTTCGCGCACAAACCGCTGATCGCGCAGATCGCCAATCGCGAAATCGTCAGCCTCAGTTTCGGCGTATTCGTTGAACTTCAGGTCAACGCCGCGCACCCAGAACCCTTCGGCTTTCAGCCGCTTGACCAGATGCCCGCCGATAAAGCCGCCTGCGCCGCAGACCAGTGCCGTTTTGTGCATGTATTCTCTACCCTGACAGTTTGTTTCGCGGCGATCACCACAAATTAGGCCGCGGATTCGTAATAGTGCGTGAAATGGCCGCCGCTTTAGCCGGGGCTCAGGATTGCTGCAATTGTGAGTTAGCACTCATGTGGACGGTTCGACCGCGAAACTGCGCTAGAGCTTCAGACCTTCCATCTCGATCCCTTCGCGCACGATGCGCGCCGGATTGCCCGCGACGATGCTGCCCGATGGCACGTCCCTCGTCACCACCGCGCCCGATCCGATCACGCATTCATCGCCGATTCGCACCCCGCCCATTATCACCGCGCCAATGCCGATCACGCACCATTCGCCGATATAGGTGTGCACCTTTTCGCCGTCATACCGGCCCAGGCTTTTGCGCGGGATCAGTTTGTGACTGAGGATCGTCACCCGACTGGTGAGGATCGTGTGCGGGCCGACATGGATGCCTTGCGGAAAATACCGGTCGAGATTCAGCCCGCGCTCGATCTCGCAGGTTGGGTGAATGTCATACCCGCTGACCTTGTAGCGGTACCAGCGCAGACGCTGAACCACCTTGGCGATGGTCTGACGCAAGCCCCTGGTCTCTTCGCTCTTGTCAAAACTCTCATCGCTCATGCCGATGCTCCGTTCGTTCGATCAGTTGGCGAGCCCAATTGTCGACATGGAACGCTGCGACATCGGGCTGCGAGGTGATGGGCGTGGCGAGAAAATCGGGCACGGCTGAAAAATCGTGCCCGTCCACGAGTAGGAAACGGTCCGGGCGATAAAAGGGTTCATTGAGGATGCGGGGATTTTCAGTGATGATCTTGATCCCGGCGCACATATTTTCAATCAGGCGCATGGTGTATCCCGATTGTGCGTGATTGGCGAAATCGAAGGTTGCGCGGCTGGTTTCCATCATGGCGACGATACCTTCGAAATCGATGCTGTCGCCAGTCACGCCGGGCAGGGATTTGCCCGCTCGCCACAGCTGCAATCGCACCACCGGGCTGCACACGAGATGGAACCGCGCACTGAGCCCGGCACCTTCGCAGAACCGATGCAGTCGCGCGAGCGCGTCAAACCGGTTCATCGATCCGATTGCGCCGACGAAATAAAGGTCGCGTTCTGGCGCGCGAGTCCGATCGATTTCAAAGAAGCGGGGGACTGCGAACAATGGCAGATAGGCGATGCCCAGCGCGCGGGCATCATCGGGATCGAATGTCGCGGGGTGGTCAAAATGCCTCAGCCACGGCCGGAAATCGTGAGTGGTCAGCGAATCCCAGTTGTAGAGTACGAAATGCGCAGCAGGATGCAGGGCGCGCAGCCGTTCCAGCGCCGAATGGCGCATCTGGTGGACCTGAATAAAAAGAACCACGTCATATTCTGTGCCCGCGGTGCTTTCGATCAGGCGGTCGTGGTAGGCTGCGCGGCGCGCCTCATAGGCGGCGGGGGCAAGCTTTTTCGCTGCTTTCGCAGCGAAGCTCCGGTCCTCGATCGCGTGGAAATCGACGCTGTGCCCTAGCCGTTCGAACGCGGCGCCGATGCGGCTGGCATAGTCATAGAAATCCATGCCGATGAACAGGATGCGGGCCATAGGTGCGCCAGGAAACGGTGGTCAGCTGCGTTTGCCGACGGGGGCGCCGACAGCGGACCGCTGCCCGCCCAGCAGCGAGTTAACCCGGCGCGACTGGATCAGCAGTCCGCTGAAGGCCAGCATCAGGAACACTGGCGTGAACGAGAGCGATTCCGAAATGAGCGAAAGTATCGCAATCGCTGCCATCAGCAATCCGGGTTTGAACAGCCGCTGCCGGAAAATGCCAAGCAGAAAGATGATCGCGAGCGGGATACCCAGACTGTAGAACAGCACCACGATCCCGTTGGTGTTGCCGCGTTCAGTGATATTTTCCCGGCTCAGTTCAGCTTCACGATAGCCGACCTTGCTGGCAACAACGTAATACTTCTCATAGTCAAAGCCGATCCCGGTCAACGGCTGCTCCAGCGCAACATTGATCCCCGTGCGCAGATCGTATTCGCGAGCCTCGGCAGAACCGCTGAGCGTGCCATAGAATTTTTCTGTCACATTGTACGTCATATACGCCTCCAGCGGCAGCAGCATGATCGGGACAAACACGAATACGCCCAATTTCTGGGACCGGTTCGCGGTCCGCAGCCACACAAAATAAGCGATGGCAAATTGCAGCGCCAGAATGATGACACCGGTGGTGGACTGCGTGGCGATGACTGCCAGCGCAGCCAGCGCGATGTCGAACAACCGCTGCTTGCGCATGAACAGCACGATCAGCAGAAACAGATTGAGGTAAAACTGGAAGACGCCCGGTTCGAAAAAGAACCCGTCGGGGCGTTTCAGCAGGGCATTGCTGCCCGACAGATCGTGATAGGTAAAGACATAACCGACGGTGTAATAGGTGGAGTCGTTGACCACGAACGTCGATTGATAATCAGCCAGCAAGATCACGATTACCGGTGTGAGCACCGCCTGAAACGCCATGAGTTTCAAGATCCAGTACAGGTCATCCACCAGGGTGCTGCGGCGTTCATCGATATAGAGCAGCAGCAGGGCCAAGCCTGCTGCGAAATTCGCATAGCGCACAATCATCGGTTGAACCTGAAGATTGTCACCTCCCACCAGTGCGGCTGCGGCGACCAACAGCAAAAGCACCCAGATGCCGAGAAACTCGGCCTTGAACAGCCGCAAGGGGCTTTTGAGTGAAAAGCACAGGACCAGCACCACCGCCAACAGCGGAATACGTGGGATCGGCAGCAATCCGCCGGAAATCAGGATCGCGGCAAATAACGCCACCTGCCGCAGCACGCGGCGCAGCGCCTCATTGGTGATCTGGCCCGCCTGACGGTATGCAGGCTGATGGGGCGGGGCGAGCGCAGCCATTGCGTGGTTTCTCCTGATGCCAAAGCCCCTACCATTCGCGGTGCAAAGGGCAAGGGCTACCGAAACCCTGACATCGGTGAAGGGTATTCGACAGCACTTTTGCAGAGGGTTCGGCACCAATCGGACTTGCTCGCGCATTCAAGTGCTGTCATTGCCCGCCGCCACGCTGAATGCGGTTGAAAGCTGGCATTGCAGGCTCAGAGTGCCATGAAAACATCGCGCTGAATGGAACGGATCGATGCGAACAATTGGTCAGATCATGGACGAAAACAACGGTATCGGGCCGGGTTTCGATGTCCTGCGCGTTGGTCTCGCCTTTGCGGTCGTGCTGCGTCATTGTTTCCCGCTGACCTACGGCAATTCCGAGGCCGCGGCATCCGGTTTCCTGTGGACTGCGACGATGGCGATCATCCCGATCTTCTTCATCCTGTCAGGTTTTCTGGTAACCGGCAGCGCTCTGCGCCTGTCGCTCGGCAAGTTTGTGGCCAGCCGGGTCTTGCGGATCGTCCCCGCGCTTGCGGTTGACACCATTGTCACAATTTTGGTGATTGGACTGGTGTTCACCACGCTGCCATTGGGCGAGTATCTCACGAGCCCGCAAACTGCCACCTATCTCGCCAATATCGCCGGGTTTATCCATTATTACCTGCCCGGCGTGTTTGCGGATAATCCGCTGCCTGGCGTGGTCAACGGCTCGCTCTGGACGATCCCGCCTGAGCTGGGCTGTTATGTGTTTATCAGTGGGCTCATCTTCCTGGGCTGGGTCAGCCATTGGAAGCGAACCTTGGTGCTGGCACTTGCGATGGTCGCGTTCATCGCCGCCGCGCCGTTTCTCCCCGAAGCCACGCCGGCCGCGCTCACGCGCTTGGCGAGCCATCCCGGCGCGCTGCTGGTGCCTGAATTCCTGATCGGTTCGGTCCTGTATCTGAAACGTGACAGGATCCCCTATTCCGCAACCCTGTTCTGGTTGTGCGTCGCGCTGATCATCGCATCCGGGTTTGTGCTGCCCGAAGCGGTGTTTTCGGTGATGCCGGCGAGCTCGGCGCTCGCCATACCGCTCTACGCCTATGTTGCGCTGTTCATCGGCGCGACGAAAATGCCCAAGCTTCCGCTCTTTTCCCGCGGCGATTACAGCTATGGCATCTACCTTTACGGGTTTCCGATCCAGCAGGCGATTGTTGCCGGCACGGGCGTGCTGAATCCCTTCGCCTTGTTTTTTATGGCGATTGTGCCGGTCACGCTGTTGGCGATGGCATCGTGGCACTTCGTTGAAAAGCCAACCCTGCGGCTGCGCAAGGGCTTTTCCATGGCCGCGAAAATGGAGGCCAAGCGCCAGAAGGAAGGCGAGGCGGGCTGATCGGCGCGCACCTGTCTTAACGGTTTGACCACGGCCCCTGGACATAGTCCGGTATGCTTGAAGCGGGCACCGGGCGATCGAGGAAATAGGGCAGCAACAACGAAAAATAGATGCGCTGACCATAATTGTTGGGGTGGTGCATGTAATCGCCGGTCAGGTGATAATAGGGTTCTTGCGTTGGCGACGCCTCGGCGAAAGCGCGGCCGATGTCGATGAACGGGACATCCAGTCGCACCGCCACTTCGGCGATCTTCTCATTGTAGGCCACCGTATCGGCTGGCACTTCCTCCACCCAAAGCGGGTTTTGCTGGAAGAAGCCCACCAACAGCACGCTTGCCCCATTCGACTGCGCGGTTCTGGCGAGCGCTTCCAGCCCCTCGCCAAAGGCCTGCAGGCCAGCGGGCCCGGCGACGTGATCGTTCATGCCTACCGCGATGATGACGACATCGGGCGCAGCACCGCGCTGTATGGCGGATGCCTTGCGAATATCGTCGATGCGGCCCCCTCCGAGCGAGGCATTGGTCACGGTAGCAGATTGGCCGAGGATCGAGCGCAAGTGCCCGCACCAGCTTTGCCCGTCTGTGCCCTCCACATAGTTTTCGACCGTGTGCGCGCCAGCGGTGATGCTGTCGCCAAGGCATAGGACCGAGGCGATATTCCTGCGGATTGCACGGGCGGGGATGTTCGCGTCCTCTACGTGCGCCTCGTAATCGAAATAGGTCACATAACTCAGACTTAGGCCGGGATTGCGCGGTTCGGACCTGAACCAGAAAGTGGAGTTCCCGCGATAATCGGTCTGGCAACGCTCACCGCCGACCGGGCAGCGCTGGATCGCGCGCGCGCACTCGGCGGAAAGCAGCGACCGCTCACATGGCGTCTGAGGGGAATAGGAATAATCGTCAAAGTCGGGCACCCTTGAGCCGCGCGGGCGAGCAATGCCTGTCGGGGTGACGACCAGATCTTTGTCGATGTCGTAATCGATCCGGCGACCATCCTCGGTAAAGCTGTAAGCAGCGCGCATCTTGCGGATCGGATGCAGGAGGGGCTGCGCGCTGGTTCCGCGCAAAATGCGAGCCTCTCCGCGGATCAGCGTGGACGCGCCCGGTGGTGTTGCGGTGACGGCGGGCGCGGGCACGGGCGATTCAAGCGCGGGATCCGGCGCGGCCACGTCGGCCCCTCCGCCCGAACACCCGGTCACTGCAATCAAAGCCGCCAACAGCAGCGCGATCCACCGGATCATTCGCTGAATTCTCCAGCGGCGTCAGTCCGGTACCAGCCCTCGCGAGCTGTGCAATACCGCTTGACGATGCGCGCGGGCGCTCCGGCGGCGATGCACAGATCGGGGATGTCGCGCGTCACCACGCGGTTTGCGGCGATCACGCAGTGCCGCCCGATCCGCGCGCCCGATATGCAGACATTTTCGCCCACCCAGCTGCCATCGCCGATGGTGACCTCTGCCAGCTGCATATGCCCCTGATCGCGCACCGGGACATCGGGGTCTTCGAATGTGTGGCGATTATCCGATACGAACAATCGGTCGGCGGTCAGCACCCCGACGCCAAACTCGACGCGCCGGGTTGCGACGATGTGCGCATGATTGCCGATCATCGTGCGCGCGCCGATTCTGAGCACGGGGTCTGCGGCATGCTCCTTTAGCACGGCGATATAGGCTCCATACTGCAGCACGCTGTCATCGCCGAATTCGCAATAACGCGCGCCGAAAATGCGCAATGGCCGCACGATCCGCACGCCCCTGCCCATGCGCCCGAAAAACGGCGCAAGCATCCGGTAGAACAGGATCGAAATGTAATCGCGAATGCGAAAATGCAGCATTGAAAAGCGCCGTGTTAGCTTGAGGCAGCGCGCCTACACTCTTGGGCTACGAGCATCAAGCGCGCGGCAATGGCAAACGGCCTGCAGCCGGGCTGTTCAATTGCGTGTAAACAGCAGGAATTCGCGGTGACGCCGGGTCAGCTGCCACCACCCCGTAACCAGCAGTACTGCCATCAACCCGCTCACCGCACTGCGCAGGATGATTACGCCATCCAGAGAGAAGACATCGCCCGCCAACCACGCTGCGCCAAACGCCAGTCCGGTCACCACCACGCTCGCGCCATAGGCGATCATGTACCAGGTGTAATCGATCACGACGTTGAACGCGATCGCGAACGGACCCGCCATCGCCAGCGCCATCGCCCCAGGTGCAATCAGATAAACCCAGCGCAGATCCGGCAGATAAGCAGGCAATACCCACCCAAGCAACAGCGGCGCAATCAGCCACAGCGCCACGACCGTCACAACGCAATACCCGAAATTGAGCAGCAGCAACCGGCGCATCTCGATCGTCAGCAACCGATAATCGCGCGCTTTCCATGCTCTTACGATCGTGGGCAGAACAACCTGATCGAACAGCGTCGGCACGATCTGGAACAGCGTCAGGAACAGGAATGCGAGGTACAGGTGCCCCAGTGCCTCCAGCCCAAGCTCGCCTGAAACATACCAGCGTTCCAGCTGGCTGTTGAGCTGCACCGCCAGCCCGGTCAGGAACAACACGAAGCCAGCGCGGTAGATCACCTGCAGGATGCGGCGCGAAACCTGCATCCGCCGGGGCCGCAGGACCGCGCCCGATGCCAGCGCCAGCAGCACAAACACCACCGGCTGCGCCGTGATCGAAATCACTCCGATCAGCACCGGATCAAGCCAGTACAGCCCAAGCAAAGCCAGCGACACCGCCATCGACAGCGAATTGATAAGGTTGGCCGCGCGCAGCTTTCCGGCGGCGACCATTTCATTCAGCATCCATGATCGCAGAAGCGTGCAGATCCCTGCCAGCCCGGACAGCGCAGCAGCGAAACGGAACAACGCCGTGTCAAGCTGGCTCATCACCAGAATAACGCCGATCGCGATCACCACCGCAACCACCCCGAAGACGGAGTATGCGAGATTTACAATCCGCTGGCGATAATCCGGCCCAGCATGGCAAAGCAGCCGATAGCCACCGTTGAGCAGGCCGAAATGCAGCATCCCGGCAAACAGGATCACCGATTGCATCAGTGCGATCAGTCCCAGCCCGGTGTAATCGAGCAGGCCCATCAGCAGTATGCCGCGCACCAGCAACAGCACGTTGATCACAACGCCGGTGAACACGAAGGTGCCGCGCGAATTCATCATTCCAATGGCCCGGCGGCGCAGTTCAAAAGATGCAGTGTGGCGCGCATGGCCCGATTAGGCCTGCAGGATCGCATCCAGATAGGCACCTGGCAAATCGGGCCGGATGAGCCGCGCCGCAGCGGCCGCCTGCTGCCGGCTGCTCGCCAGCGGCTCGACCATCCCGGTGTAGGGGGCATCGGTGTTGAAGGTGACAAATACTGCGGTGCGCGGGCGGCTGCAGCGGCTGCCATAATGGTAACACGTCGCGGGATCCATCAGGATCGCCGTGCCCGCCTTGCCATAGACAATTTCGTGACGGTCATGGCCGATTTCGGCGGCAATCTGGTCGTCGGTCAGCCGGCGGATGATCGGCGAGCGTTTGACCCGGCGGCTGGTTTGCTTGTCGACAAATCCGAAAGGGCCGTCCCGCTCATCCTCGACATCGCTCAGATACATCACGAAATGCAGCGATTTGCTGTCTCCGTAATCGCGGTGCCAGTGCTGGCTGGCGCGCAGGGGGCCATCGGTGGGGAAGGAATGCAACACCTGAATGCTGTCGAACCGGAATGCTCCATCAAAATAGGCCTGCGCCGCGCCGAGCACTTCATCGGACAGTGCAAACCTGAACAGCGGGTTATCAGCGTTGAAATCACCCGCTCGTGCGATATTCTCGAACGGATGGCCCGCATGGCGCGGGACTACGGCCTCGGTGCGCGGCAGATAGAGCGCGCGAATGGCATCCAGTGCTGCGGGATCGAGCGGTTGTGCGCGGCAATATCCATCGCGCTGCAAGTGTTCGAGACGCACGGGATCGAACGGCAGTGCGCCGGGCGGCAAAATAGGCGCGGCGTGGGAGCGTGTGATCCGGTTTCTGACCTTCCCAAGCTTGCGCACCGGCACCAGTCGCCAGCGCAGGAACGAAGCCGTCTCGCGGATATATGCGGTTGCCATAGCCTAGTTTTTCCCTTCAGCCTGCGACCCAGGCGTCATTCGGCACTTCGGTCCCGATCCGTTTGACCGGAACGCCAACATAGGTTCCCGGCTCCAGAATGGAACGATTGACCATCGACATCGCCCCGATCACCACATTGTCGCAAATGTCAATTGGACCGATCACCACGCTGTTGGCCCCGATCACGACATTATCGCCCAGCCTGAACACGTCGCCAGTCGCATGGCGCGCAAGATAGGCGGGGTTATCGGGAGCCGGCCCGACGAATTTGACTCCGGCCATTATCGCCACCCTGCCACTGGAAACGATGCCGTTGCCGCCCAGCAGGACGCCTGCGGGATGCGAAATCTTGAGTTCGCGCACTTTCACCCGGTAGGATGTCACATCCAGTGAGAAGCGCCAAAGCAAGGTCCGGTCAAGCATCATCGCCAGGAACCGCCCAAACAGCGGGACGCGCGTGTGGCACCAAGTAGAACAGCGCATCGTCAGGCGAATATTGGGTTCGATGAACCACAACGTATGCAGCAGGCGTTTCATTGGCGACATCCCAAGGAGGCCGCAGCCTCTGCGGAAACTAGGCCCGCGCCGACGGCGACCGCATCGCAGATGCGGGCGATGTTTTCGGGCGAGTACAGACCTGCATGGGGGAAGGGATTTCCGGGAAAGGAGTTTTCGACCATCGCAGCCACATAGCCGCGCGCATGTGCCGGGTCGACCTGCTCCAAATCCGCAATCGGAGTACGCATCGCCTCGCGCAGTTGTGGCCACGTTTCAATCATCCGGATGCCGGGCAGCGCATCGTAAAAACATTCACCCAGCACGCTTACGCTTTTGCCCAGCAGCCCGGCCTCCCAGCCAACCGTGCTTGCAAGCGTGACCACTCGTTCGCACCGTGCGAGCACCACGCGACCGGGCACCTCGGCTGGAAGGAACCGCAAGGCTGAATGACTGTCGCGCAGCTCGCGGAACTTGCGTCGCAGCAGCGCACCCTTGTCGACCGGGTGCTCTTTCACGACCAGTAGCTGATGGGGCCCGAGGCATTTAAGGATGTTCTCGATCGTCGCGACCTGATTGGCATTGAACTCGCTCATGTAATTGAGCGTCGCCTCAGGCTCCTGATGCAACGGGTAGAAAACGATCTCGGTTGTTTTGGGGATTGCCTCCAGAGTGTCGTACTGGCGCAGGAAGCTGGCGACGAAAACCTCGATCCGTTTTCCATATTCTTCGCTGTAGGTTTCGTACCGGAACAGCCCTTTGCGACTGGCGCGGTCGCGCCACCACCATTGCAATGACTTGACCACGCCAACAGCTAGCGGTTTGAGCGCGCGGCGGCTCGCAAGGTTGCGGACGTAAAACGGCTGAAAATCTTTTTGCAGCAATTCATCGACATAGCGGTCGGCTGCGGCAATGGCATCTGGGCCAGGAACGGGAAAGTCATAGGTGCGCCCAGACAGCGTCATGGGATCGGGCAGCCAGTAAAACAGATCCTGCACCACATTGTGCATTGCGGCGAGATAACGGATGCTGCGCGCCCGGCACTCTATCAGCAGCACCTCGGAGATCTCTATCGCCACCAGTTCATTGAGAACGGCCATCGGTTGATATCGATCAAGAAGGCCGCGCCAGAATGCGATGGCCTTGCCAAGGATTTCGATGCGCCGTTCATGATCATAACGCCCAAGAAAGCGTTCAGCAACAAACGAGCGGTAGAGGTAGTTTTCCGGCACCTGAGCGGGAGCGATTGTGGCGAAGTCATCCTCGAAACACGCGGTGACATACTGCCCTGCGGCCCGCACCCGGTTCGCTTCCTCGCGCGTCAACGTGACGAAAATGGTGTCGTAGCGATCATCGATGAGGTGGGGGAAGAATTCAGCCTGATATCCTCTGGCAAAGCAAAGGATGATCGGCTTGCCGGACCTGGCGGGCTCGCTCATAGCGGATACCCCTTGCCGATGGTGATGTAGCCATGCCCGGTCCCGCGATCGAGCGGGGCATGCGCGTCAAAGCTCAGCGCGGCTTCTACAGCGGCACGGTCCTCGGCTCCCGGATCGCTGGCCACACGGCGTTCAAAGCGGTTGGGCTGCACCTCTTCCCAGATTGCCGGATTGCGGTGCTGGTCGATGATGAAATCGAGCCCGCCGCGCGTCACCCCCAGCCATTCCTCGAACAATTTGCGATGCACCGGCGGCTGCACTTCGTAATGCGCGACCAGCGCCTGCGCGCCCTTGCGCGTCAGGCGTCCGTGACGGATTTCGCGGCAGGCGTGGTCGGTCACCTTGGAATATCCGTGCTTCACCAGCTTCAGGTGATCGTGCAGATCCATGTAATTGTAGCAATCGACGTAATCATAGGTGCCGAACGTGCGGGCGAACCGCGCGCCCTGATAGCCGTGGGTGGCGACCATCTGTTCGTGCTGCGCCTTGGGATCCCAGCGGATGTAATTGCCCAGATAAATGCCGCGCACGCCCACTTGCGCCAGATCGGCATCGTCGGGATAGCGGAACTGCCACACGTCTTCTTCGCGCAGCGTATCGAAAAGCGACAGCAGATCGTCCGCCTCATGCCCCATCAGATCGTGGTCGCGGCGATAGCGGCGGGTCATTTCGACCTCGTGTCCGTGGCTGAACATGCCGACCTGCTCAAGCCCCTGATGCGCGCCCCAGATGATCAGCGGCACTTTGTACCGCACGGCGGTCTGCACCGGGAACACCGTCTGCCCGGCAAGGCACGGCCAGTGCAGACTGCCAAACATGCGCAAGGTGGTGCGCGTGATGTTCTTGATCGAGACCGGATTGACGTTCTGGATCAGGATGTCGCAATCGAACTTGATCCGCAGATTGGCGAGATTACGGATGCCCAGCGGCGTGTTGAAATACTTGTTGTAGGTGACCAGCAGCGGGTTGAGGCCGAGCTGTTCTTTCACCACGTGCACGATGAAATGCGAATCCTGCCCGCCTGTGACCGGCACGATGCAATCGTAATTGCGAGGATCCTTTGCGCGGTAGGGATCAACGATGCGTTTGAGCGTCTCGAACCGCTCGGCAAAATCGAGCCGGTCCTTCTCCTCGTGGATGCGGCAGCCCGAACAGATGCCCTCATCATCGATCACCAGACCCAGCGCATGGCGTGACGTGTAGAGGCAGCGGCTACAGCTTTGTTCGGGAGCGGAAATGTTCATGAATACACCGTGCGATTGTAGTGCGCAGGCCGCACCGGCACATCGAACAGCGCCTCTTTATAGGCTTGCACCGCATGTTCGCGATAGCTGAGGAAATTGCCGACCGCGATGGCGACGATCGCGTCCCGTTTCAGCAGGCCTTTCATCGCCTGCGTATCGGAAATGCCGCCAAACGCGATCAGCGGGACATTGTCCGCCAGCCCGCAGTCAAGGATCGCGGGATCGAATGCGCCGGGATGTCCTTCGTGTGCGTGGTCGATCAGCAGCGCCTCGGATACAGCGCCCTCGTTCAGCAGTGCAATCACTTCGGGCGAGAGGGGGGCGTCGCGCCCGATGCGATAATCGCGCCACAGCACCGCGCCGTCCACGACGCTCAGCGGCAGGGCCGCGATCACCGCCTGCGCGCCGAGCAGATAGCCCATCTGCGCAACCGCATCGGGATTATCGTGCAGCAGTGCATCGACGCACACCCGGTCGGCCCCGATATTGACGCTGGCACGGGCATCGTTTGCGTTGCGGATGCCGCCCGAATAGATCAGCGGCGTCGCAATACCCAGCCTTGCCACGCGGTCGAGCAGGTCGAAATCGGGGCCGATATCGCCGCCACTGCGATCAATACATTGCAGCATGATTTCATCCGCGCCCCAGCGATCGAGGTTTTGCACCAGCACTTCGGGCCGGCCCAGCGGAAGGTAACGGCCATAGCCGAACGATTGCACCGCCCAGCCACCGCGCACCGTGACCACTCCGACAAGGCGTTTCTTGATCATGGGCACAGCCCCTCTACCAGCGTGCGCAACAGCGCCTGGCCGGCATCCTGGCTTTTTTCAGGGTGGAACTGCATCCCCACCAGATTTCCACGCCGCACCCCTACCGGGAACCGCGTATCGGTGCGCGCGGCATAGACGCGGTATTCTTGCGGAGCGTCAAAGATGAAGCTGTGGTTGAAATACATCGCCATCCCGTCGCATTGCGCAAACAGCGGATCATCGCCAACATGCTCGATCGCGTTCCAGCCAATGTGCCAACCACCGCCGGGAAACGGCACCACTTCGCCGGGGATCAGGCCGAGCCCTGCGGTAAGCCCGTGTTCGCGCGATTTTTCGGCCAGCAATTGCATCCCCAGGCACAGGCCCACAAATGGCTTTCCCCCGCGCGCCGACTGCCGCAGGTAATCGACCAGATCATGTGCGTGCAATTGCTCCATCGCTGCCGGGAATGATCCGACACCGGGCAGCACGAGGATGTCGGTTTCATCGAGCTTGGCCGGATCGCTCGACACGCGGCAGCGGTAGCCCAGCCGGTGCAGTGCGCGCCATACGCTCGCCTGATTGCCCACGCCATAATCGACGATGCCGATGGTGCGCCGCTTCACAGGCCCACCCCGACTTCGAATTTGCGTTCGATCCGGCCATCGTTGTGGATCGTGAAAAGATCCTTGTTCACCGATGCATGAACCTGCGCCCAGAACGCTTCCGTATCGATGCCGATATAGTCGCAGAATTGCGCGATATATTCATCCGAGCAGCTGTCGTCGTAGGTGCTGACCAGCGCGATGCCGTCTTCGCGCGTCATATTGCCGTGGCGAATTTCCTCGTTGCAGTAATCGGTCACCCGGCCAAAGCCGAACTTGTAGTATTTGATCATCTGGTTGAGCGTGACCCAGTCTTCATCCAGCGAGGTCACTCCGCGCAGATCGCCCGTGTTCTCGACCGGATCATCGCGCACTTTCAGGCCGTTGGCGGATGAATACATGCCGTTGTTGGTCAGCGACCAATCGCCGAGAAACCAGCCGAGATAAACGATCTGCAACTGGTGCCGGTCAAATTCATCGAGCGTTGGATATTGGTACGGGATCAGCTGTTTGAGATCGACGCCGGTTTCCAGCATCCAGTCCAGCGCCGCGCCCGACAGCGTGTTCATGTTGCGCAGGTTGTTGCCGTCATAGCCGGTCTTGCCCAGCGTTTTCAGATCGCCCAGCTGGAGGCCGGGGTTCTCCCCCCACAGGATCAGAGGAATGTCATACCGGATCGCCAATTGCGGGACAGAGGCGAACAGCGCCAGCTCGGTCGATTTCGCCCAGTTGGTAAACTGGTCGAATGCCGCGCGCATCAGTCCCTGCCACACACCGGGCGCGGGCGCGGACATTACCACATCGAAACCGTGTTCGATCAGGGTGGAGATATTGTCGGCCCCGCGCTGCGTGATCTGTTCAGGCGGATAGGAAAGCGTGACCAGCAGCGGGCGCAGGCCCAGCTTGTCACGCACCCACAGCGCCTGCCGGGTCGAATCCTTGCCGCCCGAAACCCCGATGATGCAGTCCCAGTGGCGGCCGGGGCGGCGCGGATACCGGCTCAGCAGGTCTTCGAGAATCTCGTAGCGTTCCTGCCAGTCAACATCACGCAGCCGGTCCCAGTAATCGCAGGCCGGGCAGATGCCCGCGGATGTGAAAACGGTGTTCGGGCGCGTATCGGGTTGAAGGCAATTGCTGCAATATTTCATTGGTGCTGCCAGTCTTCACCCTGTGCGATTTGCTATTTATGGCGGCGATTGCGCCAACGGACGCGCATCTGTCACCTTGCGTCCAAAACCGCAAGCATAGCACGCACGCTTTCGGTCTGAATTCGCCGTCCATTCCGATTGAGGTGTTCTGAGCCATCGAAAAACATCTCGTCTGGCAAACAGAACCGATCGATTGCGGGATCGGGCACATCTCCTGTGGTCAGCGCCGATAATTGCGCGACAAATGCATCCACCGCCGGGTTGCGGCACGCAGGCCCCGGCATTGCCGCCGGGATGTACGCCACCTCAAAACCCCGCGCGATCAGGGTATTCCGGATGTAACTGGTAAAGCGATCAAGATTTTCTGGCGGAATTTCGGGCAAGGTATAACCGCTAAGATTAGGGGCAGTCCGATCAATGTCGAGGTGCGATGTCAGATCGCCCACCGCGTTGAAGCCAGATCGGCGATAGACTGGATCATCCTCTCGCGCGCCGGTGTAGTGATATGTCACCTCTTCCCAAGTGCGTCCCAGGATGTTGGGCGCGCAGCGCGGCTCGCGCGCCAGCAGGCTCACGTCCTTGAGCAGATAGATGACATCGCACCACGTCACCGAATACCGCGCATCATCTGCCAGCAGCGCCAGTTCCGGCACCAGCACGATCAGATCGTTCTCAGGATCGAGGTGCGGCAGATACAGGTCGATCAGGTTGCGGATGCCGATGCTCGCCTGAATGCCGCCATTGTACACCGGGCGATCGAGCGACCGGCCGAGGTCCTGTGCCGAGATCGAGAACGCCGCGCCCGATCCGCCCAGCAATATGATCCGGCCCTTTTGCCCCTTGGACCGCGCGAGCATATCGACGTGATCCTCAATTGCGGCGAGATACCGCTCGCTGCTGACTGGAGTGAGCGGCACGACCAGCCATGCCCCTATGCCCAGCGATACGATGCCGAGGACGCACGCCAGCAAGGCTGCCAGCCACGCCTGCGGCCTGCTTGCGTCAGAGAGGCGCGTCTCAGAACTGGAAGTAGATGAAGGCATTTGCCTCCTGCCGGGTGGTTGCGTTGATCAGGACCAATATCAGCGCAAATGCGAAAAGCATCATTTCCGTAAGATCTCTCGTCCTGACGCCCAGCCAATCGAGCCGCAAGCCCCGATCGAGCCGCGTGCGCTCATACCACAAAGCGTCCACCGCAAACGAGAGCGCAACGAACACAAGGCCGGAACGCTGGCTTTGCGGGATACCGAATTCGGTGACCATGCGCACGGCGTAATGCGCGGCGGTGGCAATATCGGGGCTGCGGAACAGGATCATCGAAAGCGTGAAGAAGCCGAATGTGTAAGCCCACCCCATCAGGCCGATCCAGCCCGCTTGTCCAAGCGTCAACGAAGAACGCCATCCCCGCTCGATCATCAGCAACACGCCGTGCATCGCCCCCCACGCGAGGAACGTCCAGTTTGCCCCGTGCCACAGGCCGCTGACGAGAAACGTGGCCATATAGGCAAAGCCGATGCGCCATTGGCCGGGACTGCCCGCCCGCAGCGGGAAATACACATAGTCGCGAAAGAACTGCGACAGCGAGATATGCCACCTGCGCCACAGAGTGCGCATCGAGCAGGCAAGGAACGGTGTCGAAAAGTTGGTCGACAGCCGGAATCCCATGATCGAAGCCAGCCCGATCGCGATCGAGGAATAGCCGGCAAAATCGGCGTAGAGCTGGATCGAGAAATACACCGCTCCCAGCATCAGCGCGCCCCCGTCCAGCGCGGCGTAACCGGAGAACACGGCATCGACATAAGGGGCCAGATTGTCGGCGATGACAACTTTCAGGAACAGTCCGGCAATGATCAGGCGCACTCCCTCATAGGCGGGCTCCCAGGCTGGCCGTGCGACTTGCGCAAATTGCGGGATCAGCGCCTTTGCCCGCTCGATCGGGCCGGCGACCAGTTGCGGGAAGAACGCGACATAGGTGGCGTATCGCAGCAGGTTCGGCTCTGCCCGGATGCGCCCGTGATACACATCGATCGAATAGCTGAGCGTTTGCAGTGTGTAGAACGAAATCCCGACCGGCAGGATGATGTCGAGCGTATCCCAGTTTGCCTGCAACCCGCCGGCGCTCAACCCGGATTTCAGTTCTCCTGTGAACCACCCAAAATACTTGAAGAACCCGAGCAGCGAAAGGTTGGCCGCGACCGACAGATGCAGCCAGCGGCGGCGCGCGGCAGTCCCTTTTTCGTGCCTCTCCATTTTTAGCCCGGCGACGTAATCGATCAGTGTGCTGACCGCGATGAGCCCGAGAAAACGCCAGTCCCACCAGCCATAAAAGACATAGCTCGCGCCCAGCAGGATCGCGTTCTGCACCGTAACCGAACGCAAGGACGCCCGGTTCGCGGCCAGCAGCGCCACGACCAGCGGGAAGAACAGCCAGAATGTTCCGTCGGAAAAAAGCATTGTTAGTGTGCGGTCAGCCCCCAGACCCCGTTGCGCGCGCCTTGGCTGAGAAACTGCGGTTTGGCTATAGTTTGCAAAGCCGAGCAATCCCGGAATGGGGCAGCGCGCAGGGTGGGGCGTGCGGGGGCAAGGCGCAGATGACCACCCGCCCGGCTTCGAGCGCGATCACCAGCCCTGCGGAATTCAGCCCCGCCACCCAGCGCGCGCCGATCAGCGCAGCGCCCATATCCGGCGCGGTGTCGAGCGTGGCTGCGGGATGGCTGCGCAACCATTCGTCATACTTGCCCGGTGGATCGGAGGGATGCGGGCGAATGCGAACGGGGGTGCCGGGCGCAATTCCGGCAAGACTGCCGCGCTCCATCAGGTAATCGAGCGCCTGAAATTCACCCGCCCGGCCAGCGCCCCAGTCACTGCGCGCGGGTTCGAGCAGGAACAGCACGTCGCCATCCACTGGCACCGGCCCTGCCGCGCGCGCCTGCTGCGCGAGATAGAGATTGGAGTGCTGGATCACCGGCGTATCGGGAAAGGTGGCGCTCGCTATGCGCGCAGCGTCCGCATCGCCGACCCAGATCGCATCGGGCAATTGCACCGTTCCTGCCCGCTCGAACCGCATGGCGTAATTGACCCAATGGTCTACCACCGCGACCGAGTGCAGCCCCGCGCGCGCCGCCGCCTGCCGTGCGCAATGTTCCAGATCGCTGGCCCAGCCGGTGCCCGACAGCAGGCAGGCCATGCCGTCTAGCGCTTGCGGGTCGGAAGTGACCGGCATGGTTTCGCCAAATCGCTCGCGCCAGATCGCCAGCGCAGGGCCAGCGGCGATTACGCGGTCGGGCGGGGTATCGGCGGCTTGGGCCCATGCAGCGATCATGTTCGCCGCGCCCGCATCATGCACAGCCACCGCCAACGGGCGAGGCAGAGCGTCGATGGGGGAGGCTTCAATCTGCCCCATTTGCGCCTGAGAAGCGGGCATAATGCACAATATCGGCTGGTTCGCCGTCGAGCAATTCCTGCCCAGCGCGCATTCCGTCGGGCACCATGCCCGATCGCTGCATCAGCGTGATCATCGCGCCATTGGCGGCGAGGCAACCGGCAGTCAGTTTGCGCACATCCGTCTGGTCAAGCAGCCAGCCGGTGAAGAGGTTCCACGCCTCTTGCCCGTAACCGCCGCCCCAATAATCGCGTGCGCCGATCATGATGCCGACATCGCAGGTGCCATGATCAAGGTTGCGATAGGCGGTCATGGTGCCGATGGCAGCGTCACTGCTTGCATCGCGCACGCTGATGAAAAGGTTGGCGGTTGCTGCGAAACTATCGAGATAGGCGCGGCAACTGGCGTGAGTATGCGTGCGGAACCGCTGGTTGGAAAACCGCGTGACCTGCGCATCACCCAGCCACCCGATATGAGCATCGGTAATATCCTCCGGCGTAAATGCGCGCAGCCGCACTTTCTCACCCGAAAGCGGCGTGAACACTCGATCAGCCCTCCAGCGCATCGAGATTGGCCCACACCTTGCGGAAAGCGGCGATGATGTCGGCCACATCTTCGCTAGGCAATTGGTTGACGCACACGGCAAGGCCGAGAAAGCTGGTGTCCTGCAACTCCTCCGCCACCGGGCAGGTGCCCGCGCCATAGGCAAAGGTGCGATCAGGACGCAGGCTCCACGGGAAGTTGCCGGTGCCATAGGCGCATTGCTCGGTAAAGATCGGCAGGCGGTGGAGATTCTGATAGCCCGGAGAGACGCCCGGCACGCCCTCTGCCCGCAGCGCTTCGGTGATTTTCGAGCGCGATACGCCCAGCATCGCGGTATCGAGCGTCATGCCGTAGACGTAATAGACATGCGTTGCCCCGGCCGCCACATAGGGCAGCGTCAGCCCGTCCAGCCCCGCCAGCCCCGCGTTCAGCTCCGCCGCGACGCGCTGACGGTCGGCGACGCGGCTTTCCAGCTTGTCCAGCTGGACGCTGGCAATCGCCGCCTCGATCTCGCCCATGCGGAAATTGTATCCGATCATGTTGGCAAGCTGGCTACGATCAGTCGGCTTGATCACGCTTTCGGCGTGGTTGCGGATCAGCGCCAGCCGCTCTGCCAACGCATCGTCATTGGTGACCAGGATGCCGCCTTCGCCGCAGTGGATGTGCTTGTGATAATTGAGGCTGAACCCGCCGATATCGTAGCCAGTGCCGGTGTGGGTGCCCCCGTCCATCGCGCCCGGCGCCTGCGCGGTATCGCCCAGCAATTTCAGCCCATGCCGATCCGCGACGGCTCGCAGCCCCGCCACATCGGCAGTCTGGCCAAAGATATCGACCGCCATGATCGCCTTGGTGCGCGGGGTCACCAGCGCTTCGACGCTGGCGGGGTCGAGGTTGAAGGTGGCCGGATCGATATCGGCAAAGACGGGTATCGCGTTCCAGTGCAGGATCGCCATTGCGGTCGCGCTCATCGTCCAGGGCGTGGTGATGATCTCGTCCCCCGGCTCAACGCCGATCGCTCCGACTTCGGCAATCAGCCCGCTGGTCCAGCTGTTGACGCCGAGCGCGTATTTGACCCCGAAATATTCCGCCGCCCTGGCCTCGAAGCTGCGCACTTCGGTGCCGCCCATGAACATCTCACCCGGCGCACCGATATAGGCGGACAGCACGCCCGAACGCACCACCCGCGCGGCGGCAGCTTCCTCATCCGCGCCCATCGACTGGAACGGTTCGAGAGTGCGGGAGATAACGGGTGTGCCGCCGTGAAGGGCGAGGGTGTCGGTCATTCGGAAATGTCTTTCTTCAGGGATTCGAGCGCGCGAACGCGGATTTCTTCGCAGATCGCATGGGCGTGCAGGGCGGTCTCGCCAGTGCTGGCCAGTGCAGCGCCATCCGCCAGATTATCAGCAATATTGGCATAGGCGCGCATCATCGCTTCGGGATAGCGGCCCGGCACGCTTTGCGGCAAGGCCAGCTGCTGGTAACCGGCAAAGTCCGGGTTCGATTCAACGCTGCGCGTTTCGATCCTCATCCCGCCGTCGCGCATCGCGATTTCGCCCTTTTCAAAGGCGAGGATCAATTCGAACTGCGTCAGCGCGCGCGCATCGCCCGCAACCAGATGGACCGGCGCACCATCCCGGGCGGTCAACAGGGCAGATACGGTGGGATCGTGTTGCCAGTGGTCGAGCCGTGCGGGGCCGACGCCATGCAGTTCCACTTCTCCCACCAGCATACGAAGCAGATCGACTGCGTGCGATCCGTTGTGCACTATGCCCTTGGTGTAGGTTCCGGTCGCGCTGATCAACTCGCCCCACCAGCCCGCATCGATTTGGCTGGCAAACTCGGCAAGATCGGGTGCCCAGCGGCGCGTGTAGTTGACCGCAAGCGGCGTGCCCGATCCGGCGTACTGAGCGGTAAGGCGTTTGGCATCGGCAAGATCATCGGCCACCGGCTTTTCACAGAAGACCAGCCGGGGCCGCATCGCGTGTGCTGTGGAAAGGTTTTGCGCGTGGGTTGCAGTGGGCGAGGCCACGACAATCAGGTCGAACGCTCCCGGCTCCGCCGCCAGCGCATCGACATCCGCAGCGGCCACCGGCACTGCCCATCGCTCCGTAAAGCTCGCGCGGGCCGCATCGTTGGGATCGACGCACGCGGCCAGTTCAAACCGGTCATCGCGCGCGATTGCTCCGGCGTGGCTCAGCGGCCAGTCATCGGGCGAACGCTCCGCGTCGTATCCGCCTGCAATGGCTCCGCAGCCGATGATGAGGACGCTGTATGGCATGGCTTCAGGCGATCTGATCCCAGCTGACCGGCGTGCCCTTGGTCAGCGCGCGGTTCACCCGTTTGCCCAGCAGGACATCGTAATGGCGCGGCTCAAGCCCGAAACCGGGCCGTACCGAGCGCAGGTTCTCAGCCGTGAACGCCTCTCCTAGCGCCATGTCGCGCGCCACATACAAAGAGCGGCGGAACTGGCGCGATCCCTCCTCTGCCGCAGTGCCGCCATAGGTGATCTCGCCCAGCGCCTGCCACGCGCGCTCGGTTTCCTCGCGCAGCATTGCTAATTCGGCGGGTTCAAGGCTGAACGCGCTGTCTACGCCGCCATCGGCGCGCGCCAGCGTAAAGTGCTTTTCGATGAGGACAGCGCCCAGCGCCGTCGCGCCCACCGCAACGCCGGTGCCCATCGTGTGATCCGACAGGCCGACCTCGCATCCGAACGTCGCGCGCATGTTGGGGATGGTGCGGATATTGGTGTTTGCAGGGGTCGCGGGATAGGTGCTGGTGCATTTGAGGATGCACAGCTGATTGTTGCCCGCATCGCGGCATGTGCGCAGGGCCTCCCCGATTTCGACCACGCTCGCCATGCCGGTCGAAAGGATCATCGGCTTGCCCGTCTGCGCCACCCGCCGGATCAGCGGCAGGTCGATCACCTCAAAGCTCGCGATCTTGTAAGCGGGCACGTCCAGCGTTTCGAGGAAATCGACCGCGCTCGCATCGAAGGGCGAGGAAAAGCAATCGATGCCAAGCTCGCGCGCGCGCTCCATGATCGGGGCGTGCCAGTCCCACGGCGTGTGCGCCTCGTGATACAGTTCGTGCAGGCGGCGGCCGTTCCACAGGCTGTCCTCATCCTCGATGACAAAGCCCGGCCCGTCATGGTCGAGCGTGATCGTATCGGCAGTGTAGGTCTGCAGCTTGATCGCATCCGCGCCGCTGTTCGCCGCAGCGGTCACGATCTCCAGCGCGCGGTCAAGCGAGTGGTTGTGGTTCCCGCTCATCTCCGCGATCAGATACGGGCGGTGCGATGGGCCGATGGGGCGTCCATTGATGTGCATGGCGTTGGTTTGCATCAGCTCTGGTCCTCAATCGCGATCCGTTCGGACGCAAATTTTTCCTGAATTGCGGGCCAGTCCTTGGCCAGCACCGCCATGCGCACGACGTCGTGCACATCGTCGCCCTTGCGAATGTGCTGTCGCAGCACGCCCTCGACCTTGCTGCCAAACTTTTCGTGGATCGACACCACTCGGTCGTTGAAGGCCAGCACTTCGCACCCCAGCCGGTTGAAGCCAAGCTCTTCGAACACATAACGGTAGATGTTGATTTCCAGCGATTTGGCAAGCCCTTTGCCGCGCGCGCGTTCATCGGCGATGTAGTATGCCCAGCAGGCCCGGCGATGCGTGTGATCGATATCGGTCAGGCTCATCAGGCCGACCGGGATATCGCCGTCGGTCAGCTCGATGATCCACACCCGGTCGCGCGGTGAGGCGCTGACCTGCGCGAACCACCGGCTCTGGTCCTGCAGGGGAATATCAGGATCGGTGTACATGTAGCGCGTGATTTCGGGTGACATGCGCCAGCCGCGCACCATTTCGAGATCGTGTTCGCGCACATTTCGCAACCGGCATGCCATGGCGCTCTAATCCTCTTTCAAGAGCAGTTGTGCAATGCGCATCGCCCCGCGTCCATCGACCAGTTGCTTGGCCGCCTCGCTGAGCGCGCGGCGCCGGGCGGGCGAGGCGATCAGATCGCGCAGCGCAGCGACCAGCGCCTCGCTCCGGCGCGGCGGATCGCCCATGTGATCGATCCCCACCAGGAAGCCCGCCGCATCGCCATGGGGAATGCTTTTGGTCTGGTTGTCGGCGCAGACCAGCCCGATGGTCGGCGGGCCGATGCAGCACCGCTCCCAGATCGCGCCGCCGCCCGCGCCCACCTGAATATCGTGCCGGGCTAAGAAGTCTGCGAGGCTGGGCAGATCCTGCGACAGCACCCCGCCGGGCCAGTCGGCGATCCTGCGCGCGATGTCAGCGAGCGCCGGATTGTGCGCGGTGACCACGGCTTCGACCGGGCCGCGCCAGCCAGCAGCCTCGATCGCGTCCAGCACTGCGAGCGTATCCCCGCCCAGATCAACGCCGCCCATGAAGACCCCGATCGAACGCACGCTGTCATGGAATTTATAACGCGGTGCATCGGCATAGGATGGGTCGATCAGCGCGTATTGCGGCCCGGCGAGCAGCCGGGTCAAAGCTGAAATGCGCGCCTCGTATTTCGCGCGATGATCGGGGTGATAATTGTGATCGACCACCCAGCGCCCGCCCAGATCGCGGTCGGCAAGATCGTCGATGACCATTACCGCCGCCCCCAGGGCATCGCTGACCGCGCCGTGCCAGCGCGCATCGAAGGCATAATGATCGACGATAACGCGCGCAGGCGCCCAATCGCGCAAGGCGGCGATGGTATCTGCGATGTCCTGCTCCTGCGTCACCCTGCTCCAGCTGGAATGCGGGATCGCGGGATCGCACGAGGTTGGCAGATTCTGGGCGAGTGCATTTGGCGCGGGCAGCAGCCTTGCCGCAAAGCCGTCGCGCGCAATCATCGCGCCGGTATCGATGCCGAGTGCGCGGGTCACGAAAACAACCTCGGCGCCCGCCGCCGCCAGCGCCTTGGCGAGCGAGAGCATGCGGCGCACGTGGCCTGTGCCGATTGCCGCCGAAGCGTCCGCACGGATGGCGACCTTCATCGCCTCATCCCTCGGGAGAGAAGGCTTTGAACAATGCCTCGGCGCGTTCCCAATCGGCAGGCGTATCGATATCGACCACGCGCCATTCGGGCAGGATGATTGACCGGGCGTTGGCATGGACGTTCGCACCCGAAAGCCAGGTCTCCGCCGCGCCCCAGTAAAACTGGCCCGCATCGAAGAAAGCCGGTTCGAGATCCTGCGTGCGCGTGCCGACATGGCGCGTGTCGAACGGTTCGAGCGCGCCGTCCGCCTTCCGCTTCAACGCCCGCTGGATCGGAGAGGGGAAGCCTGTCACCGGGAAAGTGTAGCCTTCGCCGCCATGCGCGATCAGCAGCGCCAGCGCCTCGCTCACATCCTGCGTGCGGATGAACGGCACGCCGGGATAAATACAGCAGACGTGCTCGAATTCGAACCCGCGTTTGCGACAGGCGGCGATCGCGTGCTGGATCACGGGCACCGTGGGCGTGATATCATCGGCGAGTTCGGGCGGACGGGTAAAGGGCACCTCGGCCCCCAAATTTTCGGCAATCGCGGCGATTTCATCGTTGTCCGTCGTCACGACGACACGCCCGATCGCCTCGCAGGCCAGCGCGGCCTCGATCGCATATCCGATCATCGGCTTGCCTGCGAACGGCTTGATATTCTTACGCGGGATGCGCTTTGACCCGCCGCGTGCGGGAATGATGGCGATGGTCTGCGGTTCGCTCATGTCAGAATGCCCGTGTCAGCATGTGAGCGTCAGCATGCGAGTGTCAGCATTGTCTCGACCACGCGGTCCTGTTGACTGCGCGTCATCGCCGGGAACAGCGGGATCGAGATCGCGTGATCGTAGTAACTCACCGCGTTGGGAAAATCGCCGCGCGCAAAGCCGATCCGTTCGTAATACGGGTGCGTGTGGATCGGGATGTAGTGGACATTCACACCGATATTCGCCGCGCGCATCGCCGCAAACAGGTCAGCGCGATTGATTCGGGCAGCCTCGGTCAGCTCCACCGCATACAGGTGCCAAGACGATACGCGATCATTGAAGCGCGCCGGGCGGCGGAACGGCCCGTCGGCCAGCAGCGCATCGTAGCGGTCGGCGTGCGCCTCGCGCGCCTCGCGCCATTCGTCCATCCGTGAAAGCTGCGCGACGCCCAGCGCGGACTGGATATCGGTGAGGCGGTAATTCCACCCCAGATCGGCCATTTCATAATACCAGCCGCCATCGGGCGCGCGTTCCATCTGTGCCTCTTCGCGGGTGATCCCGTGCGAGCGCAGCAGGCGCAGCTTGTCCGCGAGCGCATCGTCCTGCGTCACCACCATGCCGCCTTCGCCCGTGGTCACGATCTTAACCGCGTGAAAACTGAAAACGGTGATATCGGCATGGGCGCTGCCGATCGGCGCGCCGCGATAGCTGGCGCCGGTCGCATGGCTCGCATCCTCAAGGATCGCAAAGCCATAGCGGTCTGCCAGCACCCGCATTTCCGCCAGATCGCATGGCAATCCCGAAAAATCGACCGGGATCACGACCTTTGGCAACGCACCCGCCTTGTCCGCCGATGCCAGCTTTGCGGTTAGCGCGTCGAGGCTCATATTGCGGCTGACCGGGTCGATATCGACGAAATCGATGCCCGCGCCGCAGAATAGCGCGCAATTGGCAGACGAGGCAAAGCTGTTTGGGCTGGTCCAGACCATATCCCCCAGTCCCACGCCCAGCGCAAGGACGCCGATGTGGAGGCCCGCGGTCGCATTCGAGACGCCGATCGCGTGTGCGACCTGATGGGCTTTCGCAAAAGCATCCTCGAACGCCGGCCCCACCGGACCCTGCGTCAGAAAATCGGAACGCAGCAGATCGGTGACGGCGGCAATATCCGCCTCGCCGATTTCCTGCCGTGAATAGGGAATGAAATCTTCGGCCATAGGATCAGTCCCTAATCGATCACTTTCCCGATCACGTGCTCGTCGATCAGGGTGCGCAATTGCTCAACGCTCAGGAAGTCGGGATTGGTCCCGCTGGAATAGGCAAAGCCCGGCTCCACCGGCTTTCCGCCATGCTTTTGGCAGTATTCCTCGATCGTGTATTCCCCGCTGACCGGCAAAATCGCGAAATATTCGCCCATGTCGACGGTGTTGAAACTGTCCGACGCGGTGATCATTTCCTCGTGGATCTTTTCGCCCGGACGGATGCCGATCACCTTCTGCTCAGCCTCGGGCGCGATGGCGGTGGCAACGTCGCCGATGCGATACGAGGGGATCTTGGGAACCAGCACTTCGCCGCCGCTGGCATGTTCGATCGACCACAGCACCATCTCCACCCCGTCCTGCAAAGAGATGTTGAACCGGGTCATGCGCGGATCGGTGATCGGCAGCACACCTTCGGCTTTCCTGTCCATGAAGAACGGGATGACCGACCCGCGCGATCCCATGACATTGCCGTACCGCACCACGGAAAAGCGCATGTCGCGCGTGCCCTTGATGTTGTTGGCCGCGACGAACAGCTTGTCCGAACACAGCTTGGTCGCGCCATACAGGTTGATCGGGGCGGCGGCCTTGTCAGTCGATAGCGCGACCACGCGGCTGACCTTGCTGTCCAGACATGCCTCGATCAGGTTCTGCGCGCCCAGCACGTTGGTCTTGATGCATTCGAACGGATTGTATTCGGCCGCTGGCACCTGTTTTAGCGCGGCAGCGTGGACGACGATGTCGATCCCTTCGAGCGCGCGCCGCAGCCGCGGCTCATCGCGCACATCGCCAAGGAAATAGCGCAAGGCCGGAAATTCCGACTGCGGGAAGATCTGTGCCATCTCAAACTGTTTCAGTTCATCACGCGAATAGATGACCAGCCGCCGGATATCTGGATACCGTTCCAGCACGGTCCGCACGAATGCCTTGCCAAAGGAGCCGGTGCCCCCGGTTACAAGGACAGATTTGTTATTCAACATACGAAAGTTACTCGCAATAAAGACGCAAAGACCCTATAGACCGGTTTCGCAACAACTAAAAACGCCAAAAACAAAGTGTTATGTGAAGTTTTCATGGCGCGCATTTTACATTGGTTTCGAATAAAATCAGGGCATAAAGTAAAGCTGGAAGGTCAGTTGGATCGCTGCCTGGTTCTTGCCGGTTGTCCGATATGATCGGTCCCCTACAGCGCGGCTTTGGCCTCGCGCAACCGCTTTGTGGGTCTTATGCCTCCGCCGTAGTCCCAACAAATTTTATCCGATCCGGACGTATCTCCCCGGTTGTCATCGCCCTTACTAACTTGGAAACAGCGGCGGCAATCGTGCGTTCATGACGATACATCGAAAGCGACGCCAAACCGGACCCAGACCTGTATTGCCTGCAATTTAAGCCTGCGCCTAAGTGCTCTGGTGAAGGGCGGGTGGCACATCGGCCACTCCCCACTTTTAAGCCACGGGCCGAAAGCCACGAGACGAATGCTGATCGAACCGATTGCAAAGCCAGCCCATAACCGCGCATCGCGAGGTCCTTTGATCTCGGTGATTCGCTACGGCGTGGCGTGGACCGTGGTGGTGTTCGTCCCGCTTTTTACCTTGCTGCTGTCGGGATATGAGGAGCCGTTTGCCGATCCAACCGTGCGGGCAACCGCGCTGGCGGCGACCAGTGGGCTTTTTGCGGGGCTGTATCTGGCCGGCCGGGTGCTCGATCTGCCGGGCACCCGTGGCACCGTGCACGGCGTGCCGATCATGGTGATGGCCTTTGTGATCTCCGCGCTGGTCCTGTTCACCTTCCGGATTGAATACAGCCGCATCATGCTGTTCTATTCGGCGGCGAGCGCAACGCTGATCGCAACGCAATTGCGCTGGAGCAACCGGACTATGCGGCTCCAGCCGTTCTATCTCGTCCCGTTCGGCAAGGCGTTGACGATGGAGGAGATGGAAGGCTTCCCGATTCGCCGCCTGAAAAAGCCCGAAATCCCGGCCGATCGCGCCGCCAATATCGTCGCCGATTTCCGCGCCGATCTGCCCGATGAATGGGAGCGTCTGCTGGCAAAGGCCAGCCTCGCAGGCGTGCCGGTCTATCACTACAAACAGCTCACCGAGAGCATCACCGGACAGGTTAAGATCGAACATCTGTCCGAAAACTCGTTCGGATCGCTGATGCCCAACCGTTCCTACACTCCGATCAAGCGGCTGATCGACCTCATCGGCAGTGCAATCCTGATCGTGTTGCTGGCACCGGTGATGGCAATTCTGGCCGTGATGATTTGGGCGGAGGACCGCGAATCGCCGTTCTTCATTCAAAAACGCACCGGGTTCGGCGGGCGCCCGTTTCGCATGTACAAGTTCCGATCGATGACCAATCGCGAGATAAAGCCTGGTGAATGCGAACGCGAGGACGCAATCACCCAGTCCGAAGATGCGCGCGTCACCCGCATCGGGCGGTCGATCCGCAAGTACCGGTTCGATGAATTACCGCAGCTGTTCAACGTCTTGAAAGGCGAGATGAGCCTGATTGGACCGCGTCCAGAGGCGAACGCGCTGGCTGACTGGTACGAGGAAAACCTCGCATTTTATTCCTATCGCAACATCGTAAAGCCGGGTCTGACCGGGTGGGCGCAGGTCAATCAGGGCCACGTGGCGACGCTGGAAGACATTGACGTGAAGCTGCAATACGACTTCTATTACATTAAATACTTCTCGTTCTGGCTCGACGTGCTGATCGTGATGCGCACGATCCACACGGTAATGACCGGGTTCGGATCGAAATAAGGGTTACTTTTCGAGGGTCCTACTTATTGAGCGCGATGTCGGGCGCGTCTTCCTGCTTCATGCCGACCACGTGATAGCCGCCATCGACATGGTGCGTCTCCCCAGTCACGCCCGATGCGAGGTCGGACAGCAGATACAGCGCCGATCCGCCGACATCGTCGATCGTGATGTTGCGCCGCAAGGGAGCGTTGTATTCGTTCCATTTGAGGATGTAGCGGAAATCGCCGATCCCGCTCGCCGCCAGTGTCTTGACCGGCCCTGCGCTGATTGCGTTCACGCGGATGTTGCGCGGGCCAAGATCGTTGGCGAGGTATTTGACGCTGGTCTCCAGCGCCGCCTTGGCGACGCCCATGACGTTGTAATGCGGGATCACCTTTTCCGCGCCATAATAGGTCAGCGTGACGATGCTGCCGCCGCTGTCGGGCATCATTGCCGCCGCGCGCTGCGTCACCGCGACCAGCGAATAGGCGGAAATGTTCATCGTCATCAGGAAGTTTTCGAGGCTGGTATCGACGTACTTTCCGCGAAGCTCGTTCTTGTCGGAAAACCCGATCGCGTGGACCACGAAATCGAGCGTGTTCCAGCGCTCCTTCAGGGTCGCAAACGCCGCGTCGAGCGAGGCCATCTCCGACACATCGCATTCAAACGTGAAGTCGCTGCCCAATTGCGCGGCCAGCGGCTTCACCCGTTTGGCCAGCGCTTCGCCCTGATAAGAGAACGCCAGCTCAGCGCCATGCGCGGCTAGCTGTTTGGCAATGCCCCACGCCAGCGACTTTTCATTGGCAAGGCCCATGATAAGGCCGCGTTTGCCCTGCATCAGGCCGGCTTTATGTTCGCTCATCCGCTTGTCTCCTCGGTTGTTTGGTCGCCAGCACCCTGCGGCCTGCCAGGCTCTGCCAGCGCGGCATTCAGCTCTGCCCCGATAACCACGCCGAGTCCAACGAGCCAGAAAAACAGCAACACGACGATGATCCCCGCAAGGCTGCCATAGGTAAGGTCGTACTGGAAGAAACCGCGCAGGATCGGTGGCATGGCGGTAGTGACGGCCAGCCACCAGACGGCGGTGAACAGCGCGCCGGGCCATTTGGGAAACTTGCGAGAACGATATTTCAGCGGCGCCAGCGCCCAGAACAGCAGATACAGCGAACCAAACAGGCCGAGCGCGGGCACGATCCGTGATATGCCAAGCGTGCCGATCAGGTCAGCCAGCCGCGGCACGCGCGCATCAATGAATTGCTGGGCGGCGCCGATGACCACTTGCGCAAACAGCGACAGCAGCATCAGCAGCACCGCGCCGATGATGATCCCGGCAGAAGCGAGTCGATACCGCCAGAACGGCATCACCGCGCGCGTCCCATAGGCACGCCGCAGCAGATCGCGGATCGTCTCGATCAGGCTCGACACCGACCACAGGCCAGCGCCCGCGCCAAGCCACAAAAGCCAGCCGCTGCGCGCGTCGATAACGCTGTTTGCAACCGGTGCGATCACCTCGCGCACGGTGGGCGGCATCGCCATCAGCACCGTGGCAATTACCATCTGGCGCTCCTCAAGTTCGCCGACCAGCTGAAACAGCGCCCCTGCAAGGATGAAGAACGGAAAGATCGACAGCATCGACAGATAGGCAAGGTTGCCTGCGTGGATGAAGCCGTCGTTGAATGTACCTGCCAGCGTGCGCCGGACCACAACGAATATCCGCGTTCCCGGGCCAAGGATGCGTCGCACAAGCGCACGCCAGCCGTTGGCAGCATCATCGCCCTGCGCGCCGTGTACGCCCTCAATGGCGCTGTATGTGTGATCGACATGACGTGATTTCTTCGCCCGTCCCCGCGCTTCGGGCGAGAGCGACCGGACTTCCAGTTCTTCGGCAGGCGCGCCGCTTTCAGTCGGTAGAAATCCGAATCCCGCGCCGCGTTTGCGCCGATCTGTCATTAGATCGACTCAGGCATTGGGGCTTCAGGCATTGGGGCCTCAGGCATCGGGCATCCGGATCGCCGGTGCCGTCACAGGCCGAATTTCTCGCGCGGGCTATCCGGATCGCTCCATCCTTCAAGCGCCTGTTTGAGCGTGGCGAGATCCCTTGGCAGTTGAATTTCCAGCGTGACCAACTGATCTCCGCGCGCGGGCTTTTCACCCGATCCGACCGATCCAGCCTTCGTCCAGCCCTTGCCCGCCAGCCGCATTACTGTGCCGCCGTTCGTGCCCGGCTTGATCGTCAGCATCACCGGGCCATCGACGGTGGGGCATTTGACGGGCCCGCCGCGCAGCGCCTCATCCAGAGTGATCGGCAATTCCATGCGCACATTGCTGCCATCGCGGCGAAAGAACGGGTGCGGACCGATTTCAACGAGCACGATGCCATCGCCATTGCCGCCCGGCCCGGCATGCCCCTTGTCCTTCAGGCGCATTTGCGTGCCATCATCGACCCCACCCGGCAGTTTCAGGCTGATCGCCTTGCCATCGGCCAGAGTGATGCGCTGATCGCGCCCGGCGGCGGCATCCACGAACGGCACGGCAAGGCGGTACTGGATATCGGCCCCGCGCCGGGGGGGCTGCGGGGCGGCGCGCTGGCCAAAGCCTGCCCGGCCCCCTGGCTGCGGGCCTGCTTGCGGCCCTGCGCTGCGCGCCCGGCCTCCGAACAATCCTTCGAACAGATCGCCAAGGTCCATCTCTTCGGCGGAATAGCCGCCGGTATCCGCGCCGCCATATCCCGGTCGCGGTCCATTACCCATGCCGCTTCCCATGCCGGCCGCACCGCGCCCGAAACCGCGAGCACCGCCCGCTCCCATTCCGGCAAACGGGTTCAGGGGATTGCCTTCGCCGTCGATTTCGCCGCGGTCGAATTGCGCGCGCTTGTTCTTGTCAGACAGCAGGTCGTACGCTTTGGTCACGTCGGAAAACCGCTCCGATGCGCCGGGCTTGTCCTTGTTACGATCGGGGTGCAGCTGCTTGGCGAGCGTGCGATAGGCGCTCTTGATGTCCTTTTCGGAGGCGGTGCGCGGCACGCCAAGTGTGCGGTAAGGATCAGACATGGCGTGTTAGCTAGGTGAGACGGTCCACAGGTGCAAGCAGGCTGTGATGGATAGCGACGAGGAAACCGACCTGAGCGAGGGCATTGCGATCCCAACTGACAGTCTCAACTGTGCCTTTCCTAGAAACGCCAAAGCGCCTATCGCCGCGCCATGATTACCTTCGCCCGCTCGTGCCTCAAGCCAGCCGCCGCCAGCCGTTCGGGCGGAACGATTTTGGCTTCAGGACACCGTGCCAGGTATTTCAAACTTGCTTGGGATCGGATGAAATGAGTGAAATAAGCCAATTGGACAGCGATCAACTCGCCGACAGCCAGATCCCGTCCGGCGCCGATCCCTTTACGCTGTTCGATGAATGGTTCGCGCTCGCGCAAGACAGCGAGCCCAACGATCCCAACGCGATGGCACTGGCGACAGCGGATGCGAACGCGCGACCATCGGTGCGCATGGTCCTGTTGAAAGGGCACGGGCGCAGCGAGGGCGCGGAGTATGGTGTTGCTGGCGGCGGCTTCACCTTCTTTACCAATATGGGCAGCCGCAAGGGCACCGATATCGCCGCCAACATGCAGGCCGCGATCCTGTTTCACTGGAAGAGCCTGCGCCGCCAGATCCGGATCGAGGGCAAACTGATCGAGGTTTCCCCGGCCCGCGCCGATGACTATTTCCACTCGCGCCCGTTCAAAAGCCAGGTCGGATCCGCCGCGAGCGATCAGTCGCGCCCCCTGCCGCAGCGCCAGACCTATATCAACCGGGTCGAGAGCCTGCGCAGCGAGTTCGAAGAAGCGGGCGAAGTACCGCGCCCCGATCACTGGACCGGCTTCACCCTTGCGCCCGAACGCATCGAATTCTGGATGGACCGCGACAATCGCCTGCACGACCGGCGGCTGTTCACGCTCGAAGGCGCAGGCGATGCGCTGCGCTGGACCGACACGCTGCTTTATCCGTAAGGACACGACCGCATGACCAAGACAATCCCCTATTGGCATGTCGATGCCTTCAGCGCGCGCGCTTTTGGCGGCAATCAGGCGGCGATGATGGTGCTGGATGAATGGCTGCCCGACGATGTGCTGGTCGCTATCGCGGCGGAGAACCTGTTTGCCGAAACCGCCTTTGTCGTGCGCGATGCCAGCGGAGAGGCGGATTGGGAGCTGCGCTGGTGCACGCCGACAGAGGAAGTGCAGCTATGCGGCCATGCGACGCTGGCGAGCGGGCATATCCTGTTGACCCGCGATGAGGCGGAACGGGCGCTTGACCGGGTTACCTTCCGCACGCGCCATTCGGGCATTCTCGAAGTGGTGCGCAAGGCTGGCAACAGCGCCGCCGCATACGAAGTTGCGCTCCCCTGCATCCCGACACAGCGCAGCGACTGGGACGAAGCAGCGGCGCTGCTGGGCGGGCAACCGATCGAAGTGTGGCGCAACCCGAAGGGCTACGACCTGTTCCTATATCCAGACGAGGCCGCCATCCGCGCGCTCGACCCTGATTTGCGGGGGCTGGCGCGGTTGGGCAACAATCTGTTCGTATGCACCGCTCCGGGCGGGGAAACCGATATCGTCAGCCGCGTGTTCGTGCCCGGCGGCGGGGTGGATGAAGACCCGGTGACCGGCGCCGCACACGCAACCCTTACCCCTTTCTGGACCGGGCGGCTGGGCGTGGACAGCTTCACCGCGCATCAGGCGAGTGAGCGCGGCGGAACCATGACCTGCCGTATCGAGCGCGGGCCAAACGGTGAGCGCGCATGGCTAGCCGGCTCGTGCGTCACCGTGGTCGAAGGGACGTTCTATCTGTGAAGTCCGGCGCAGGCCGGAGTCTTAAAGTCGTTTAGCGCACCGGATACAGCGCGAGCACGTCGGCTGCTTCTTGCAGCATCGCGGGCCGTTCCTCGCTGTCCGAATGGCCCAGCCGCACCATCGTCACCCGCTGATCGGGGGAGATCAGCACATATTGTCCCATGTGCCCGATCAGCGCAAACAGGCTGGCAGGCGCGCGGTCGGGGAACAGCGGGTGCGGGTATTCCAGCCGCGGTTCAGGCCGGTTCATCCAGGTCTGGAAACCGTAATGCTCGGATGCGGGGCTGGGCGAATGCATCGCGCTGATCCAGCGGGTGGGCACCAGTTGCTCGCCATCGGGCGCGCGCCCGCCCTTGCGCATGAATTCACCGAACTTCGCCCAGTCGCGCGCGGTGGCATGCATCAGACTGCCCCCGATCAACGTGCCGCTGGCGTCGTATTCGGGCACCGTCGAAGTCATCTCCAGCGGCCCGAACAACCGCTCGCGCATAAAGGTGTCGACTGCGGCCCGGCGCGCTTCGGGGTTGGTGCTCTGGGTCAGCACGCTGGCGACGATATCGGCGAGGATAACGGTGGTGTTGGACGAATATTCGAACCGCTCCCCCGGCTCCGCTTCCAGTGGCTGTTCCTTGGCCCATTGCGCCATGTTGTCGCGCCCGTCGAGGAACAGCATCCGCACCTCGGAGCTTTCGTAAGGCGGATCGCCTGCTTCGGTATGGCGCAGGCCGGATCGCATCTGGAGCAGTTGGCGCAGCGTGATCTCGGAACGCGGATCGCCGGGGCGCTGCCACATCGGCACGGGCGCAGGCGCATCGAGGCTGAGACTGCCGTCGGATACCAGCATCCCCACCAGCACGGCGGTGATCGTCTTGGCCATCGACCAGCTGATAAAGCGGGTGTTGGCATCATAGCCATCGGCGTAGCGTTCGGCGGCAATCGCGCCGTCGGCCATGATCAGCACCGCGCGCGTCTCTCCCAGCCCCTGTTTGGTGAACAGATCATCGACTTCGCGCGCCAATTGATCGCGCGGCGCGCCGGCGGTGTCGGTGACGGCAGCCAGCGCGGCCTCGGTCAGCGGGGCGGGCTGATCGCGGGTCGAGGCTCCGCAGGCGGCGAGGCATGCGAAGGCTGGCGCGACGGCAAGAGCGGCGATAGAGCGGGGGCTGCGTGTCATCATCGCGCTCTCAATTCCTCAAGTGATCAAGGTTGGCAATGGCTAAAGCACAACGCTCAAAAGGGAGCGCAAAAGGACCGGCGAAAGGCTCGCGCTACCTGCTCTGGATAGTGCTCGGGCTTGTCGCGGTTATTGGACTTGCAGCTTACCTCAACCGCGCGCCTATCACAGGCTATGCGCAGGTCAGCACGTCCTATGCCGCGCGCGTTGCGTGTTCGTGCCGGTTCGTCGCGGGGCGCGACTTGGAGGATTGCGAGAAGGACAAGCTGGCGGGCATGGAACTGGTCACGCTCAG
>JBBRVR010000002.1:0-106427 GCA_038246695.1 Sphingomonadales bacterium
AGGAAAAATATTCAGCAGCTGGCCGCATTCCCGGTGGCTTTTTCAAGCGTGAACGCGGCGCGACCGAAAAGGAAACGCTGACTAGCCGCCTGATCGACCGTCCGATCCGCCCGCTGTTTCCCGAAGGTTTCTACAACGAAATCAACGTGATCTGCCAGGTTCTGTCGTTCGACGGCGAAACCGAAGCCGATATGGTTGCGATGATCGCCGCCTCTGCTGCGCTGACCATTTCAGGCCTTCCCTTCATGGGTCCGATCGGCGGCTGCCGCGTCGGCTATATCGATGGCGAATATGTTCTCAATCCCAAGCAGGAAGTCGCGTTGACTGATGGCCGTCTCGACCTGGTAGTCGCCGCGACGCAAGACGCGGTGATGATGGTCGAATCCGAAGCGAAGGAACTGACCGAGGAAGAAATGCTCGGCGCTGTCGCGTTTGCGCATGACGAATGCCGCAAGGTCATCGGTGCGATCATCGATCTGGCCGAACAGGGCGCCAAGGAGCCTTGGGAAGTCAGCACGTCAGACGACAAGGCCGCCATGAAGGAAGAGCTTCGCGGGCTGGTGGGTGATGATATCGCTGCCGCCTACAAGCTGACCGACAAGTCCGAACGTTCCAATGCGCTCAACGAAGTGCGTGCCAAGGCAAAAGCGCATTATGCCGACGCCGATGGCCAGACGCAGATGACCGCAGGCAAGCTGGTCAAGAAGCTGGAAGCCGACATCGTGCGCACCGCCATCCTCAAGGATGGCCAGCGTATCGACGGGCGCAAGCTTGACGAGGTGCGCCAGATTGAGGCGATGGTTGGCTTCCTGCCGCGCACCCACGGTTCGGCGCTGTTCACGCGCGGTGAAACGCAGGCAATCTGCACCACCACGCTGGGCACCAAGGAAAGCGAACAGATGATCGACGGGCTGGAGGGTCTCTCCTACTCGAACTTCATGCTGCACTACAACTTCCCGCCCTATTCGGTCGGCGAAGTGGGCCGCTTTGGCGCGCCGGGCCGTCGCGAAATCGGCCACGGCAAGCTCGCATGGCGCGCGCTGCACCCGGTGCTGCCGAGCCATGACGATTTCCCCTACACGATCCGCATCCTGTCCGACATCACCGAATCCAATGGCTCGTCCTCGATGGCGACCATTTGCGGCGGCTGCCTGTCGATGATGGATGCCGGCGTTCCGATCGAGCGTCCGGTTTCCGGCATTGCGATGGGCCTGATCCTCGAAGGGGATGATTTCGCCGTGCTGTCCGATATTCTGGGTGACGAAGATCACCTCGGCGACATGGACTTCAAGGTGGCCGGTACGGAAGCAGGCATCACCACCATGCAGATGGACATCAAGGTTGCCGGCATCACGCAGGAAATCATGGCCAAGGCGCTGGAACAGGCCAAGGCTGGTCGCACCCACATCCTGGGTGAGATGGCCAAGGCGCTGACCGGTGCGCGCGGCGAGGTGTCCAAGCACGCTCCACGTATCGAAACGATGCAGATCGACAAATCGAAGATCCGCGACGTTATCGGCACAGGCGGCAAGGTGATCCGTGAGATCGTTGCGGAAACCGGCGCCAAGGTCGACATCGACGATGAAGGTGTGATCAAGATCTCGTCGAGCAATGTCGAGGAAATCGAAGCTGCTCGCAAGTGGATCCAGGGCATCGTCGAAGAAGCCGAAGTGGGCAAGGTCTACGCCGGCAAGGTCGTCAACATCGTGGATTTCGGTGCATTCGTGAACTTCATGGGTGGCAAGGACGGTCTCGTCCACGTCTCCGAAATGAGGAATGAGCGCGTCGAGAAGCCGACCGATGTCGTTTCCGAAGGCCAGGAAGTGAAGGTCAAGGTGCTCGAGATCGATCAGCGCGGGAAGGTCCGCCTGTCGATGCGGGTCGTCGATCAGGAAACCGGCGAAGAGCTGGAAGACACCCGTCCTGCGCGCGAACCGCGTAGCGACAAGCCGCGTGGCGGCGGCGGCGGTGATCGCGGCGGTGATCGTCGTGGACCCAGAGGCGGTCGTGACGGCGGCGGCGGCGGTGGCCGTGGTCGCGGTGGCGATCGTGGTGGCCGCAGCGGCGGCGACCGCGATGGTGGCGGCTCAAACGGCGGCGGAGACGGCCCCGCAGGTCTGCCCGACTTCCTGAAGGACTAAGCCTCCTGTCGTGACAGGCAAGCAAAGGGCCGCGGGGAAACCTGCGGCCCTTTTCGCATAACAGTGCAGAAGATCCCAAAACCATGCTCGAACGCAAAACCCTTGCCACCGCCAGCATTCCCGGCGGCGACACGCTCACACTGATCAGCCACGGACGAGATTTCGTCATTATGCTGGGCCGCGAGGAGTTGATGGGCACCCGGATGCAATATTCCGAGGAGCAGCTTGCCGTGCTTACGCTGGAGCAGCTTGAGGTGGCTGACCCGCGCGTGTTGATCGGCGGCTATGGCATGGGCTTCACCTATCGCGCCGCATTGGCGCGGCTGCCGACAGGCGGATGTGTGACCGTGGCCGAAATCGTGCCGGAAATCCTCGATTGGGCACGCGGACCAATGGCCGAACTCACCGGCGCTACGCTGGAAGATCCGCGCGGCGAAGTGGTGGTAGCCGATGTGGCCAATGTGATCGAGGAGGCCGGGAAGGGGACACGCTACGATGCGATCCTGCTCGATGTCGATAACGGCCCCGATGGTGTGGTCCGCGGTGCCAATAACCGTCTGTATTCGCGCACCGGCCTCGCCAAGGCGCGCGACGCGCTTGCGCCCGGTGGTATCCTCGCAATCTGGTCTGCAGCCCCGGATCATCGCTTCACGAAACGCCTGAGGGATGCAGGCTTCGACGTGGAGGCGCGCGAAGTGCGGGCACGGCCCAACAACAAGGGGCCGCGCCACACCATCTGGTTTGCGCGTAAGTGACGTTTCACCGCAGCCGGGCGCCCAATCCTGGCTGATAATACGGTAAGTTCAAAAGTCGTAGATGATCGTGATCCGGCTCAGCGTGTCAGTCTTCACCGCGCCGGGTGGTGGATCGGTGTCAACCTCGACGGTGTAGGATACTCGGACCGACAGGTCGTCTGAGATGCCCGCCTGCAGCCCGGTGTCAGAGACATAGGTGCTTGATCCGCTCTGGATAAATGCGCTGGCATCCTGTGTGAAGGCAATGTTTTCAGCTATTTGCCAATTGAAATCGAGCGCGGCCAGTGCTGCAAAACTGCTTGTGCTGGTCCCGTCGATCAGCTCGGTGCGTCGCCATGCCGGGCCAGCCTTGATGGAAAGGGTCGGCCCGTCCACCAGCACATCGTATCCGATCCCACCCGATGCGGCATACCGCGCAGCAAAGCCCTGAAATCGGTCACGCTCATATTGCGCAAAGCCATAGGCATACAATCGGTCGGACAGCTTCAAATTGGCTTCGTAGGCGGCGAGAAATTGTTCACGCGTGGTGATCCCGTTCGCTTTCTGATAATCGGCGCGTCCGGACAGTTTATGCCGCCAGTTCACGCCTTCGCGTTTCAGCGCGAGGCTGGCGGTGATGCCGGTGTTTTCGGCATTGCCGGTCGAGTTGAACGCCCCCAGCTCGCCCTTGCCCGACCAGTTGTCGAACAGCCCGGCGCTGCGGATTTCCGCTTCCTTTGCAGCGGCTTGGGTTCTGGCGATTGCCGCAAGGTCAGTCTCGTATTCATCGAGGATCGCATCCAGTTCGCCTGCGTCATCCGGGTTTGTGATCCTGGCCAGATCGATCACCGTGCGCACTTTCGCCTCATCCCCTGTGGCAAGCGCGGCATCGATCATCGCGCGTACCGGATCAGGGATTTTGGCAAGCGTAGGCGCGGGCAAGGAAAGGGCAGTGACACTCAGAGCAAGTACAAACGCGTTCTTCGCAAAGGCCATCTCAGCTCCCGATAAGGCGCGGGGTGTGGAGATAATCACGCTTGCTCAGGGGCAACCCCTTCATGCGCAGGATGTCGTAAAACGTGGTTGCGTGGAAATAGAAGTTGGGTTGCGAAAAGCTCAGCAGGAAATTGCTGACGCTAAAGTGCATCAGACGGTTTCCGCCCATCACGAAATAAACTTCGTCGTCAGCGATCGCTTCGATGTCTTCGACGCTGGCTGCATCCAAAGCGGCAATCGCTTCATCCACCTGCGCGCGCATTGCGTCCCAGCTATCGGGAATGTCGGTAAAATCAGGGCTGAATTCGCCGGTCGGCACCAGATCAAGCGCGAGCTTGGTCTGGACCCAGCAGGAACGCACGTGCCAAGGCAAGGGCCACATATCCTCAGCCAGTCTTGCCCCGATCAGCTCGGCATCAGCGATATCGTTTTCTCGGGCGTGGCGCTGCGCAATATCGATCATGTTGCGCATTCCCATAAGGATCTGGCGGCAGCTTGGCACAAACGCGGCGTGAAGGGTCAGGGGCATGTCTCTCTCCAATGGCTCAGGGTTCAGGATCGGGCGGCGCAATGCCGCCGTGGCCCGAACGCTGCCATCCTAACCATGCCGGGCCCTTGTGATGCAAGGCCGCATCTGGATCAGAGTGCTGTCAGGCTGCCCTTGAGCGGGCCGTTGTCGTGAGCTTTACCCGGTTGGGTGAGAACGTGCTCGTGTCGGCCTTTGCGCTCTGTTTGGTTTTGCACCCGTCCTGTATGACGACGCGGTCACGCCCGGCCTGCTTTGCACAATACAGCGCCTCATCGGCAAAGTGCAGCGCCATTGCCGTGCTCATCTGTCCATTCAGCGGCATCGCACCGATGCTTACAGTGGTCGGCTTCGTCACTTCGGGAACGTCGCGCTGCACCTGCTGCGGCAGGTCGCACCGCAATTGCTCCAGCGTTTCGCGCCAATCGTCACCGGAAAGGAACAGCCCGAATTCCTCGCCGCCAATGCGCATCGCTGTGACTTTGCTGTCTGCTATGGCGCGCGCGATAGACCGTAAAACGGCATCGCCCGCCGCGTGGCCGAAACGATCGTTCACTTCCTTGAAACGGTCACAATCGACGATCGCCAGCGCGGTGAAGCGGAGCGAAAGATCATTCGCGATTTCCCGCTCGAAGACGCGCCGATTGGGCAGCCCGGTCAGCGCGTCGGTCTCGCTTTCGCGCCGCGCCTGCAGCGCATCGGCCAACGCTCGGTCACGTTCATGAACCACGATGCGCAGCCGCAGTGAAAGGTTGTAGAACACGAACAACAGCTCGAACGCGAAGCCGATCAGCATCGCTTCGGGATAATACCGCATCGAACCCACCATCAGCGCCTCCATTGCGGAAGCGACCAGACCAACCGCGAGCAAAGGGGTAAAGGCAATCAGAATGAACCGCGCCTCGCTCGACCCGCGCCGTGCACAGATTACAAGCGTGCTGCTCATGATGATCAGCAGTGCCAGTATGATCATGCCATCGAGGGCCATGGTTATTGGCGAAAGCGCAAGCCAGAACGAATTGAGAGCCAGCATCAGGCCGGCCGGATAGACCAGCTTCACCGCCCAGCGGACCTTGTGAGGCGCGGTGGGAAGCAACAGTTGCATCATCAGCAGACCGGACGTTGCCAGCACCATGCCTTCGGCCGTCATGCGCGCTGTCACGTGCCAGTACTCAACCGCATTCGCGAAAGGCGCTATCGGAGGGAAAGTCAGGGCAAGCGACCCAATCGCAAGCGCGTGAAGGGAAAAGTAGAAATATACCTTCTGCCCAGTGCTTTTAGCAAAGGCGATACCGGCAAGCGCAAAAATGATGACGCAGGCAACGTAGCCTCCGGCCACCATCTCTGACAAATGATCCACTGCGCACGCTCCCACCCGGATTGGTCCGCGAGTGTTATCGGCAGGATCTTGATTAACCGCTAAAGAAAATCGGGCGACGGATCGATATCCGCCGCCCGATTAATCTCGATAAGCTGTTCCGCGTGGCTATCGCACGCGCGGTCCGCCAAACGGTAAGGGCGGCGGGGGACGGCGCGCACCGCGGGGCAACTGCGCCTGATAGGCCCGACCGCAATGTTCGACGCAATAGGGGAAGCCGGGGTTTACATCGACGCCGCAGAAATGGAAATCCGGCTCGCCCGGGTGGCCCATAGGCCAGCGGCAAACCTTGTCCGACAGATCGAGCAGGCTGGTCTTGTCCGCTATTTTCTGGCTGGGCTTGGCCGGCACCAGGCGGCGCGGAGGGGCAGGCGGGATTGGCGGTTGCTGGTCACCGGGCCCTTGCCTGAGGAAGCCGCCCGGCCCGACTGAGACGATCTTTGGCAGATCGGCTGTGGGATTGGGGACTGGCTGCGACGGGTTGGCATCCGATCTGGCCTCAACTGGCGGTGCAACCGGCGTCTCCACCGGGGCAGCAGGCGTCTGATTGACTGCGGGCCTGGGCGCTGTTTTTGGCGCGTGTTTGACAGGCACGTCGCCCGCGGCGTCCGCAGGTCTCCTCGCTGTGACGGCCGGTTTGGCGGCGACTTTCTTTGCGGCCTTCTTTTTCTCGTTAGCCTTGACCGGGGAGGGACGCGATTTGAGCCCCAGACGGTGCGCCTTGCCGATTACGGCGTTGCGGCTGACCCCGCCAAGCTCTTCTGCAATCTGGCTGGCGGTCGATCCGCCTTCCCACATTTTTTTGAGCGTACCAATACGCTCGTCCGTCCAGCTCATAAACTCGCTTCCATTTCTGTTCATCGCATTCGGGCGCGGCCCTATGCGTCTTGTGTGTCTCGCCCTGCTGGCCTAGGCGGCTGATCATGGCCGAGCAAGCTTCCAATCATCCCAACACAGCAACCCAGATTCTGCCGGAAAACAGCAGTGCGTCGCAGATCAAATCCATGACCTCGTCACGGTTCGATTTTCCGCCGCGCGGCGTCCCGCAAATCATCGGTATCAACCGGGTTGGCCTGTGGAGCCTCTATATGAAGGAGGTGCGCCGGTTTCTCAAGGTGCAGACCCAGACTGTATGGGCTCCGGCGGTCACAACTTTGCTGTTTCTGGTCATTTTCACTGTCGCATTGGGCCGCGAGGGGCGCGAAGTGCTGGGCGTGCCATTTGCCAGCTTCGTCGCGCCCGGGCTGATCGTGATGGGGATGATGCAGAATGCTTTTGCCAATTCATCATTCTCGCTGCTGTCGGGCAAGATCCAAGGGACGATCATCGACCTGCTGATGCCGCCGCTTTCGCCAGGTGAACTGATGGGCGGGATCATCGCCGCCGCCGTGACGCGCGCGATCGCGGTGGGTTGCACTGTGGGACTTGCGATGGCGCTGTGGCCGGGAGTATCGCTTGGTATTGCGCATGCGTGGGCGGTGATCTGGTTTGGGCTGATGGGCTCGGTGATGCTCGCTCTGCTGGGCCTCGCCACATCGGTGTGGGCGGAAAAGTTTGACCACAATGCCGCGATCACGAACTTTGTTATCGCGCCGCTCTCGCTGCTTTCAGGCACGTTTTACATCATCGACAATCTTCACGGCGTGTTTCAATCAATAAGCCGCGCCAATCCGTTCTTCTACGTGATCTCAGGCTTTCGCTATGGCTTTCTGGGGCAAAGCGACATTGGATCGAGCACCGCTGTGGTGTTGGCCGCAGCGGGGATCGGCATTTTCAACCTGTTGATGGCGCTCGGCGTGTATGCGTTGCTGCGATCCGGCTGGAAGCTCAAAAGCTAATCGGGCGCATCTGCCGTCTGTCCATCGACGAGCTGGTTTAGCGTACGCTGAGCGCCTCTGATATCTGCGACCGGGCCGATAACGAAATGCTCGGTCATGCGATCTCCATCGCTGTCACGGCCAATCGCAACTGCGAGTTTAAGTGTGCCTGCGCCATTGTTGTTTTCGGTGCGGTCATGCGCGCCGACCCGTTCTTTCGGACATGTTTCCACATTTAAATGCCGCCCAAGCCGCAGCTTCAAAACCCGCTGGTCGGTTATGGCGTACAGCACCTTGCCCCGCTCCCACCATGGACGAAATGGCATTGCCATCATTCCGATACCCACCGCGATGAAAGGCAACCCAAACATGGGAAAGGCCCATGCAAGCACCGCGCCGCCTCCAATTCCCTGCATACTTGATACGCCGCTGGCGGCCAGCGTCGTCCAGAGCAGCGAAAAGGCGGTCCACGGCACTGCAAAGACATACATTGCGAAATGGGTCGGATTGAGCACGCCAAGCTGTTCAGCGCGCCAGATAACCCGTTCCCCCGCCCGCAATTCTTGCGACAGCGCAAGGTCGAGACGATGTCGCCGCGAACCGGGGATATATCGGGCCTGCACATTCATGCGCGCAGCCTTACCCAATAATGCTTAGAGAGTGATTAGCGCCCCATAGGCGCCACGTTCGCCATCAATGCGTGAGCGATCGCCGCATCCGGTAGCGCCCTTCGGCAAACTGCTCGAACAATTGCGGCAAGGTCGGGTGATCGACCGGGCCGCTGTCGCCATCGCTCAGCAGGTTCTGCTGGCTGACATACGCCACATAGCTCGAATCCTCGTTTTCGGCGAGCAAGTGGTAGAACGGCTGATCGCGGTGAGGGCGGATTTCCTCAGGGATCGATTCGTACCATTCCTCGCTGTTGGCGAAGACGGGGTCGATATCAAACACCACACCGCGAAAGTCGAACATGCGATGGCGCACGACATCGCCAATGCCAAAGCGGCTGCGGGTCTGTCGCGGGGCGTTGATCTTGCGCCCGGCATGATTCGAGAAGAATTCGGCGCGTTCCATAATGTGATAATATGGCTGTCCGCACCTGCAAAACAAGCAGCAAGTGATGAGCCGCGCCACATATGCCCCGCTTTTGCGCCAGCAAGGTGCACGAAAGCCACCAACGGGGGTTGGCAAGGGCAGGGGCCTGCGCTAACGGGCGCGCTTCCTGCTGCGTCCTGCAAAGGCTCTGGCATCCAAAGACCACATGGATGCGTCCGGAAGATCAGGAAATGCGGAGAGGTGCCGGAGTGGTCGAACGGGGCAGTCTCGAAAACTGTTGAGCTCTTACGGGTTCCGAGGGTTCGAATCCCTCCCTCTCCGCCAACCACCCCCAGCACTCGTCTCTGCTTTCAGGGACCTGCCGCAACCGCGCGGAACAGGGCATTTAAACCACCACAACAGGGACCTTAATCGACAGTATCAGGGTCTTTAATCGCCATAACAGGTGATTTCGCTATTGCCTGAATCGCACCATTTCGCGCTGCCGCGATCAGCTCAGTGGCAGCTCGATCATCTTGAGTGTCTCAAGGTTGAGATGGTTCGGTTGGAATCCACCGAGGATCGCCTGCTGGATGTCGGGCGCGAGGAAGGCGAGGCGCAGAATGCTTCGATCGTGGGGCGAGCTTGGCGCGGCCTCCAGAGTTGGCAAACCGCGCTCAGCGCCAAGCATGGAATGTGCTTTGCGCAGTGCAGCGATCAGAACCCGATCGGGCTGCGGCGGCCTTATTTGCGCCGGAACCACAAGGTGACGGGCCCCGCGGGCTGGGAAGATGATCGGCAAGAGGATGGTGACGCTGTCGGGGGCGCGATCAAGGATGAGCTCGTTGTCCGCAAGCCGCGTTATCAAGTTGGCACACTGTGCGGTGTCGAGCGTGAGCTGCAGACCGCCCTCGCTGAGGTGGGCGGATCTTACGACCGCGAACGGATGGTCTGCTCGCAAATACCAGCGCCTGATCGCCTCGGCGATGATCCGCTCGATCTCGGTTGCCGAAAGCCGCTGGACCGCATTCGGATCGGTAGGCCGCAAGCCCTGCTGCAGTGGGGCGGAGACGTGATAGCGATAGGCACGGCCCGACTTGCCCCGCGAGGCGGCAGGGCTCATCGGTTCGTCCGTGGCGTCGAACAGCTTGCCGGTCAGGGGAGCCCTGTTGGTGTGTTGCTTGGCGCTCGAGCTATTCCGCCGCACCTGCGCATTGAGCCGTGCCTGCACCCGCTCGAACAGATCATACTCGACAATCCCGTCATGCGCGCCATCGAACACCTGAACCTTGTGCACGATTTTGCCCAGATAGAGCTGGTTGTGCAGCAGGTGGAACAGGGCCCCGCGGCTGAACGGCTGTCCGCCCGAGGTCCGACCGGTCGAGAAGATGCGCAGCTTTGAGACGAGGCCCTGACTGGTGAGTTCGCGCCGGAGGAAATGGACCGAGCCGATCTCGAGGTAACGACTGAATATATGGCGCACCGTTGCCGCTTCCTCTTCGTTGACCAGCAAGGTCTGGGTTCCAACAGCGGGTAGATCATAGCCCAGCGGCAGGTTGCCTCTCATCCACATGCCGTTTGCTTTGGAGGCGGCGATCTTGTCGCGGATCCGCTCGCCGGTGACCTCGCGCTCGCCCTGCGCGAAGGAGAGCAGGACGTTGAGCATCATGGATGACGTCACAGAGTCGGCAGCCGATGTGTACGACAAGCTCCTCAACATCTGCGTGAGGAACATGATCAATCCCGGGATGGAATCGCTCTACCGCTCCAAGCATGCACGCCGACGTCGAGTACGACCACCACTGGTCGGCGGCGAAGCAGGCCGCGTTGGCAATGCAGTTCTTCGATATCGCACGTGAACTCTGCGGCACAAAGGTGCGCCGGATCCATCTGGTCCTCGCGGCGCCCAACAGCGTCACGATCACGCGCGGGCGGCGTTATGGCAAGCGTAATCTCCCCTCTCTGACGGTCCATCAGTATGAGAACGGGTCGGCGGAAGGAAACCTATGGGGAGTAGCGATGCCCGTCTCGAATGTTAGGCGAGCCATTATTGTGCGAGCCTGAAACGCCGCGTCGACACAACGGCTCGAGGCAGCCCGCTAGCCCAAGTCGACGCATGCCCGCAGCTACCGATAAGCACTATGCGCGGTGGTTTGTGTTGGCGATGTGACAGCTAGCTGTGTGAACGTCTGCCTCGCGATCTTGCTCACCCAAAAGCTGCTAGTCCGCTACTGGCCCAATTCCGAACTTCAGCGCCATGGAATAAATGTGGAGGAGTTTTTGGCTGACACCGGTGTGCGCAAACTTGTCGATTGAGACGCCAACAAGGACCCGGACTTCGCGGCGACGATTACCACAAAGCAGCGGAAAACGTCCATCGCACAATGTAGCAGAGGCTGTGCCAACTGGACCAGCGTTCGGGACGGCCGGTCGCTGTTCTTCGTCACCTTTACAGATGCAGGGTGCCGCTGATGGTTCCTGCTCGACAATGCTCGACAATGCTCGACAATGCTGGGCGTTTCAACCAGTGTCTGTCTTATGAAGTCATTGTCGCACGCTCAGCCTCTGGCTTGGCCGTTTCTGGCCTGGCTGTCCGTGGCGCTGGCCGGGGTCGCAGCACCTGCACTTGCCATGCTGCTGCTTGTGGATGCACCCGCTCCCGCGCCGCTAGCCTTGGTTGGCGGCCCGATACTGGCGGTAGGCCTGATGGGTGTTGGAATGATCGCAGCGGCCGCTGCCGGGCGCCTGTGGATCGGCGTCGTTCTTGCCCTGCTGACCGGGGCTGGCCTCATAATGTTTGCGCGTGCGCTGGGCATGCTGCCCCTGCCACATCCGCTTTCAACTGGGCTGGCCGTTATCATCGCCAGCATCAGTTTCGCCGCGCGGGGCACCCTGTTTGCTCGATCTGCATCGGACAAGGGCTGGTTGATCGCCGTATTTGTGGTCGCCGGCGAGGTTGCTATTCTGTCAACAGCCTTGGCCATCCCAGATACCTTGCCGGATTGGCTGCTGGCCCTGTTGCCAGCACAATGGGCCAGCGTCGCGATCCAGACAGCTTTCATCGGCACCGGCACTCGCGCGGCAAGCTCGGCCTTGTTCGCCCTCGCCGGCACCGCGGCGGTGACGTTGCTGGTGGCCTGGCTGTGGCCACGCCGCTGGCCCTACTTGCTGATGTTCACGGCGTGGCTCGGCTTCTCCGCGCTCGTCTGGCACCGGCCCGGTCCGCCGATGCCCCGCGCCGATCTTGTCATCGCTGCGGCACCTGTCGGGCAGATCGCCCCTATCGCCGCCACCCCGCTCGATACCGCGACAGGCAGTGTCGCCACCCGGAATACCCTGCCGGAGGTGGGCCTGCCGACCAATGTGGGGAATGAAGCACCAGTGCGGAACCGGACTGGGCAGTAGGCAGCGCGGTTGGACGAAAAAATAGCCTCCGACGAACTTGGTGGAGGTAATCCCGTTCGTGATCGAGCACTATCCGCACCGAGCGCTCGCGCACCATGAGCGCATACTTGCTTTTCGATTTGCTCATTGGTGCTCCACCTTCTCAGGAGTTGAAGCCTCCGGGAGACCCGGCGCAGTTCAATCGACAAACAAACCATCGGGTAAGAAACCTAGAAACGGTAATCTACATTGAGGCCCCTGCAGGGTAGCTCACGCTCAGCCGTGGCATCGCCGAAATGCGACTGGATTCGGTGGACTGATTGACAGAATAGGACATTCCGCTCACGGCCCAATTCCTGCCCAAACTCATAAATGCCTTTGAGGCCAATTCCGGCCTTGGAGAACAAAGATGGGTTGCTCACGACACGATTCCGCCATGTAAGCGCGTACTGCCTGCAACACTGGCGACGCCGTAGGGATTAAACGACCTCTAACCCAAAAGCAGATGTGGGCGGTCCGTTTCTTCCTGAATCGGGAAGGTCGATTAAGGGATCGCACGCTTTTCGATCTAGCAATCAACAGCAAGCTACGCGGCTGTGATCTGGTGAAGATGAAGATCGGAGACATTGTGGCAGGCGACCACATCCGAACTCGCGCAATCGTCATACAGCAAAGAACCAATTGGCCAGTTCAGCTCGAACTGACGAGCGATGTGCGTGTAAGCCTCCTGTCATGGCTGGAGCGTCGCGGTGGTACCACTGCCGATTACATCTTCCCCAGCCGAATTGATCATACGAAGCCGTTGAGCACCCGCCAATATGCGCGCCTCGTAGATAAGTGGGTGACGGCGATCGGCTTGCGCAATGCAGAATACGGCATGCATTCGTTACGCCGCACGAAAGCAGCGATGATCTACCGTGCTTACGGAAATATCCGCGCGATACAGATCCTGCTTGGGCCCACCAAGATCGAGAACACGGTTCGCTACCTCGGTGTCGATATGGAGTATGCAGCTCTGCTCGCTGAGAGAACAGAAATTTGATCATAGGACCGGTCAGTCTGCAGGGCAGAATGACCGTTTATAAGGAACGCGGCCGCACGGGCGAATGTTCACAAATGGGGTGGTTAGCTGACATTCAGCTATTGGGAACTTGGGCGGCGGCAGCAGACCCTCATCGGATCGGCTTAGAGATCCAGTTTCGCGCCCCAGCTGAGGGCGTGCTTACTATTGTCTGGGCCATGCCGCACGATGATCCGCCCTGCAGATGGCGGGTTCCCTGATCGAAATGCGTTTCAGGAGTGATAGCCGGCAATTTATCGCTTCGATAGTGAGCGGCTGCATTGCCTGAATCTCGATCCTGCGTTTCAGAAGAGAGAGTATTTCCTGTTGCCCATGTTCAATCGCCCCCATTTGATCGTTGCGGCCATCGCTGCGGCGATTGCCGGCCAATATCCACCGCAAATCCGCGAATATCTGCTGCAAAAAACTCGCATCGGCTTGACCCAACCTAGAACGGCGATGGAAGCCCACAAGAAACCGATTGTTCATGCGGTGCGGACCGAGCGTCGACAGGCGGTGGACGCATTTTCCTCCCGCGCATTCTCATTGCCTGCCGGGCAGACTTTGCTTCCGGGGGACACGTTTCTAACGGGCGATACGTTCTTGCCTGGTGACATGGTCATGCCGGGCGAAGCGTTTTCGCCAGGATCGACCCAATATCCCGCCTCCGGTCTGGCGGGCGCTATTCGGGAAAGCGCACAGCGCTTTGCCAGAATTCAGCGTATCACCAATTGCAGTTTTCTGGTAAATCTGTCGGTCGGGGTCGCTGCCACTGCGCAGGGAGTTCGTTTTTGATGGAGACTACTCAAATAAATCGTGGCCTGACCGGCCGCGCGAAAGCCATTCTTCTCAAACCGAAGGATGAATGGTCCGTAATCTCGGCAGAGCAAACCTCGATTGGTGAGATGTTTGTCGGTTATGCGCTGATCCTTGCGGCGATCCCTGCCATTGCCCAATTCCTTCGGTCGGTGCTGTTTGGCTATGGCGCCTTCGGGTTCAGCTACAAGCCCGGTTTCACTGCTTCACTGGTTGCGGGGATCAGCCAATATGTGCTGTCCCTGATATCCGTTGCGATCATCGCCTTGATAGCCGATTTCGTGGTGACGAAGTTTGATGGTCAGGCCAACCGAAACGCGGCGTTCAAGCTGGCTATTTATGGTTCGACCGCAGCGTGGTTGAGCGGTGTTTTCCAGCTTATTCCCGGCCTTGGCGTGCTGGCATTGCTGGGCCTGTACAGCCTATATCTTGTTTATGTCGGACTGACGCCGCTGATGCAGGTTCCGCGCGAGAAAGCACTGACCTGCACAATTGTCATCCTGTTGGCGGTGCTGGTCGTCAATCTGGCGGCGGCTGCCGTTCTTGCACCAGTGTCCGCCATCTTCGGCGGATCGCCCGATCGTTCTGAAGTTACCTCAGGCGGAACGGTGAGTGTCCCCGGCGTTGGATCAATCGACATCGGAAAGCTGGAACAGGCTGGCAAGGAGATGGAAGCGGCCGCAACCAAGGCGCAGGAAACGCCCATTGAATCTGCCCAGCTGAAAGCATTTTTGCCTGAATCTTTTGGGCCTTATGCGCGGACCAAGCTGGAAAGTTCCAGCATGGGTGTCGGCGGTGTCAGCGGATCACAGGTAAGTGCGACCTATGCCGATGGCGACAAGAGCCTGAAGGTGGAATTGGTCGATCTGGCGGCTGCCGGGGCGCTGGCCGGTCTGGGTTCTGCACTCAATGTCCAGAGCGAGCAGGAGACCGCTGACGGCTTCGAGCGCACACGCAGCATAAATGGACAAATGGTCACAGAGAAATGGAACGGTGCAGCGGGGCGCGGGGAATATTCCACGACCTTTGGCGGACGGTTCATGCTGACCGTCAAGGGCGATGCCGAAAGCTTCGAAGCGATCAAGGCAATTGCTGAAAGGATTGATGTTTCGGGCATCGAAGGCTTGGTAAATTAAATCAGCGGCATCTGCCACCCTGCCCATCGTTCAGGAAACTCAAGACTTCTATCGCCATGAACCCATCTTTTTATGCTCCCGCGATATTCGTGTGCCTGCCCGCCATGGCGCTGACACTGGCGGGCTGCGCCACTGCGAATGTGGCTGCCAGCCCGGTTTGCAATGCAGGCCCGAGCATTCAGGTCGAGGGATTTCCCGCCGCCTTCATGCTTCCGACCGGAGCGATTATCGATAACCAATCCAGCGCCTCTGCGCCTGAATTCGCGAGCGGCAATTACCGGGTCGTCGCCTATTCAGAAGCGGATATTGCGGCCGTCCAAACCTTTTACCGCTGCGCCCTACCTGCGCAGGAATTTCCTGTGATCGAAGAGGAGCAAGCGAAATTCTGGCTCTTGCGCTTTGGCGGACCGGCGGTCGATGATGGTTCGGTACTGGTTGGAAATGGCCGTACTGAAGGCGAAGTGAGCATCCAGATATTTCTGATCACGAAGAGAGGATGAGGTCATCCCCGCCGTTCTGATCGCTGCCAACAGGCGAAAAAGCTTGCCTTAATCCTGGCATGCGCGGACTAATGTCGATCTGGAAAGCCGGGTCGCGTCGGGTTTTCGTATGGAGGCAGGGTTTATGGCGCGAGCTGGGGCGGAAGACGGTGCGATCAGCCGCCAGCTGAGCTTGTCAGAAGAATTGCTCGCTGAAACATACGACGCGTTGCGGCGCATTGCGTCACGCCAGCTGAGCCGACAAACCTCCACGCCTTCGCTCAACACCACCATGATCGTGCATGAAGCGTGGCTGAAATTGTCCCTGTCTGATGGTTCACACTACGCCGATCGAAATCACTATCTGGCCACAGCGTCGCGGGCGATGCGCCAGATTCTGGTCGATCACGCACGGCGCAAACTGGCTGACAAAAGGGGCGGCGGCGCGGTCCATGTCCAGATGGACGATAATCTGCTGGCTGATACCGCTACCCTCGACTCCATCATGACGATCAATGAAGCCCTGTCCCTGTTATCGACGCATGCCGCCGAGCTGGAGCCGGTGGTGGAATGCCGTTTCTTTGCTGGTTTGACGGTGGAGGAAACCGCACAGGCGCTGGACCGATCGGTGCGCACAGTGGAACGGCAATGGACCCGCGCGCGCACCTATCTTGCAGAACATTTCGTGGCGGAAGGTGGGCAGCAGTCACGTTAAGCTGAGTGGGCGCATAAGATAACGAGAAAAACTGAACCGATACCATGATGCAGGAAGTCGACTTCTCTGACTGGACGAAGGTGGATTACGCCTTCGATTTTGCGCTTTCGTTACCGGAAAGCGAGCAATTGCCGTGGGTCGACCTGCATTTTTCCGAGCAACCCGATCTGCGTATGCGCACCCGCCTGCTGCTGGCGCGGGCAATGCAGACCGACGCCTTGTTCCATGACCTTGGGCGGCATCGTGACGCTCTTCTGGATAGTGTGCTGCCCGAAACTCTAGCTGGCGCTGAGGATGCGGGTGATCTGCGGATCGGTGTCCATTACGGGCCCTGGAAAGTGATCCGGCGCATCGGCACGGGTGGCCTGGCCGAAGTCTATGAAGTCGAGCGCGACGATGATCGTTATCATCAGAAGGCCGCATTCAAGATCATGCGGGCTTCGATACTCAGCGCCGACGCACTCACCCAGTTCAAGCGGGAGCGGCGTGTTCTGGCAAGCCTCGATCATCCCGGACTGGTCAGAATTATCGACGGTGGCGAAACGGCCACCGGCGCGCCCTGGCTGGTCATGGAACATGTTGACGGCGTGCCGATAAATATCTGGTGCGATGACAACAATCTGGACATTCCCGCCCGTCTGAATTTGCTGGCCGATGCTGCCGATGCGCTACAGGCGGCCCACAGCCGATTGATCCTGCACGGCGATATCAAGCCCGATCATGTGGTGGTGGTGGCGGGCGGCAGCGGGATAAAATTGCTCGACTTCGGGATCGCCCAAATGCTGGACGATGACGGAGTTGGCTCCATGGCCGCGGCTGTCACGCCAGCTACCGCATCGCCTGAACAACGCGCCGGTTCGCCTATGACCACCGCCAGCGATATCTATCAGCTCGGCCTGATCCTGCAGCAGGTGCTGGCACTGTGCGAAACAGGCCCGCGACACGGTGCAATCATCCAGATGGCCTTGGCCAGCGATCAGTCGGGTCAATATGCTTCGGCGGCGGAACTGGCTGCGGATCTGCGCAATCTGGCTGCAGATAATGCGATTCTGGCGCTGCCCGACAGCCGCACCGGCGCTTTCGCCCGTATTGTCCGGCATAATCGGATGGCCGCTATATCGGCCTCGGCGGCTCTGCTCGTTCTGGTCGGATGGGGCGTATCGGCGTCAATCTATGCCAGCGAAATCCAGCAACAGCGAAACGTCGCCGTGGCGGCAATGGATCGGACCGAACGGGGCCGGGCAATGTTGCTCAATCTGTTCCGCCGCACAGACCCGCTCGAATTGGATGCTGCCGGACCGCAACCTGCTGGGACATTGAAGATGCTGGATACAGCACTGGTGCATGCCCGGATGAATTTGTCGCAGGACCCGGAACTGGTCGCCGACCTCATTGGCTGGACGGCACGCGCACACCAAAGGTCAGACGATCTGGCGGGTGCGCAGGATCTCGCGGCGGAGGCGGCCGAAATGCTGCGTATCAACTCTGGTCCGCAAACGAGCAGATATGTCTCCGCGCTCGCCTACCTGGGGTATCTGCAAATGCTTGGCGGGGATCAGGTGGTCGGGCGAAAGTCTATGGATCAGGCGATGACATTGCTTCGCAACATCGGCGTACAGGACCGGCACGTGCTGGATGCCCTGTTAGTCGCAGCCTGGAGCGATGAGGGCGATTGGGCGCAGCAGCGCGAATTGTTCACCCGCGCATTGTCGCTGGCGAAGCAATTGGGCCAGGTGGCGGCCGAAGTGGAAGCAGGGGCGGGGCTTGGGCGAAGCCTGACCGGCCTTGGCCAGAATGATGCGGCGCAGCTCCAGCTGGACAGCACGCTGGCTCTGGCGAAAGCGAAATACGGGGTGGATCACCCAAGATTGGCACTGGTCTATTCCGATCTTGGCCGTCTGGCGAACCAGCAGGGTAGTCCCGAAGCAGCCATGCAAAGTCACCGCAGGGCGCTCGAACTGTCGACTGCAGCGTTCGGGGCGGACTATTCGGGCAATATCCCGCACAGGAATAATCTTGCTACCGCACTGGCAGAAACCAACCAGATCGAGGCGGCAATTGTTCAATTTCGATACGTGCTTGAGCAAACAACGGCAGAGCACGGACCGCGCTCGCTAGCAGCAGGCGAAGTCCTGCAAAATCTGGGAGCGGCACAGGTCCGTGCGGGCCAATTTACCGCCGCCGAAAAGGCCCTGCGGCAAGCAGATGCGATCTTTGCCGAGCAATTGCCTGCCGGCCATCCGCGGCGCGTCTTTCCATCGCTGAGCCGTGCGGAAATGCGCATAGCTCAGTCCCGTTTTGCCGAGGCGCAGGTGGACGCCGCCCGCGCATTGTCGGTATTGTCTGAAGCGCTGCCGGATGGTCATTTCGCTACCGAAGTTGCGCGATGCCGGATTGGGATCGCGCTGATCGGGCAAGGCAAGGCGGACGAAGCGCGCCCTTATGTGCGGGCAGCAAATCGTGCGCTCGCCGCATCAACAACGCCGGTCTTGCCGAGGTATCTTGAGCCCTGCAAAAAGGCCGAACTGGCGCTTTCACGATAGGGTGGTGGCGGGTTCTGCTGCCGGACCACGTTTATCCTACTGACGAGCCTGAAGTGGCTCAACCATCGGTAGGAAAGCTGGCCTTATGCAAAACCCATTTTCGGTTCACTGGCGCGGGATCGCGAAAGCTCTTGTCGCGGCAGCTGGTCTTGCCTTGATCATGCCTGCTCCAGCGTCGGCTCAGGGTTTGTTGGGGCGCGTAAAAAACGCCATCAAGAGCGAAGTGGAACGCAAGGTTGAACAAGAAACACGTGATGCCACGCGCTGCGTGCTGGGCGACAAGAACTGTAGCCAGAATGCTCAGACTCAGACGAATGGCCCAGCGGGAATGCCCAGCGGAAATCATCTGGTTATTGCCCCTTATCAGGGCTCTGAGCTGCAGACTGACGACCGCCAGGATTACACCGAATACAACCGCGTAATCGGGATGGACCAGAGCCGCAAGCCGGTGATCGAGCGTCTCGAGGGTGATTTGCTTAAGCAGGTCTACTATAATCCGAAGGGGCGATCGACGCTGGAATTAATCCGCAACTACCGATCAGCGCTCGAAGCGCGCGGTTTTCGCGTCGACTATGAGCGTTCTAGCGGCGAAGGCTGGATCAGCAATCTGCGTTTGTACAATGACATGATCGTGTTTGGCACCGATGTCCGGTATTTCACCGGTAAGCTGACCCATAATGACGGCACGGCGTACGTTTCCATTCTGGTTTATCGGGAAGGGTCCGGTTTTGGCCGCACCACCATCCATGTGCTGGAAACTTCCGAGATGGATATTGGCATGGTTGGCGTCGATTCCTCTGCCATGGCGTCCGAACTGGAACGGACCGGCCAGATCAACTTGCAAGGGATCTTCTTTGATACAGGCAATTATGTTCTGAAGCCCGAATCTGGCCCGGCGGTGGAAACGGTTCGTGCGCTGATGGCCGCACAGCCCGAACTCCGCCTCGACATCGTCGGCCATACCGACAGCACTGGCAATGCGGCAAGCAATCAACGCCTGTCTGAACGAAGAGCGCAAAGCGTTCGCGATGGGCTGATCGCGCAGGGCGTAGCTGGCGACCGACTGAGTGCTCGGGGCATGGGCAGCGACCAGCCAATCGCCACCAACGCGACTGCCGATGGCCGGGCCATGAACCGGCGTGTGATGCTGGTCAGGCAATGACGCGCCGGCTTGCCTGCGTTGGCAACCACCCTCTGCAAAACAGGGGAATTCGATAATGAAGAAGTCGGTCCTGATGCCATTGGCCGCAATGTGCTTGCTTGCCGCCTGCGGACAAAGCGATGCTGAAAGCGGCCAGGACCCTTCGCCAGCTTCCGGGCCTGACGATGCATTGTCTGCCCAGCTCACGCCCGCCTATCTAAAGGGCGAATGGTGCTTCTCCCACATTATCGCTGGCGGCGAGCGAAGCGATGAAATGATGGCCTATGAGTTTTCAGATGACGGCACCGTGATGTATCAGGTCAACCCGGCGACCCCCGTCGAGAACCCCGGAAGCTACACCATCGATAATGGTCATTTAAAGATTTTGCCCACCTTGCGGTTTTTCGATTTCACCGCCGAAACCATCGAGCCGGACGCCATGGTCCTCAAAATGGCATATGGGCTCGCTTATTGGCAACGCGGTTCTTGCGGGGAGTAAAGGCTCACAAGCTGAGGCTGGGCTAACGCGGGAGGGATTCGTAGGGTCCTGTCGGAGCAAATCCACCCGCAGGTGGAACGCGCCCTATCAGTTAGGGCAGGGCGATGCCCAGACCCAATAAGCCAGCCAGCCCGTTTCGCTATTTCCACACTTCGCCCCAGATCATCCGCCTTGTTATGATGATGTACGTCCGCTTTCCGCTGAGCTTGCGGGACGCCGAGGGTCTGCTGTGTGAACGCGGTATCGCCATCTGCCACGAGACGGTGCGGCACTGGTGGAACCGGTTCGGCCCACTATTTGCTGCCTACATCCGGCGCCAGCGGGTGAGCAGGATGAAAAGCTTGCGGCACTGGAAGTGGCACCTCGATGAGGTGTATGTGACCCGTAGGGCGGCGTAGCCAACATCGATGGTAAGATGCATTACCTCTGGTGTGCAGTCGACCAAGAGGACGAGGTGATCGAGCGCTACGTCACCATGACACGGGACAATCAGGCAGCGCCAAGGTTCATTAAGAAGGCGCTGGAACGCCATGACTCACCCGAGACGATCAGCACCGACGGGTTGCGCTCCTGCAAGGCGGCGATGACTAAGCGAAGCATTTCGGACCGAAGCTACCGATGCTGAACGCGCAATACCGCGAATTAAACGGTAAGCTTACGACTAGGCGTAAAATACAACGCTAGCTGCCACTCCCAGTACAACGATGGCCTTCTAGACAATTCCTATCAACAAAACGGGAATTGAACAATGACTATCAAACTGGACAAAGTGATGTCCGCTCTTGCCGCACTGACGATCAGCATCGCCTCATTTGTGGCGGTGACAGACGCGCAAACTAAGGATCGCGGCGAAAACGCCCAAACTGAAGAACCTCGATGCGAGGGCCGTGCCCACGGTCCATCGACCATCCCGCGCGCGACCGGCGCGGCATAGAATGTAATCGAGATGAGGTCTCCGAGGAGGCCACAATTATGGAAGGCCGGCCCTGTGCGGCCCTAACCCCGACATTGAGAAACCCAAGAGGAGAATGACTATGAGCCTTGCAGAATATATCTGGCTGGACGGCAATCGCCCCACCCAAGGACTCCGCGCCAAGACACGCTTCATCGACATACAGCGTCAGGATGCGCGTCCCGAAAACTTTCCTGAATGGAGCTTCGACGGCTCATCGACCCAACAGGCCGAAGGCAGCGATTCAGACTGCGGATTGAAGCCGGTATGTGTGGTAAACGACCCCATTCGCGGCGGCGATAACTATCTCGTGCTTTGCGAAGTACAGAATGCCGACGGAAGCGACCATGTAACCAACTCGCGGGCTGACCTTCGAGCAATCCTAGCCGCCGGCGGTGCCGAGCGTGATGCATGGATCGGATTCGAGCAGGAATATACGCTTTACAAAAGCGGACGCCCGCTCGGCTTCCCTATGACCGGTTATCCTGAACCGCAGGGGCCCTACTACTGCGGTATCGGTGCGGACCGCGCCTTTGGCCGAATGATCGCTGACGAGCATGCAAAGCTCTGCCTGGATGCTGGCCTTCTTTACTACGGTCTGAATGCCGAAGTGATGCCGGGCCAGTGGGAATTCCAGATCGGCTACCGCGGATTTGAAGGTGACGATCCGGGCCTGCTGAATACAGCCGACCATATGTGGATCGCCCGCTTTCTTCTCGACCGTGTAGCCGAAAAGCATGGTGTTCTCGTCTCCTACGAAAACAAGCCCATGAAAGGCGACTGGAATGGCGCCGGAATGCACACCAACTTCTCCTGCTCGAAGACGCGGGCTGAAGGCGGTCTTGATGCGATCTACGAGGCTGTTCGCCGTCTCGCTCACAAGCACGACCAGCACATTGCAGTCTATGGCGACCGACTTGAAGAACGCCTTACCGGTGCGCACGAAACCTGTTCGATCAGCGAGTTCAAAGCTGGCGGGGCCGATCGGGGGGCCTCCATCCGCATTCCGTTGGGTGTTGAGCGGGCAGGCTTCGGCTATTTCGAAGACCGCCGCCCGGGAGCCAATGCATGCCCTTACCAGGTGGCAGCCCGCATCGCTTCGACGGTGTTCGATATTGAGATCGACGACCGTTCTCAGCTGGAGCTAGTCGCCTAACCTCGACACCAGTCCCTTGGCCCCCAAACAAATCGAGGTCGCGACCGGGTGTGCAACGTTCCGCACATCCGGTCGCACTTTAAGAGAGAGAAGATATGGTTACGCTCAAAAGCATTGCCGCAGACTCGAAGGGATTTGCCGCAAAACATCTCATCACCTCGTTGAGAAGCGAACACACGCAAGCGGTCTCCAATGCGATGTTGATCCGCGCACTCGAGGAAATGGGGCTCCAGCGCGACGACCCGCGGCTCTCCTTGCTTTTCGCAAAACTCGACGAGATGCCGGGCAGCGGGACGCTCGACGAAGACGGACTGCGCTCGCTGCTGGGAGAAGTCGAGGCGTCGCTGGTGGAGCGAGCGCTGTCCGGCTCGCTCATCATCCCTGCATTCGACGAATTCAGAGACCAACTAATTTCAATATTCGAAACTTGTCGCGGCGAGTCCAGCGGATCTGTGGCAAGCTATATCCCGCAGCTTGCAAGGGTCGACCCCGAGAAGTTTGCAATGGCTGTTTGCACGATCGATGGGCAGCGCCACTCGATTGGAGATCATCACGACCGGTTCTGCGTGCAGTCGACCTGCAAGCCGGTGAATTATGCCATCGCACATGGACTTTCGAACGCGGACTCGATCCATAGCCATATCGGTCGCGAACCATCCGGACGCTCGTTCAACGAACTGACCTTGAACCCTGCTGGATTGCCCCACAATCCGATGATCAATGCCGGGGCCATTATGGCGAGCTCGCTCATCAAGCCGCGCGAAAGTCTGGCCGATCGGTTCGATTTCGTGATGTCGAAATGGCGAGACCTTGGTGGAGGAGCAGAGCCGGGCTTCGACAACGCGGTTTTCCTGTCGGAAAAAGCGACCGCAGACCGGAACTTTGCTCTGGCCTATTTTATGCGCGAGAACGGCGCATTCCCGCCAAACACGGACCTGATGGAAACGCTCGACTTTTATTTTCAGTGCTGTTCGATAAGCATCGACGTCAAGCATATGGCGACCATCGCTGCCACGCTGGCAAATGGCGGGGTGTGTCCGACGACGAACCAGCGCGTGCTCGATGCCGAGGCGGTTCGCAACTGCCTCTCGCTGATGTATTCTTGCGGTATGTACGACTACTCTGGTGAATTCGCATTTACCGTCGGCATTCCTGCAAAGTCAGGAGTGTCGGGCGCACTCATGCTGGTTGTACCCGGCGTCTGCGGCATTGCGATCTGGAGCCCGCGACTGGACCGGTGCGGCAACAGCGTGCGTGGCGTCCGGTTCGCCCAGGAACTGTCGAAGAGATACTCCTTTCACAGTTACGCGACGATGGTTCCGGGGCAGGAACTGATCGACCCAACCAAGTCTCAAGTCGAGCGCGTAGCGGAGGTGGCAAGTTCTCTTTGTTCGGCCGCTTCGGTTGGAGACCTAGGTGAATTGAGGCGATTGGTTGCCAGCGGTGCGGACATCCTGCAAGCTGACTACGACGGACGAACGGCCCTCCATCTTGCGGCATCAGAAGGTCGTATCGGCGTGGTGCGTTTTCTGTTGTTGATCGGTGCTGATGCAAAACAGAAAGATCGCTGGGGTAACACCGCCCTCGCCGATGCAAAGCGTGAAGGCAGGGGGGATGTAGTGGAAATTCTCTCCAACCAAGAGAAAGCAGAACCGGTGAAATCGAAGCCGCGCCGCAAGGCGGCATAAGGTTTGAAAAGAGGGGGCGACGTGCTTCAGATCAATATCCTCGGCTCCATATCTGTGCTCGAAGATGGAAAAAACGTGGCGCTTCCCGCTTCGCGCAAATCGCGGGCACTTATAGCATATCTGGCTATTGAACCGGGTCCACACAAGAGGTCTGCGTTATGCGATATGTTCTGGGAACTACCGGACGATCCGCGCGCATCGCTTCGCTGGTCGCTGAGCAAGTTGCGTACGGTCTTGAATTCCGAAGATAGCGAGAGGGTATTGGCTGATCGGCAAGGCGTGAAGCTCGAACTCCAAGACATCGAAGTTGACTATTTGGCAGTTCGGGAAACCGTTCGCGACCCGGCCGCCGCTCTCGATGATCTGGCGAAGGCATGGGAGATGTCTGACAGTGAGATGCTCGAGGATTGCGAACTTTCGAACCAGCCGGATTTCATGATTTGGCTTGGTCAGCAGCGGAACGAACTTTCGAGAATGCGATTCGAAATTGCCAAGCGCGCAGCCTTGGCGGACCAGCCTTCGACCATCGATAGTGATCGGTGGGCCGAGCGCTGGCTGACCGAAGCTCCTTTCGACCACGAAGCGGCGGAGAACGCCGTCGCTTCGAAGCGCGCGATCGGAATGGAAGCCCAGGCTGCTCAGTTGCAGGCAGACCTGCAGCGGAGTTTCCGCGAAGCAGGACTAACTCCGCCAGAGTTTTCCAAGGAGGGTCAAACCGCTCCCGGTCCCGCGACGACTGTCGGGTTGGCAATGAAGGCCGCCGCACCTCGGCAATCGATCCGCTTTGTCCAAGCGAAGGACAAGACCTCTATTGCTTGGGCACGTGTCGGCGACAAGGATGACCCTCCACTTATCAAAGCTGCGAATTGGCTCAATCATCTGGAACTGGACTGGGAAGCACCAATCTGGAGCCCTCTTTTTCGTCAGCTAGCCGAAACCTTTCATCTGGTGCGTTATGACGAGCGTGGATGCGGTCTTTCTGATTGGGACGTCCCTGACATCGATTTCGAAAGCTTCGTCGACGATCTGAAGCTCGTCGCCGATGCCTCGGGTCTCGACAAATTTCCTTTGCTCGGAATCAGTCAGGGTGCTGCTGTGTCCATCGAATTTGCAGCGCGTTATCCGGAGCGAGTGAGCAAGCTGGTTCTTTTCGGCGGCTATCCGTGTGGTTGGCGGCATACAGCGAACGAAGAAGAGGTTCGGGAACGAGAAGCCGTGATGGTGCTTACCGAAACGGGTTGGGGCCGGGACAATCCCGTGTATCGCAATATGTTCTCGCAAAGCTTTATGCCGGATGCGACGATAGAAGAACTGGCGTGGTTTGACGAATTCCAGCGGCTGACGACATCACCTGAAAATGCGGTGAGATTTCTCGAAGCCTTTTCGACGCTTGACGTTAGAAACAGCCTCGCGAAGGTTCAATGCCCGACGCTTGTAGTACATTCACAGCGGGATCAGCGGATTCCCCTCGGCACCGGTGTTAACATGGCCTCGCAGATACCCCATGCGCAATTTTCTAGCGTCAACAGCAGCAATCATCTGCTCTTGGGTAGGGAGCTTGCCTCGGGACAATTCGTTCAGGCAGTTCGGGACTTTCTATTAAATTAGCCAGGCGCAGAGTGATTTCCAAGGCATTGTCAGACCAATGTGGCAGTCGGCGGGCGGCGCTGTTAATGAACGAAGACGAGCCGCAAATCGAGAGCCAAATCTCTCTCCCCTTTCTGCTGTTTCCACTCATCGCTTGAGGTGAATGGCCTGGTGGTCATAATGTACGTCCGCTTTCCGCTGTCGCTGCGGAACGCTGAGGACCTGCTGTTCGAGCGCGGTATCAACATCTGCGACGAGACGGTGCTGCACTGGTGGAAACACTTCAGCCTGCTGTTCGCGGCCAATATTAAGCGCCAACGTATTGGCCGGATGCGGAGGTTTCCGGCAGTGGGAATGGTACCTCGACGACGTCTATGTGACCCGTAGGGCAGCGTAAAACCGGCTTGCAAACAGCCACCTGCCGTTCCGAAGAAGAGAGCGGACGATGGTAAGATTCCGACCAATGAAATCGCTAGCGAAATCCGCCTCAGTCCACGCCAATGTCCACAACCAGTCCAATCAGCAACGCCAGCTCATCGACAGACAATCAGACAAGACCGCCCACTCAGCCGCCCTGGCTGAGTGGCAAAACCTCAGGGCCTGATCTCAATTTGGGAAACGGTTAGTTGCGCCAATCGGAGACACGTTGCGATTAGACTGACAGCACTGTCACTGGTTCTTGAAAATATCGTAGTCTATCCATCCAGGCGGATCTATCCGCATTGGAGGGCCAGTTGCAGACAATTCCCCAGCCACCGGCAAGGCGCTCATGGTGCTTGGCAGCGGTTTTATGACACGTCAGCAATTGCCATCCGGCCGACAATGTTCATTCTCAGCGCGTTCGAATATGATCCCGCTTAAGCGAGGCACCGGAAAATCAGAGAGGGGAGATTAGCGCAATGACGCTCGAGACCGTCGATATCGTCATCATCATCGCATACGCGCTGGCCCTGCTCGGCATTGCGCTGGCGGTGAGCCGGGAGCCTGCGGGGCATGACAGGAACACCGAGGATTACTTCCTCGCCGGGCGCGCGCTGCCGTGGTGGGCAATCGGTGCCTCGCTGATCGCATCCAACATTTCGGCTGAACAGATCATTGGCCAGTCCGGACAGGGCTTTGCCGTCGGGATCGCGATTGCGGCCTACGAATGGCAGGCTGCAATCGTCCTTGTAATCGTTGCGAAATACTTCCTGCCGATCTTCCTCAAACGCCAGATTTACACGATGCCGCAGTTCCTCGAACAGCGTTATGGCACCGGGGTCAAGACCCTGATGAGCGTGTTCTGGGTCGCGCTTTACACAGCGGTCAACCTGACCACGGTGCTGTGGCTGGGCGGGCTGGCGGCGCAATCGCTGACCGGGTGGGGGGTGATGGCCTCGATGATCGCGCTGGGGGGCTTTGCCGCGCTGTATTCGCTCTATGGCGGGCTCAAGGCGGTGGCGCTGACTGACATCATTCAGGTGATCATCCTGATCCTGGGCGGGATTGCGATTACGTGGTTTGCGCTTGATGCGCTGCCTGCCGATGGGGCGCTCGCGGGGCTGGGCTTCCTGTGGCAGGAAATGCCGGGGCATTTCGAAATGATCCTGGAGCCCGATCATCCGGCCTATTCCAACCTGCCGGGCATCTGGACGCTGCTGGGCGGACTGTGGGTGCTGCATTTCAGCTACTGGGGGTTCAACCAGTATATCATTCAGCGCGCGTTGGGGGCCGAAAGCCTGGGTGAGGCGCAAAAAGGCCTGGCCTTTGCCGCCTTCCTCAAGATCCTTGTCCCGTTCATCGTGGTGATCCCCGGCATCGCGGCCGTCATCCTCGCGCAGCAGGGCGTGCTCGACAACGCGGCGCTTACCCAGCAATCTGACCGCACCTATGGCGAGTTGATGGCGTTTGCGCCCGCCGGCCTGCGCGGGCTCGTGTTTGCGGCGCTGATCGCTGCGGTGGTCAGCTCGCTTGCCTCGATGATGAATTCGATCTCGACCATCTTCACAATGGACCTGTATCGCAGCGCACGGCCGGACCGGTCAGAGCGCCATTACGTGATGGTGGGGCGTATTTCCGCCTTTACCGCAATGGTGCTGGCGCTGATCCTTGCCAAGCCGTTCCTTGGCGGGTTTGAAAGCGCGTTTCAGACGGTGCAGGAATACACCGGTTACATTGCGCCGGGCGTTGTGATCGTGTTTTTGCTGGGCTTTTTCGACAAGCGTGCAAATGCGGCTGGCGCCTATACGGGGCTGATTGGTTCTGTGGCGCTGAATGTGATTGTCAACGCCATGTTGCCAGACCTGCCATTTGTCGTGCGGATATGGATCGTGTTTGTTATTAGCCTGGTGGCGGCCGCGATCGTCTCGCGGGCGACTGGCGCACCGGACGAGAAACAGACGGTCAAGCTGGGCGACATCGACTTTACGACCAGTCCGCTGTTCAACGTGCTGGCGGTAATTACCGTCGCGGTTCTGGTCGGGCTGTATGCAGTTTTCTGGTAGCGGATTTTGCCTTTGCGTTTACGCTTGGCAGTGGCCGTCTGTTATCCCTAGAGTGCGATAACCTCCGAACAGATGACACATTTCAACGGTAAGGTGGACACGATTATGGGATTCTTTTCCAAGCAATTCATCGACATCATCGAATGGGAAGAAAAACCTGGCCAACTCGCCTGGCGGGTCCCGATGGAGGATAACGAGATCCAGTACGGCGCCAACCTCACCGTGCGTGAGGGGCAGAGCGCGATCTTCCTTAACAAGGGTCAGCTGGCCGATCGGTTTGAGCCGGGAATGTATGAGCTGCACACCGATACCCTGCCGATCGTCACCGCGCTGGAAAACTGGGACAAGGGGTTCAAATCGCCATTCAAATCGGATGTGACGTTCTTTTCCACGCGGGAAATCACCGGCCTTAAATGGGGAACCGCGCAGCCGATAACGGTGCGCGACCCCGAATTTGGCGCGATCCGAATTCGCGCATTCGGCACCTATTCGTTCCGTCTGGGCAGTGTCGATCAATTCTATCGCACCACCTTTGCCAACCTCGATCAGCTGTGGATCAGCGACATGGAGGCGCAGATGCGCTCTATCATCGCGACCAGCCTTGCCGCGCTGCTTGGTTCGGGAAAGACGCCGTTTCTCGATCTGGCGGCGGATCAGCAGGCGCTGTCTGACAGCCTCCGCAGCGCCGCCGACAATGCGACCGATCAGTGGGGTATCGAAATCCCCTCGCTCTTCGTCGAAAGCCTGTCGCTGCCCGAAAAGGTGCAGGAAGCGATCGATGCCCGCAGTTCAATGGGCGTTATCGGCAACCTTCAGGAATATGCCACGTTCAAGGCGGCGGATACGCTGGACGAAGCGGCGGCGGCCTCTGGGGGGATTGCGGGTGCGGGGGCAGGCGTAGCTGCAGCAATGGCGCTTGGCCAAGTGATGCAAGGCGGGCTTGCGGGCGCGGCTGCGTCCACCACCGCTGCACCCGCTGAAGACCCCATCAAGGTGATCGAGCAACTCCACACCCTGCACAAAGCGGGCGCGTTGAGCGCCGACGAATTCGAGGCGAAGAAGGCCCAATTGCTCGCCAAGATCATGTGATCGCCAAGAGCCCGATTTGATGCAGCCCGAAATGAATTGCCCGCAATGCGGCGCACCCACCGGCACAGGCCAGCCCGGCCTGCCGGTGGTGACGTGCGGGCACTGCAATGCGCTGCTCAGCAAGGCGGGCGATCGCCTGACCGCGGTGGGCGATGCGGGACGGGTGCCGTTCGATGTCAGTCCGATCCAGATCGGCACGCGGCTCACCGTTAACGGTCTGCGCGGAGAGATCGTCGGGCGTGAACGCTGGGCGTGGGATCGCGGGTTCTGGAACGAATGGCTGCTGGAATTCCCCAATGGCTCCATCAATTGGGTTGCCGAGGAAGCGGGGCAGTTCATGGTGATGCAAGAGATGGAGCCGACCCGCACCAATATCGAACAATTGCAGGCGATCGACGTAACGGACCGCAGCAATCTGGGTAAGCGCATCCGCATCGGGCGCACCAACTTTGTTGTCGCCGATGTAAAGATTGTGCGCTGCGTCGCGGTCGAGGGTTCGCTTGCACAGGTAATTTCGCCCGACTTCGCGCGCGAGAGCATCGACTTGCGCACGTCTGATCGCAAGGCGATCACGTGGCAGAGCGATGGCCACGGATACAGCCTGTGGAGCGGCGCATACTACCGGCTCGAAGACCTTGCGCCGTCCGGCCTGCGCATGTTCGAACACTGGTCCCGCCCTTCATTCGAGGCGGCCGGATGATCGCTGCTGCGCCCGATCTCAAGAACCTGGAATGCCCATCGTGCGGGGGCGCGATTGCGTTGCGCGCAGCGGGGTATTCGACCCTGTACGGCTGCCAGTACTGCGGCAGCGAGATTGATCTGACGGGCGAAACTATCCGGCTGATCGCCGCACATGTCGAGGCCGCGCGCAACCTGCACATTCCGCTTGGCACAACGGGCATGGTGAACGGCGTCGACTGGGTCGCCGTCGGCCATATGGAAATGAACGACGGGTGGGAAAGCTGGGAGGAGTTTCTCCTCTTCAATCCCTATCACGGCTATCGTTGGCTGATCTTCACGCAAAGCGGGTGGAGTTTGGGCACCCCTATTCTCTCGCAACCCGCCAGCCCCGCTCAGGAAAGCTTCCGCTTCGAAGGTGCGTCGATGAAACGCATTTACGAAGCCACCACCAGCAAGGTCGAGCGTGCCATCGGCGAATTCTACTGGAAGGTCAGGCGCGGCGACAAGGTCCGCTCCACCAGTTATGTCGGCGGGGGCAGGGTGCTCTCGTGCGAGCTGACGGGTGATGAATACAACTGGACGCTGGAGGAGTTCATATCCTCTACCGGGGTCGCCGCTGCATTCGGGGTTGAGGATACGGGGCAATACCCAGACATTGGCGAGATACCCTCACCACATCAGCCCAACCCGTATTCCGACCGGGCGGTCAGTTTCGGACTCATGGCAGGGGTGGCTTTCCTGATCGCGATGGTGATTGCGTTCGTTATGTCCTCCCCCGGCGAACTGCGCACCCAGCAATTCAGCGCCGATCCCGCTACGTCCAACCGCACCGTTTCGCTCGGCACCTTCGCAATCACCGACCGCGCGCGCCCTTTCACGATCAAGGCGCGCGGCGATCCGGGCGACAACAACTGGATGTATGTCGAATACACATTGCGGAATGTGGACACCGACGAGGAGATCATCGCCAGCCAGCCGCTTGAATACTACTATGGCCGCGACTGGAAGGAAGACGATCGTAACGGCACGGTAAAGCTATCCTCAGTACCCCCGGGCACCTACGAACTGACCGCCGAGGTCGCGTTGCCCGAGGACGACGCGCGCAGCAACGCCGCGCTTTCGCGCTCCACGGCATCATGGACGGGCAACGGGCAGGGACGCTCCATCGTGATCGAGGCGGTGCCGAACGGTGTATTTTACAGCAATCTGTTCCTGCTGTTCCTAACCCTGTTTGCGCCGGTCGCATGGCTGGGTTTCAGCGCGATGAGTTTTGAAGGCGCGCGCGCTCGCGGGTATGACGGGCATGATGACGATGACGACGATTAACAGGGTGGGGTGAAGGTATGAGATACGTATTCATGGGCTGGTGCGCGGTGTGCCTCGGCCTGTTCGCCACGGCGAGCTGGTACGGCTATTCCCCGTTTGGCGACGGGGTGCAGGCGCGAGGCGTCTATTCGCGCGGCGGGGGGCCGACCCACAAATGAGTCTGATACCAAACGCCCTCATACTTTTCGGATCAACGCCCTTACCTATCGCAGGAGGCACCATGCTTACTTCTGAAACATTTCTCGCCAGTCTCGCCTATTCTCTGCTCGGGATAGCGGTGTTCATCGTCACATTCATCATCGTCGATCTGCTGACTCCGGGAAAGCTGTGGCTGGAAATCATCGAGAAACGCAACACCGCTGTCGCGATCCTCGCAGGTGCCTGCGCGCTGGCGATTGCGCTGATTGTCGCTGCTGCGATTCATGGCTGATCACCCGCCTGCTGCTCGTGCGGCTGGCTCCCCCGCGCAACCCCACGCAGACGCCGCCGGCGCTCGGGACGCTCGCGGCCTGTCGCTGATACTGCTGGTATCGGTGTTCGTGGTGGCGACCTGCGGGCTGATATACGAGCTGCTGGCCGGCACCATCGCGACCTATCTGCTGGGCGACAGCGTCACGCAGTTTTCGACCGTGATCGGAACCTACCTGTTTGCAATGGGCATTGGCAGCTGGTTCTCGCGCCACATCAAGAACCGCCTGATCGGCTGGTTCATCCGGATTGAAATCATCATCGCGCTGGTGGGCGGAACATCGGCGGCGGCGCTGTTCCTGCTGTTTCCGCTGGTCGATGACTTTCGCCCGATCCTGTATGGTATCGTCCTGCTGATCGGGTTTCTGGTGGGGCTGGAGATTCCGCTGCTGATCCGTATCCTGAAAGATCAGTTCAGTTTCGGCGATCTCGTCTCCAACGTGCTGACGTATGATTACATCGGCGCGCTGGCGGCATCGCTGCTGTTCCCGCTGGTGCTGGTGCCGTTTGTCGGGCTGATCCGCGCAGGGTTCGTGATCGGCTTTGTCAACATCCTCGTCGCGCTGCTGCTGGTGTTTCGATTGCGTGCCGACCGCAGTCTGGTGACGGAGCGGATTGCGGCGGTGGCGATTGCGGTGCTGCTGATCGCCGGGGCGATCGGGTCCGAACACTTGCAGCGCGCATCCGAGGCAAGCCTCTACAACGAGAACCTGATCTACGCCAATTCGAGCAGCTATCAGCGGATTGTGCTGACGCAGAACCGGGGTGATATCCGGCTGTTTCTGGACGGCAATCTGCAGTTTTCCTCACGCGATGAATACCGCTATCACGAAAGTCTGGTGTGGCCCGCGCTCGCAAGGTCATCTGCTCGGGCTCGTGTGCTGATCCTGGGTGGAGGGGACGGGCTCGCTTTGCGTGAAGTCCTGCGCAAGGCTGACGTTCAGCAGGTCACGCTGGTTGATCTAGACCCGGCCATCACGCAATTGTTCAGCACCGCGCCTGCCTTGCGCGCGATCAACAGCGATGCGTTTGCCGACCCTCGCGTCGAGGTGATCAATGCCGATGCCTTCACATGGGCGCGCGATACAGACCGGCGCTTCGATGTGATTGTGGTCGATCTGCCGGACCCGACGAACTATTCGATCGGGCGGCTCTACAGCCTCGAATTCTATCGCAATCTGGGCGTCCTGCTCGCACCCGAAGGGATCATGAGCGTGCAGAGCACCGCGCCCTATGTGTCTGGCAAAAGCTTTGCGATGATCGGCGCGACGCTGCGGCAGGCGGGGTTCGCGATCCGGCCCTATCACGCCTATGTCCCCAGCTTTGGCGACTGGGGCTTCACGCTCGCCTCACGCTCCGCCATCGGTGCATTGGGCGTGCTGCCTGAGGATTTGCGGTATTTCTCAGGCGAAGAAGAGGCGCGCATGGTGGCATTTCCGACAGACATGCAGGCCAAGGCGCCCGGAGTGAACCGGCTGGACAATCAGGCGCTGGTGCAGCTGTTTACCAGCGAATGGCGGGCCTACGGCGATGACTGACGTGGCACGGTCGCATGATAGTCATCCCATCGGAACCCATGTCCTGCTCGACGTGCGCGGGGCCGCTCGGCTGGACGAACCTGCGCATCTCGAAGCCATCCTCAAAGATGCCGCAACAAGCGCCGGGGCGACCATCTTGCAATCGCACTTCCACCACTTTGGCGAGCGCATGGGAGTAACCGGAATGCTGATGCTGGCCGAATCCCACATTTCGATCCACACATGGCCAGAACGCGGGTTTGCCGCGCTCGATATCTTTATGTGCGGGGACGCGCGGATCGATGATGCCATCGCCGCCATCGAAAGCGCGTTCGAAGGCTGCGAAATCGTGCTGCGGCGCATGGCGCGGTAACCCGGTCTGCGGTCCCAGTGCGAGCATGGTTAACCCGTGCCTATCTGTCGGTTTACCCTAAAATCACGTCTTCGTTGTAATGCGCAAGGCAGCGACCATACCTGCCAATTGCGGAGACTACCATGCACCTGACCCGACGCTCGCTGATTGCGGGTACTGCCGCTGGCATTGCTGCGGGCGGGCTGGGCGGTTGTGCGACGGCGCAATACGGCACGCGGTCGAGCTATCTGACGAACATCGTCGAACCGCAGAACCAGAACTCGGTCTATTTCTGGGTAGATACCGTCTTGCAGCAGGTGCGCGATCAACGCACCGCGCCGCCGCGCGCGGCTTATAACTTTGCCGCGCCCATGATCGCTGGGTTCGTCGCTGCGAACTCGATAATCGGGCGCTACGACACACCCTACGACTTCGGAGAAGCGCCACGCGGGGCCGATCCGCAAGTTGCCTATGGAACCGCTTTCGCGACGGCTGCGGCGGAATGTTTCCAGCAACCCTTCCTGTGGGAACGCACCGCCTTCAAGAGCCGCTTTCCCGATGGCGAGGCAAAGGATCTGGGCGCCAAATGGGGCCGCCATGTCGGACTTGCGATCAACAAGATGCGCACCGGCGACGGGGCTGAACCGCATCGCGCCAGCTTTTATCTCGATCGCTATGATCGCCGCACCGATCCGCTGAAATGGACGCCCACCGGCCCCAGTTACAGCGCGGGCACCGGGCCTGCGATCGAAAGCTTTGCACGCGGCCTGTTCCCTGGTCACGGTCAGATAAAACCGTGGACGATGACCAGCCCGTCGCAGTTCCGTGTTACCGATTTTCCTGACGCCCAAAGCCCCGAATTTGCCGAACAGTTCGATCTGGTCAGACGGCTGGGCGGCAAGGATTCGACCGAGCGGACCGAGGATCAAAAGCTGATTGCGGTCTATTGGGAAGATGGACCATGGGGCATCACACCGCCGGGCCACTTCCTCTATATCGCGCTGCAGGTGATGCAGGACCGCGGACACGATTTCCTCGATCATGCCCGCCATTTCGCATTGCTGGGCGCGACGCAGGCCGATGCCTCGATCAATGCGTGGGACAGCAAATATCACCACGACATCATTCGCCCCGAAACCGCCATCCTCAGCCGCGCGCCCGCTTTTGGTAACGCCGATCCACGCGTGGTGGCCGATCCCAAATGGATGAGCCTCATCCCGACGCCCAATTTCCCTTCTTACACATCGGGTCATTCCACGTTCGGTGCAGCGGGGATCGAGATGACGAAGCTGATCCTTGGCACCGATGCCGTCAGCTTCAGCCATGAAAGCCCCGATCAGGTGCTATGGCCGATGCTGAAGGGAAAGCGGCGATACTTCACAAGCCTTGAACAGGCTGCGTGGGAAAACGGGTGGAGCCGCATTTTTGGCGGTGTCCACTGGCTTTCCGATCACGAGGCCGCGGACAATGCCGGGCGAAAAATCGCTCGGCAGGCCTTTTCCACCATGTTCCCGCGCAAGGGGTGAGGGCGATCATGGCACGCACCTTCTTTCGCTCCGCAGCCGGGGCCGGCGCCGCATTTGTGTCGCTCGCGCTGCCATGCGAGGCGGCGCAGGCGCAGGGGGTAAGCCTGAATTACGACCGGCTGTCCTCATTTGAGGAGCCCATCGCCATTGCCGTCGGCGATATCGCGATTCAGGTGCAGGGTGTGCTCGACGCGCCGGTCATCGCGCAGTTCGATGAAGTGACCGGGGGCGAGCGGGTAACGGCAGAATTTGTCGGCAATTTTCAGGTCTCTGCCGAAACGCAGCTCGCCAATCGCTGGACCGTGGGCGCGGCGTATTTCGGCCAGTATTCGACCGATCCGTCGACCGTCTTCCTCACCAATTTCATGGGGACGGAAGACTATAACGATAACGTCGCCGCCTTCGTTGCCACCAGTTACGGCACGGCAATCGGCGGCAATGTCGCGCAGCAGGTGCGCGAGATTACCCGGCGCAGGCGCGGGGCGGGCAACGGGTTTCTGGCGCTGGATGATTTCTACGGCAGGCTCGCGCGGTGGGGCGGGGCCTATGTCGGGCGCTTCGGGCCAAGCACCCTTGCGCTGGCGGTGGATGAGAATGGCGATTTTGAAATTGGCACGGAATACCAGCGACCTCTCGGGCACAGAGATGTGCGCCTTGCCGGGCGGTTCCGGCAGGGCGAATTCACCGCAGCGGACGGCCTTACGCGGTTTCGCACGCAGGGCATGGGCGCTGTGGCAGAGATCGAATATGGCAGCTCCTTATTCGATATCGGGGCCGGGATCGAAAGCCTCGACGGGCTGACGACTGACGCACGCCGCTGGTTCGTATCGGCAGGCGCGCAGACGCAGTTGCGCCAGTTGCGCCTTTCGGGAGAAGCGCATTACGGGCGCGTTGCCGGCGATGATGAGATCACTGCGGCTCTGGGCGCAGGCTACGATGTGGCGCGCGGGCTGACGGTCAATATGGGGTTGAATTATCAGGACGCGCAGATCGCGTCTGACGGGATTGCCCTGGTCGATCGGCAGGAAGGCCAAGCGGTCGCTTCGTTGAGGTTCAATTTCTGAGCGCCGATGCTTATTGGGGGTGGATCCAAACCTTGCGTTCAGCCGTATCTCCGCCATGTCCAAAGTAAAGGTATGGTTCGACGGCGCTTGCCCTCTATGCCAGCGCGAGATCGCGCTGATGAAGCGGCTCGACCGCGGGCGCGCGATTGATTTCGTCGATGTCTCGGGCGATGCCGATGCCTCCTGCCCCGTCGACAGACAGGAATTGCTCGCCCGCTTTCATGCCGAGGAAGACGGCAAAGTGCTGAGCGGCGCCGCCGCCTTTGCCGCGATGTGGCGCGCCATCCCGAGCCTGCGCCCACTGGGCCTGATCGCGCGCAATCGCACGGTGCTGGCGGTGCTGGAGCGGCTGTATCTCGCATTCCTCAAGGTGCGCCCGCGATTGCAGCGGATGATCAGCTGAAAAGGCTTGCCCGCGCGCATCGCATTGCCCACTCTTTGTCCCGACACATTCGGGAGCGGGAAATGACGAAGACCTCTGGCCTCAATTTCGGCGGGATGCAGAACGAAATCTACAACGCCGGGATGAGCGGCATCCTGCCCGAATTCCCGGTTGATTTCGCCACGCTGGAACTGCGCGCGCACGAAGCGCTGGGCACGATGATGACGAATTATGTGGCGGGCGGATGCGGCGATGAACACACGCAAAACTCCAATTCCAGCGCGTTTCACAAATGGGGCATGATCCCGCGGATGATGGTTGATTGCACCACCCGCGACCTGTCGATCGAACTTTTCGGCCACACCTTTGCAACGCCGCTGTTCATGGCCCCCATTGGCCTTAACGGAGAGGCATCGCAGGATCGCCACGGGGATATTGCAGCCGCGCAAGCCTCGGCGCAGACCGGGGTGCCGTTTTGCGCGTCTACCCTCTCCAACGATCCGCTGGAGGATGTGAAGGCTGCATGCGGCGATACGCCCGCCTTCTTCCAGCTTTACACGCCCAAGCACGATGGTCTTGCCGAAAGCCTCATTCACCGGGCTGAGGCGGCGGGATATTCCGCGCTGGTCATCACGCTCGATACGTGGGTGACGGGCTGGCGGCCGCGCGATCTCAACGCGTCGAACTTTCCGCAATTGCGCGGCAAGGTGCTGCAGAATTATTTCACTGATCCGGTCTTCCGATCGCTGCTGGCAAAGCCGCCCGAAGAGGACCCGGCGGCTGCGATCTTCACTTGGGCGGCGACGTTTGGAAAGGTTCTGACGTGGGATGATATCGCGTGGTTCCGGTCCAAGACAAAACTGCCGATTGTTCTGAAAGGCATCTGCCACCCCGAAGACGCGCGCCGCGCGGTCGATGCCGGGGTGGACGGCGTATACTGCTCCAATCACGGCGGACGGCAGGCCAATGGCGGGATCGCGACCATCGATATGCTGGAGGATGTGGTGAAGGCATCGGGCGATGTGCCGGTCCTGTTTGACAGCGGAGTTCGTTCCGGGTCGGACGCTGTCAAGGCGCTGGCACTGGGCGCGCGTGCGGTGGGAGTGGGGCGGCCTTACACCTATGGTCTGGCGCTGGGCGGGGCGAAGGGCGCAGCGTTCGTGCTCCGGTCGATCCTTGCCGAGGCGGATTTGCTGATGGCTGTAAACGGGTATCCTACGCTGGGCGCGGTGCGGGAGGCAGGGGCGCAGCGGGTATGATTAATCGATTACGAGCCGACGCATTCGATTGCGGAAGCCAACCTTTCCTGATGTTTCGAAACGGTTCGCCAGCGAGCCGTAAAAAGTCTGTTGCAACACCGATTTGACTCGTTTTCCACAAGTATGATGTTAACCTTTCTAAAATAACAATAAGCGAATCGCCAACGTGCAGAGGTCCGGTCATCCGATCGGCCCGACACGTGAATTGGACCGATAGCGCAACGGGACGCGAGTTATGGAACGACCGACGATCATTTCGAGCGGGCCGGATGCGATGGGCCGCACAGTATGCGTCAGCGACGAACAGTCGCGCCGCGCGCGTTACGGCCGTATTCGCCCGATGCACACCCGCTCCCGGACACCCCTTTTCCGTCGCTTGACCGACTGGTTGTGAGGCTGACCCGAGCGGACTGACGGGCATTAACCTCCGGAAAAGGTTCGCGATTACGGTGTTGCCTTTGCCACCGTCACCAGCTTCGTCTCGGTATAGCCGAGATACCCCTCGACCCCGCTTTCCGACCCAAAGCCGCTGTCACCTGTCCCGCCAAACGGCGTTTCGGGCGATCCCACCGCGAAGTGATTGATTGCCACCATCCCGGCGCGCAGCGCGTCGCCGAGGTAGTGGCTTTCATCCAGTGACGCGGTGAAGGCATAGGCGGCAAGACCATAACGCAGCGAATTGGCGATCCCGACGGCTTCGGTGATGTCGTCATACGGCACGATCCCGGCGATCGGGCCGAACGGTTCTTCGGTCATCAACCGGCTGTCTGCCGATGGCGCGGCGACTACGGTGGGCTGGAAGAAATGCCCGGCGCCCGCAATCGCCGATCCGCCCGCGACCACTTCGCCCTTGGCCCCGCCCAGCGAGGCTACCAGATCCGCCATCGCGGCAACGCGGCCTGCATGGGCGAGCGGGCCCATCGTGACGCTGTCGTCCACGCTCGCATCGCCAATTTTCAGATCCTGCGACCGCGCGGCAAATTCGCTGACGAACCGGTCATACATGCCGCGCGCCACCAGAAACCGTGTGGGCGACACGCAGACCTGCCCCGCATTGCGAAATTTGGTCGCGACGCAGGCGGCCACCGTCCGTTCAAAATCGGCGCTTTCACCGATCACCACCGGCGCATGCCCGCCCAGTTCGGGGGTGAACCGCTTCATCCCCTGCGCGGCGAGCGCACCCAGTTTCTTGCCCACCGCGGTCGACCCGGTGAAGCTCACCTTGCGCGTGATTGGCGATGCAATCAGGTGCTCTGAAATCATCGCCGGATCGCCGAACACCAGATTGATCACTCCCGTTGGCGCGCCTGCATCGGTGAAGCACTCGACCAGCATCTGAGCAGAACCAGGCGTCGTTTCCGCCGGTTTCAGGATCGCCGTGCAGCCCGCCGCCAGCGCACCGGCGATCTTTTTCGCGGGCAGGTTGATGGGGAAGTTCCACGGAGTGAGCAGAACCGCAGGGCCGACCGGAACCTGCATCACCCGCTGTTCCAGCAAATTGGGGCTGCGCACCGGCACCAGCCGCCCGCCCTGCCGCTTTGCCTCTTCACCCAGAAAATCGATGAGGTCTGCCGCGCTTGTCGTCTCGCCCAGTGCCTGCGCATACGGCTTGCCCATTTCCAGCGTGACCACCCGGGCGATGGCGGGTGCGCGTTCGCGCAGCAGGTCCGCAGCGCGCCGCAGTACACCATAGCGCTGGGCCGCCGGGGTCGCCGCCCATCTGGCGAAAGCCGCATCAGCCGCCGCCAGCGCCGCATCGAGCTGTTCGACAGAGGCTTTGGGGCATTGCGCCACCACCGTCTCGGTCGCAGGATTGGTGACGGGCATCGTGCCTGCTCCGCCATCAGTCATCCATTCACCGCCGATCAGCATCTTAAGAGTGGGATAGGCGGTCATTCGGGATCTCCGGTGGTGGGCTGGGGTGACAAAGTTGACACTGTGAAAAAGGCAATATCTGGCCAATAAAGACACTAAAGACAATAGTTTGGGCAAGAAAATCAAAGTTGACAGATGACAGAAAATTCAAGTGAAATGCGGGCTTTCGCAGCGTCACTCCTGATTGCACAAATTGCTGGAGTAGGAAATGCGGCGTTGAAAAAAGACCGATTTTTGCCTCTTTGAACCTTGCTCAATATTGTAATATTCTTACGCCCCCGATAAAGCTTCATTCAGCTTCTTCAACGGGAGAGAATCATGCTCGTCGGCGTTCCCAAGGAAATCAAGATCCACGAATACCGCGTCGGTCTGACGCCTGAATCCGCGCGCGAATATGTCGCGGCGGGTCATCAGGTTATCGTCGAAAGCGGCGCTGGTCTCGGCATCAGCAAGACCGACGACGATTACCGCAAGGCCGGGGCTGAGATCGTCGACAGCGCGGCTGAAATTTTTGCCCGCGCCGATATGGTTGTGAAGGTGAAGGAGCCGCAGGCGGGCGAGTGGGTGCAATTGCGCGAAGGGCAGATACTGTTCACCTATCTCCACCTCGCGCCCGATCCGGATCAGGCGCGGGGCCTGATGGAAAGCGGTGTGACAGCGGTGGCGTATGAAACCGTGACTGCGCCCGATGGCTCGCTGCCGCTGCTCGCCCCGATGAGCGAGGTTGCTGGTCGGCTTTCGATCGAGGCGGGCGCGCATGCGCTGCGCGCGGTCCACGGCGGACGCGGCACGCTGATGGGTGGTGTGCCGGGCGTGCTGCCCGCCAAGGTCGTCATTCTGGGCGGCGGCGTGGTTGGCACGCAGGCGGCGCGCATAGCGGTGGGAATGGGCGCGAATGTCGAGATATTCGACAAGTCGCTGCCGCGCCTGCGTCAGCTGGACGAGATGTTTCAGGGCCGCGCCAGCACCCGCTATTCAACTGCGGGCACGATCGAGCAGGCGCTGGGCGATGCCGATGTGGTGGTGGGCGCCGTGCTGGTGCCGGGCGCAAGCGCGCCGCATCTGGTGCCGCGCGAAGACCTTGCGCTGATGAAGCCGCGCAGCGTTCTGGTTGATGTCGCGATTGATCAGGGCGGCTGTTTTGAGACGTCGAAGCCGACCACGCATGAAAACCCTACCTATGAGGTGGACGGGATCATCCATTACTGCGTCGCCAACATGCCGGGCGCGGTGCCGCTGACATCTAGTTATGCGCTGAACAACGCGACACTGCCGTTCGGATTGGCGTTGGCGAACAAGGGCTTGCAGGCGTGCGAGGACGATCCGTGTCTTGCTCCGGGTCTGAACGTCCATGCGGGCAAGATTGTAAATGACGCGGTGAAACAAAGCCTTGGCTTCTGACTGTTGCATAAAACTGCACATTTATTGAACCAATTTCGCGGGTAGGGCGGGCGCCATTTCCCTATATTGGGAGGGCCGAACAAGACCCGGTCAGGGCGCCCGACATCCGGTCGGGCCGAAGGGGCCGGGCAACACTTTGGTTGTCCAGAAAACATGAAACCCGTCAATGCCCGCCCGCTGATCCGGCAGATCAATAATAATGCCGTGATCGATACGCATGTAGCCCCGCGCACCCGCAGCGATCGCATCGCATTTGCGTTCGTGAAACTGCTGCGGTTCTTTGCCGATACTTTCTTTGCCAAGCGTTACGGCCACCGCGCCGTGGTGCTGGAAACCGTCGCCGCCGTTCCGGGCATGGTGGGCGGGCTGTGGCAGCACCTCACCGCGCTGCGCAAGATGCGCGACGATGAGGGCTGGATCCGTACCCTCCTGGATGAGGCGGAAAACGAGCGGATGCATCTGATGACCTTCATCGAGATTGCCCATCCCAACCGATTTGAACGCGCTCTGATCGTTGCGGTGCAGCTGGTATTCTATAACTTCTATTTCTTCCTCTACATGCTCGCCCCGCGCACTGCGCATCGGGTGGTCGGTTATTTCGAGGAGGAGGCCGTCATCAGCTACACCGCCTATCTGGCGGAGGTCGATGCCGGCGCGCTGGAAAATGTGCCTGCGCCCCAGATCGCGATCGATTACTGGCAGCTTGCGCCCAATGCCCGGCTGCGCGACGTGATCATCGCCGTGCGCGCAGACGAGGCGGAGCACCGCGACGTGAACCACAGCTTTGTCGATGAACTGGATGCGAGGAAAGCGCACAGGCCGATGGAGGGGGCGACCGCCGCTTGACGGCTTCGCCCTCAACCGGGACTTGACCTGAACCGCGCCGCGTGCTGGCAGACGGCAAATGCCTTGCACCCGGAGAATCCCATGAAGACCAGAGCCGCCGTCGCCTTTGCCGCCAAGCAACCGCTTGAGATCGTCGAGCTGGACCTTGAGGGGCCAAAGGCCGGCGAGGTGCTGGTCGAGATCATGGCGACGGGGCTGTGCCACACCGACGCCTACACGCTGGATGGGCTGGACAGCGAGGGACTGTTCCCCAGCATTCTGGGGCACGAAGGCGCAGGGATCGTGCGCGAAGTGGGCGCGGGCGTGACCAGCGTGGTGCCCGGCGATCACGTGATCCCGCTCTACACCCCCGAATGCCGCCAGTGCAAAATGTGCCTTTCGGGCAAGACCAATCTGTGCAGCTCGATCCGCGCAACGCAGGGCAAGGGGCTGATGCCTGATGGCACATCACGCTTCAGCTATCGGGGCGAGACAATCTATCACTACATGGGCTGTTCGACGTTCTCGAACTTCACCGTCCTGCCTGAAATCGCGGTGGCGAAAATCCGCACCGATGCCCCGTTTGACACCTCCTGCTACATCGGATGCGGCGTCACTACGGGCGTGGGCGCGGTGGTCAACACGGCCAAGGTGCAGCCGGGCGACAATGTGGTCGTCTTCGGCCTCGGCGGGATCGGCCTCAACGTCATTCAGGGCGCGCGAATGGCGGGCGCGGACCGGATCGTGGGCGTCGATATCAATTCGTCAAAGCGCGAGTGGGGCGAGAAGTTCGGCATGACCGACTTTGTGAACCCCAAGGAAACCGCCGATGTGGTCGCGCATCTGGTCGAGCTGCTGGACGGCGGCGCGGATTACAGCTTCGACTGCACCGGCAATACTGATGTGATGCGCCAGGCGCTGGAATGCTGTCACAAGGGATGGGGCACCTCGATTATCATCGGCGTGGCCGAAGCTGGCAAGGAAATCGCCACGCGCCCGTTCCAGCTGGTGACGGGCCGCAACTGGCGCGGCACCGCATTCGGCGGAGCGAAAGGCCGCACCGATGTGCCCAAGATCGTCGACTGGTATATGAACGGCAAGATCGCCATCGACCCGATGATCACGCACCGGCTGACGCTGGAGGGGATCAACAAGGGCTTTGACTTGATGCATTCGGGTGAAAGCATCCGCTCCGTAGTGGTATACTGATGGCTCCCCTCGAAACGATCAGCGGACAGCGCAGTCACGGCGGAACGCAAGGGGTGTATTCCCACGGCTCCGAGGCAACCGGAACGGACATGACCTTTGCCGTCTATGTTCCCGATCACGCGCCGGGGGCAAAACTGCCAGTGCTCACCTTCCTTTCGGGCCTCACCTGCACCCATGCGAACGTGATGGACAAGGGCGAATACCGCGCCGCGTGCGCGCAGCATGGCATCATCCTCGTCGCGCCCGATACCAGCCCGCGCGGTGACGATGTGCCCGATGCTGCAGACGAATACGATTTCGGCAAAGGCGCGGGCTTCTATCTCGATGCGACGCAAGAACCGTGGGCGACGCATTACCGCATGCGGTCCTATGTCGAAGACGAGCTGCCCGGTATCATCGCTGCGAACTTCCCCGTCGACACCAATCGACAGTCGATCACTGGCCACTCGATGGGAGGGCACGGCGCACTCACCATCGGTCTTCGCAATCCCGACCGGTTCCGTTCGGTCAGCGCCTTTGCGCCGATCGTCGCGCCCTGCCAGGTGCCGTGGGGCGAAAAGGCACTGGGGCGCTATCTGGGCGAGGACAGGTCAAGCTGGCGCCAATACGATGCGGTTGCCCTGATCGAAGATGGCGCGCGTCTGACCGAAGTGCTTGTCGATCAGGGCACGGCCGACAATTTCCTCGAAGAACAGCTGCAAACGCAGCGCCTTGCCGATGCGTGCTCACGCGCGGGTATCAAGGCCGATATTCGTATGCAGCAGGGCTACGATCACTCGTATTTCTTCATCTCGACCTTCATGGCCGATCACATCGCGTGGCACGCGCAACGGTTAAAGAGCTAAGCCGCTACAACCGTCTGCTCGATAGCGCCAAAGATCGAGTGGTTTTGCCCATCGCGCATTTCGATTTTCACGATATCGCCCGGCTGCATGAAGCGCGTCTTTGCCTCGCCATCGCGGATCGTCTCGATCATGCGGATTTCCGCGATGCAGGAATAGCCCGCGCCGCCTTCCGCCACCGGCTTTCCGGGTCCACCATCCGCGCCCTTGTTGGAAACAGTGCCCGATCCGATGATCGTTCCTGCGCCAAGCGCGCGCGTCTTGGCCGCATGGGCCACAAGCTGCGCCATGGTGAAGGTCGCATCCTGCCCTGCCTGCGCCCGCCCGAATGGCTCGCCATTGTAATCCACCATCAGCGGCAGGTGGACGAGGCTGTCCTTCCAGGCATCGCCCAGCTCGTCCGGCGTCACGGCAACGGGTGAGAAGGCGCTTGCAGGTTTGGCCTGGAAGAAGCCGAAACCCTTGGCCAGTTCGCCGGGTATCAGCCCGCGCAAGGATACATCGTTCACCAGCATGATGAGTTTGATGTGGGCGCCTGCGTCCTCGGGCGAAACGCCCATCGGCACATCATCCACCACAACCGCGATTTCGCCCTCCATGTCGCAGCCCCATGCCGTATCGCCCAGCGGAATGTCTGCGCGCGGAGGCAGGAAACCGTCGCTACCGCCCTGATACATCAGCGGATCGTGGTAGAAGCTGTCGGGAACCTCGGCCCCGCGGGCCTGCCGCACCAGCTCCACATGGTTGATATAGGCACTGCCATCGGCCCATTGATAGGCGCGCGGCAGGGGTGAATGGGCCTGTCGTTCATGGAAGCGTTCGCACGGGACCGTCTCATGTTCGACATCGCGCGCCAGCACGTCAAGCTCGGGCGCGATCCGTGCCCAATCGTCCAGCGCCGCCTGCATGGTCGGCGCTATATATCCGGCCGCGCAGCATCGGGTGAGGTCTTTCGATACCACCACCAGCTTGCCATCGCGCGTACCGTTATTGAGCGTTGCGAGTTTCATTGTGTTTCTCTCCCGGCCCACTTTGCGGGGCGTCTGTCTGATTTTCTGGATATGCGCGCTGGAATGCAGGCAGCGCAAGACACGCGGCCTCGATCCGGGTCATGTGCGGACTGGCGCTGAGATCATAATCGAAGCGGCGGGCATTGTAGAGTTGCGGCAGCAGGACCGTCTCGAACAGGCCCGGCGCATCCATCAGGAAATCGCCGGTGCCAAGCTGCGCCAGCCGCGCTTCAACCGGATCGAGCGTGCGTTTGAGCCAATGGCGATACCATGTCACGATTTCGGCCTCGATCAGGCCCACCTCGTTTTTCAAATATTTCAGCACCGGCAGGTTGAGCGGCGCGTGCAGCTCGGTCGCGATGGCATAGGTCAATTCGCGCACGGTGTAGCGCGCCTCCAGATCGGCGGGCAGCAACGGGGGTGTGGGATATGCCTCTTCCAGCCATTCCAGCAGCGCCATCGATTGCGCGCGGTCGCGCCCATCGGCCTCCAGCATCGGGACAGATCCAAACGGGTTGCGGCTGGTAAAGGTTTCGTCCTTCTGCGCGGCGGTTAGCAGATTCACGGGCACATTTTCGTATGCCAGCCCCTTCAGTTCCAGCGCGATGCGCAGGCGATAGGAGGTCGAGCTGCGGTAGTAGCCATAGAGTTTCATTGTTTGTCTTTATGCACCCCTTGCGCCTGATCGGGGCTGCGGGCGCGGCAGCGCGTCAACGCCAGTCAAGTTGCGCATCAAAACGCCGGGATACCCGTTATCGCGCGGCCTAGGATTAGCGCGTGGACATCGTGTGTGCCTTCGTAGGTGTTCACCGTCTCAAGGTTTACGGCGTGGCGGATGACCTGGTATTCCTCGGAAATGCCGTTGCCACCGTGCATATCGCGCGCCTGACGTGCGATATCCAGCGCCTTGCCGACATTGTTGCGCTTTACGATGGAGATCATGTCCGGGCTGAACCGCCCTTCATCCATCAGCCGCCCGACGCGCAAGGACGCCTGCAACGCCAGCGCAATATCGCTCATCATGTCCGCAAGCTTTTTCTGGAACAGCTGCGTGCCAGCGAGCGGCCTGCCGAACTGTTTGCGATCGAGGCCATACTGGCGCGCTGCATGAAGGCAGAATTCGGCCGCGCCCATTGCGCCCCAGCTGATACCGTAACGCGCGCGGTTGAGGCAGCCGAACGGGCCTTTCAGCCCCTCGACATCGGGCAGCAGCGCATCGGCGGGCAGCTTCACCTCGTCCATCATGATCATGCCGGTGGTAGAGGCGCGCAAGCTGATCTTGCCCTCGATCTTGGGGGCGGAAAGGCCGGGCATCCCCTTTTCAAGGATAAAGCCACGGATCGCGCCGCCGTGCTCCTCGCTCTTGGCCCAGACCACGAACACATCGGCAAACGGCGAGTTGGAAATCCACGTCTTGGATCCCGAAATCGAATATCCATCGCCGTCGCGCTTGGCGTAGGTTCGCATTCCTGCCGGATCGGACCCTGCATCGGGTTCGGTCAGGCCGAAACAGCCGATCAGCTCTCCGCTGGAGAGGCCGGGCAGATACTTGGCGCGCTGATCTTCCGAGCCATAGGCATAGATCGGATGCATCACGAGGCTGGACTGGACGCTCGCCATCGAGCGGTAACCGCTATCCACCCGCTCGATCTCGCGGGCGATCAGGCCATAGGCGACATAGGATGCGCCAACACCGCCATATTCTTCGGGAATGGTCGCGCCGAGCAGCCCCGCAGCGCCCATCAACGGGAACAGTTCGGGTGCGGAAACCTCGTTGCGGAACGCCTCGATCACGCGCGGTTGCAGCTCGGCCTGCGCAAAAGCGTGCGCGGTGTCGCGGATCATCCGCTCGTCCTGCGTCAACTGCCCTTCAAGGTCGAACGGGTCTTCCCAGTTGAATGGGACAATACCGGCGCTAGGGTTTTTGGTGGGGGCGGGTCCGTGCACTGTTTGCTCCTGAAATCGGTTGCCCCTGTTAATCGCAGAGATGCAAGCCGCCTTCAAGTGTTGAGAGCGTGAGCATAGGCGTCCGCCGTGTTATTGTGTGCTCGTCCCCAACGCACCCTTGACCGCCTGAATCATCACAGCAGGAGGGCACGGCTTCATCAGCGTGGTGGCGTTGGGAAACTGAGCGCGCACTTCATCGCTGCGGTCATCGCCCGAATGAAAGATGATCGGCACGTTTTCATCCGTCAGCTTTTGTGCCAGTGGAAAGACGCTGCCATCATTCAGTGTGATGTCGAGAATTGCCAGAGCTGGCTTTTCCTTCTGGAAGGCAAGCATGGCCGAAGAAACGCCGCTGTGCGGCCCTTCAACGCTGTACCCGGCTTCCGCCACGGTTTCGCACAGGTCAAACGCGATCATCGGTTCGTCTTCGGCAACCAGAATGCGCTGAGCCATGCTACTCTCCTTAATGAGCGGGGCGGAGTGTAACATAGTTTGGACACACGCAATCAGAAACTTTCAGCCCCGTCCAAACTTCTCTGCAAAGGCGGTTTTATCGCCTGATATCAACATTTTGGCCTGCTCGACCCACTGGTCGCGAGTGATGCGCCCCTTAAAGCGGCCGAGCTGTGCGTCGATTTTTTGAATGTCCGAATCGGTCCAGGCTGCGATCTGGGAAAAGCTGGTGACATCCAGTTCGTGCAGCAGCGTGACGAGTTTGGGGCCGATCCCTTTGATCTTTGATAGGTCATCGCTCATCACCCCGTCTTCGACAACTTTGGGTACGGCGGGTTCGTGCGGCGCGTCAGCGGGCGGCGCGGCGTGGGCGCGTGTGGCGGCGGGTGTGGCCGCCATTTCGGATTCAGGCACGATCGTCGCCCCGGCTTCCGCGTCCGCTGTTTGCGATGCCGCGGCAACATTGCGAGTGTTGGCGACGGCGCTGGTCGCGCCGAAATTGTTCGCGACCGCCGCCGGGGCGTCGATCAGCGCCTGATTTCGCTGGGCCGGGGCGGCACCTTCGTCGAGCACGTCGCGCTTTTCGCCCCCGTCGATGACGGTGGTTTTTGCGTTGAGGCGCATCAACAGCCAGACCGCGAGCGCGATAAGCACAATACCGATGATGATGAAGGGAATGGCGGTGGCAAGGGAACCGGACATGGATGTTGGCCTCTTTCAGGGGTGATCTGTCGCGCCGCGCCTTAGCAGGGCCTGTCTACCATGCAAACGAGCGAGACAAAAAAGGGGCCGGAATCGCGCCTTTGCACGATACCGGCCCCTAGTTTCGAAACCTGGCTGTTTTGCGCCGCGCGGGCGGCCTGATCAGCCGCCCTTCATGCCCGCTGCCAGCGCGTTCAATTGCAGGAATTCCTGCCGCCAGAAATCCTGCTGGCCCCCGGCGAGCGCGCCGACATCGTCGAAATCGAAGCTTTGCATCAGCTCATCCCCGCGCAGGATCTGGCCGAACGCTGCGACCGATGCGGCAAAGGCGAAATCGCCGGTCGGCGAGCGCGCATTGCGCAACGCATCGCTCATCACCACGGTATCGATCAGCCTGGAGGTATCGCCATCGGGCAGTTTGTAGCGCAGCTTTACGTGCGCAGCCTCCGCCATGCGGCGTGTTGCCTCGGTTTGCGGCGTGTCCTCATAGCGACGCGGTTCGATCCAGCCCTCCGATCCGGCGGGCACAATCTCGTAAATCGCCGTCACCTGATGCCCGGCGCCGATATCGCCTGCATCGACCTTGTCATTGTTGAAATCCTCTTCGCGAAGTGCGCGGTTCTCATAGCCGACAAGGCGGTACTGGCTCACCACGGCAGGGTTGAATTCGACCTGGATTTTCACGTCCTTGGCGATGGTGAACAGCGTGCTCGACATTTCATCGCCCAGCACTTTCTTCGCCTCCAGCGCGGTATCGATATAGGCGTAATTGCCGTTACCCTTATTGGCGATCTGCTCCATCATCGCCTCGTTGTAATTGCCCTGGCCAAATCCCAGCGTTGTAAGCGTGATCCCGCGGTCGCGGTTTTTCTCGACCATCTCGACCAGCGCATCATTGTTGGAAACGCCGACATTGAAATCGCCGTCGGTCGCCAGGATGACGCGGTTGACGCCGCCTTCGATGAAATTGTCCTCAGCAATGTTGTAGGCGAGCTGGATGCCCGCGCCCCCCGCGGTGGAGCCCCCGGCTGACAATTCATCGAGCGCGCGGCGGATCTTGCCGACGTCGTTGGTCGGCTCCAGCACCAGACCGGCCGCGCCCGCATAGACCACGATGGACACGCGGTCCTGCGGCAGCAGTTCGCCCGCAAGGCCGGCCAGAGCTGTCTTGACCAGTGGCAGCTTATCCGGCGAACCCATCGAACCCGATACATCCATCAGGAAAACGAGGTTGGCGGGCGGGCGTTCGTCGCGGTCGATATCGTATCCGCGAAGGCCGATCCGCATCAGATAGGTGCCCTCATTCCACGGCGATTTCGCCACATCTGTGGTCACGCTGAACGGCACGTCGCGGCTTGCGGGCCGGGCGTAGTCATAGCGAAAATAGTTGATCATCTCCTCGGTCCGCACAGCGGCGCGCGGTGGCATCTGCCCCTGATTAAGGAACCGGCGGGTGTTGGTGTAGGCGCCGGTATCCACATCCACCGAGAAAGTGGAAACAGGCTCTGCTATGGCCAGTTTCACAGACGAGACTTCTTCGCCCGCATATTGCTCGCGCCCAGGATCAGTGGCGACCATGACGGGGGGCACCATGTAACCGGGAGGAGCGGGAGCGGTCCTGACCTGATTTGTAGCAGGTGCAGCCGCATCAGCGGTGACGGATGTGATCGCGACTGCAGATTCGCTCTCAGCTCGCGTTCTCCTGCTTCCGGTAACGATGACGGTCTTGCCTGCATCGCCACCTTTGGCAACGGGCGCAGGTGGCGGAGGAGGGGGCGGCGGTGGAATTGCCGCGACGCGCTCGCCATCGGGCGGCGGCGCGCTGGCCAGTTCCCCATCGCTTTGAGCCGCGCATCCGGCCAGCACCAGTCCCAGTGCAAACACTCCTGTCAGCTTCACTCCTCGCATCGCATCACTCCCCTTCATAAACCCCCACCAACATCGGCTTAGGCCGTGAATAGCGACTGAACGCCCTGGAAGCGCGGTGAAGCGGTGGAGCAATATGCGCGGCCTGCGCGGGAAAAGTGCGGCTCAGCCGGTCTCGCCTGCGGCAATATCGGGCGAGACATTCTTGCGGAACAGCACCCTGTCCTCCTCACCAAAGCCGCGATGCCACAGCACCACGCCATAAGTGGCAAGGATTGCCGGGATACCCACCAGCAATTCAATCCATTCCGGCAACAGCGTAAAGGCAAAGCCGACGATCACCGCCGGGCCGGTCGCCCACACCAGGCCCCAGCGCCAGTTGCTGACCGGCGCTTTCAGCAAGGTTTTCAGCACCAGCGCCTTGATGAGACTCGACACGCTCAGCGCGATGAACAGCGCGACGGCGGGCGCGGCGGTGGCGAACCCGTCAACATTCAGCGCGGACTCCGTGGCGAGCTTTTCCAGTCCCACAATCAGCGCCACCGTCAGCGCCGCCTGCAAGGCAAGGATCCCGACCGAGATCATCAGATTGCGTTTGCGCGCGATGTACACCAGCACGCCTTCCGAGACGACCGCCATCGACGCGGTTACCTCTGCGGCCAGCAGGAAGCCGAGCGCGGCGGTGCCCGCGACGTAATCCGGACCCCACAGGCCCATCACGGCCTCACCCGGTATTGCCAGCGCCAGCGCAATCGCCAGCTGCACAGCGATAATCCAGAAGCCCACCTGCCGCACCTGCGCGGCGATGGCGGCATAATTGCCGATTTTCAGGTTCTTGGTGATGACGGGCGACAGGATCGGCTCGAAACTGGTCTTGAGCTTTTGCGGAAGGCTCGCGATCTGCTGCGCGGCGTAATAGATGCCGACCGCGACGGGCGATGCGAACAGGCCAAGGATGAACAAGTCGAGCAACCGGGTGCCGCGCTCGATCGCGTCGGCACCAATCAGCGGCAGGGCGCGGCTCGACTGGGCGAGCATGGCGCGCGGGCGCGGACGCCAATCCTGCGGCAGGCCATAGGTGCGCAGAAATGGGACTGCGGCGGTGGCCAGCCCGGCAAAGATCGACACGATGAACGCCAGCGCCAGACCAAATTCGCGCAAGGGCTCGACAAAGAAAAACACGCCTGCGGCAATGCTGATCGTCCACGGTTCAACGATGGCGCGGGTGCGCACAGTGGTTGCAATGTCATAGCGATAGGCCTGCGCCGCCAGCATGATCTCGGTCAGGGCAAAGGCCGGTATGGTCACGATCAGCCACAGGTCATACGGACTGTTCATGCCGCTGGGGAACATCGGCGCGGGGAAGGCAAGCAGGAACAGGCAGCACGGGGCCGACCATACCAGCGCCAGCAGCAGCCCGTCGAACACGAGGTTGGTTTCGGGTTCCCCATCGGGATTGCCTTGCCCGGTCCCGCCTTCGGTCAGGCGCTGGGCCAGCCCGCGTTTCTCGCCCAGTGCGCACACCAGCGCGATGACTTCGATCAGGACCATCGCCGATGCGAAGCGCCCCAGCGCCTCCGCACCATACAGGCGGGTGGCGATCAGGATGAACGGGATGCGCGCGACCAGCCGGATGCCAAAACCCAGCGTGTTGGTGCGCCCACCCTTTGCGAGCATTGCCATGTCATCGCTGCCAGTGGCAGGTTGCGGTTGATCGGCAGGGGTGATTGTGGGTGGACTGGTCAAGCGTTCGGCTCGTTCTCGGACGTGAGCGGGCGGGCGAGCAATTGCGCAACCACATCGCGAGGGCTGGCCCCCTCAAGGATCGCATCGACCCCGGCGACGATGGGCATGGCGATGCCGCGTCGTTCCGCCAGCGCCGCGAGCACTGGCGCGGTGTAGGCCCCTTCGGCCACTGTGCGGCGGTCGGCCAGAAGGTCTGCGGCGGATTGACCTTCACCCAGCGCCTTGCCCAATGAGAAATTGCGACTGGAGGTGGAGGTGCAAGTCAGCACCAGATCGCCCATCCCGCACAGGCCGGAAAGCGTTTCGGCGCGCGCGCCCAGAGCCATGCCGAACCGCAGCATTTCCGCCATGCCGCGTGCGATCAGCGCAGCGCGCGCGTTCTGGCCCAGCGCCAGCCCGTCGACCAGCCCGCAGGCGATGGCGAGCACATTCTTGATCGCGCCGCCTACTTCGGCGCCGGTTACATCGTCGGAGTAATAGGGCCGGAAGGTCGGCCGCGCGATGGCGGGGGACAGGCGCTGCCATTGCGCCTCGCCCCCCGCGCAGGCGAGCGTGACGGCGGTGGGCAGGCCGGCGGCGACCTCATGCGCGAAGGTGGGGCCGGAAAGCACCGCGATCTCGCTGCCGGGGCACGCCGCGCGGGCGACTTCGTTCATCAGGCGCCCGGTGCCCGCCTCGATCCCTTTGGAACACAGCACCAGATCACGCGGGGGCCGGGGCAGGCCTGCCAGGATCTTGCCCAGCACCTGTGCCGGGGTCACGCCCAGCACGATATCGAGCGGCGCGAAATCGGCCAGATCGCCGGTTGCGCGGATTGCGGGGTTGAGGCTCGCGCCCGGCAGATAAAGCGGGTTGCGATGGTCGGCATTGATCGCGTCGACCAGTTCGCCCTCATACGCCCAAAGGATGACATCGCGTCCGTCGCTGCTGAGCATCTGGGCAAGCGCGGTGCCCCATGCGCCTGCGCCGATCACGCCGATGGTGGGCTTGCTCATGCCTTAACTCCGGCACCGCGCACGATTTCTGCGTCGGGATCGAGCGGCCAGCGCGGGCGCGCGCAAAAATCGAGCGGATCGTTCTGGCCGCTTGGCAACCGCTCGCACCCGGCCCACGCGATCATCGCGGCGTTATCGGTGCACAGGCGCAGCGGCGGCGCTGTAAAGCGCATTGCATGGTGCAAAGCGAGCGCCTCAAGAGCCTCGCGCACGGCCAGATTGGCCGCGACGCCCCCGGCAACCACCAGCGCGGGCGGGGTGTCGATATGGCTCAGCGCGTAGCCCAACCGGTCAATCAGGCAATCAATCGCCGCCTGCTGGAAACTGGCGGCAATGTCCGCGTCGGCGTGCGCGCCGCTTTCATGCGCGCGCAACACCGCGCTTTTCAGCCCGGCAAAGCTGAAATGCGGCTCCTTCGATCCTTTCAGCGGGCGGGGCAGGGGCACGGCGCGCGCATCGCCTTCGCGCGCCAGCCGTTCCACCGCTGGGCCGCCGGGATAGCCAAGGCAAAGGATCTTAGCAGTCTTGTCAAACGCCTCACCCAGCGCATCGTCGATCGTGGTGGCAAGGCGGCGATATTCCCCCACTCCCTCCACCAGCAATATCTGGCAATGCCCTCCGGATACCAGCAGCAACAGATAGGGGAATCCGAGTTCGGGATCGGCGAGACGCGGTGACAATGCGTGGCCTTCCAGATGGTTGATCGCCATCAGCGGCGTGTCGGATGCCATCGCCAGCGCCTTTGCACTGACCAGACCGACCATCACTCCGCCGATAAGGCCGGGGCCAGCGGTCGCGGCGATGGCGTCAACTTCGGCCAGCGTCATTCCGGCATCGTCGAGCACGCCTGCGATCATCGGGGCCAGCCGTTCCGCGTGGGCGCGCGCGGCGATTTCGGGCACCACCCCGCCATAGGGTGCGTGTTCCGCCTCCTGACTGGCGATGCGTTCGGCCAGGATCGACCGGTCTGTCGCCACCAGCGCGACGGCGGTTTCATCGCAGCTGGATTCGATCCCCAGCACGATCTTGCGATCGTTTGGTGTGTGTGCTTCGGCTCCCATCGCGCTTCCATCTAAACCTTGCGCGGGCTAGAGCAAGCGCAACGAGAGGGATTGTTAATGAGTGAGAATTCGGGCGGGGCCAAATCCGCTGGTGTGAAAATCCGGCTGGGCACCCGCAATTCGCCGCTGGCGATGGCGCAGGCGTATGAGACGCGCGCGCGCCTGTGCGCCGCGCATGGCTGGGCCGAGGATGCGGTGGAACTGGTGCCGGTTTTGGCGAGCGGGGACAAGGTGCTGGACCGCCCGCTGGCTGAGATTGGCGGCAAGGCGCTATGGACCAAGGAACTGGACGTGTGGCTGCACGATGGAAGCATCGATGTCGCCGTTCACTCGGCAAAAGATGTGGAAACTGTGCGCCCCGATGCATTTGCGTTCGGTGCGGTGCTGCCGCGCGCTGACCGGCGCGACAGCCTGGTGGGCGCAGATAGCATCGCCGCGATCCCGGCGGGCGCAGTGGTGGGCACCAGCGCCCCGCGCCGCGCGGCACAGCTCCTCAACCTGCGACCCGATTGCAAGGTGGTGATGTTCAGGGGCAATGTTGCAACGCGGCTGGGCAAGTTGGCTGCGGGGGAGGCCGATGTGACCTTCCTTGCCGCTGCCGGGCTGGAACGGCTGGACCAGAGCGATGCTGGCGCGCCGCTGGCCACTGACGAATGGATCCCGGCCGCCGCGCAAGGGGCGATTGCGCTCGAATGTCGCCGCGACGATGCCGCCACGATGTCCGCGCTGGGCGCGATCGACCACGCCGAAACCCGCGCCGAGCTGGAGGCGGAGCGCGCGCTCCTCGCGGCGCTGGGCGGCACGTGCCACTCGCCCGTCGCGGTGCTGTGCGAGCACGATGCACGCGGATTGGCCATGCACGCCGCGCTTTTCTCTCCCGATGGCCACGACCGGGTGGAGGGTGAGGCGCATTTCGCCCCCGGCGATCATGGGCCTGTCGAGCAACTTGCCCGCGACCTTCTGACCCGCGCAACGCCCGCGATTGCGGAGCATTTCGACGGCCCGAAATGACCCCACGCATTCTTATCGTGCGGCCCGAGCCCGGTCTGTCCGCCAGCATTGCTGCGGCGCGGGAAATGGGACTTGACCCGATCGCGCATCCCTTGTCGCAAATTCAACCGGTCGCGTGGACCTGCCCCGATCCGGTCCCGATTGACGGGTTGTTGATCGGCAGCGCCAATGCGATCCGCCACGGCGGCGAGGGGCTGGCGGGGCTGATCGACAAGCCCGTTTATGCTGTGGGGAAGGCGACTGCCGATGCGGCACGCGATGCGGGCTTTGCTGTCGCCGCATGTGGCACCGGCGGATTGCAGAATGTCCTCGACGCGATCCCCCCACCTGCGCGCCTCTTGCGTATTTCAGGCGCGGAGCATGTTGCTCTCAACGTGCCACAAGACATCACTATCGACACTGTCATTGCCTATAAAACCGTCGAACTCCCGCTCGGCCCTACCTCTATTACCGCCACGCAATCTCCGTTGATCGTGCTTCTCCATTCCGCCGGAACGGCTCAGCATTTCGCCGTCGAATGCGACCGGCTGGGGCTGGACCGGGCGGACATCACGCTCGCCGCGCTTGGCCCGCGCATCGCGGCGGCGGCGGGCGAAGGATGGGCCGCTATCCACACCCCGACCCGGCCAAGCGACCACGCTTTGCTGGCAATGGTGGGAAAGCTGTGCCTATAAAGGCACAGAGGATACATCTCACGTGCGGGTATGTCTGTCGCAGATATGCCTCGGGTGCCGGGTTGCAGACGCATTGAGAGATAAAGAGAAGCATGGAATCAAAATACGGAAGCCGCCGCAAATCCACATCGTCAAAAGGCGTGCTGATCGCTGCGGCAATTTCCTTCATCGTCGGCGGAGCGTTGGTCGGTTACATCGTCTGGTACACCGCCAATGAACCGGGTTTCGGGAACGAAGCGGTGGAAGAACCCCTGACAGCCTCAGCCTCGCCCACGCCCCTTTCCGCGCCGAGCGCGATGATTTCACCCACCCCCACCCCGCTTGCACAAGTGCTGGAGGCCGAGACGCCCGAGGAGGCGGTGCAGGCGGTGACGCGCGTGGCCGAGCAGCAGGGCGGGCTGGATCAACGCCTTGCTGCCGCCGAACAGCGGCTCACCCGGCTCGATCTGCAAACGCAGGCTGCATCGGGCAATGCCGCACGGGCTGAGGCGCTGCTCATCGCGTTTGCCACCCGCCGCCTGATCGAACGCGGGGATGAACTGGGTTATCTCGCCGATCAGCTGCGGCTGCGGTTTGGCGATGAACGGCCCAATGCGGTCAACACGATCATCACTTTTTCACGCAGCGATCCGCCGATCCGGCTCGACACGCTGCTTGCCCGGCTGGACGGGCTGGGTCCGCAATTGCAGGAAACCAGCAAGGGCCCCTCTTTGCAGGCATTCCGGCGCGAAATGAGCGAGCTGTTCGTTATCCGGCGCGAGAGCACGCCTTCGGCCCAGCCCGAACGCAGATTGGATCGGGCGCGCTTTGCCCTCGAACAGGGCCGCTATCGCAGTGCGATCGAGGAAGTGCGAGCCATGCCCGGCGCGGCGAAAGCGGAAAGCTGGATCGCCGATGCCGAACGCTTTGCCGCAGTCATGGATGCGCTGGAGAATATCGAGGCTGCCGCCGTGCTCGATCAGCGCGGGCTTCGCGATGGATCTGGCAACCGGGTCGATCAGGTCAGCCCGGCCGAGGGCACCTGAAACCCGGCCTGTCAGCCCTTCAGCAATTCGGGCAAATTGCCCGAGACACCACGCGCCTCGTCCATGAAAAACCCCTTGAGCATGGGCGTGCGCTGCACCGCCGACATTCCCAGCCGGCGTACCGCCGATGCCGCCTTGCCCGGCACACCGAACAGGCGGGTCAGCCCATCGGTCGCCAGCGCGACCATGAAACTGTCGAGCCCGCGCCAATTCTCATATCGCTTGAGCAATTGCGCATCCCCCGGATCAAGGCCCAGGCGTGCGCCATCGGCCAGCACTTCGACCAGCGCGGCGGCATCGCGCAGCCCCAGATTGAGGCCCTGTCCCGCGATCGGGTGAATGCCATGCGCCGCATCGCCGATCAGCGCGAGCCGCTCCTCGGTGATCTTGGCGGTGTGGTGAAAGCCGAGCGGCCAGCTTGACCTGGTGCCCACGCTGCGCACCTTGCCGAGCACGCCGCCCATGCGTTTCTCGATCTCGGCCAGAAACGCCCGGTCGCCTAGCTTCATCACGGCGCGGCCATCGGCCTCGGATACAGTCCAGACCAGCGATGATCGGTGCGTGCCATCGGCATCGTCGTTCAACGGCAGCAGCGCAAACGGGCCTGCGGGGTAGAAGATTTCCCACGCAACATTGTCATGCGGCTTTTCATGCGTCAGCCCGGCGATGATCGCGCTGTGATGGTAATCCCATTTGGCGATGGTGATCCCCGCTTCGTCGCGCGTGGGCGATCCGCGCCCCTCTGCGGCGACCATCAGGCGGCCTTTCAGCTTTTGCTCATCCTTCAGCACGGCGGCGACGCCGTATTCGCTGCGCTGGCGTTCCTTTATCTCAGCCTTGGAAATCCAGTTGATCAGCGGCTCGGCAGCGGCGGCTTCGAACAGGGCGAGGCGCAGGCGACGATTGGGGAACATCCGCCCCAAAGTGCCTTCATCCGGTTTGGGCTGGAAGTCGAGCCGCCCGGGCTTGTTCTGATCGGTGACCGCGATGCTGGCGATGTCGCAGGCGAATTCCTCCAACCCCTCGGCGATGCCAATATTAGTAAACAGGTGCCAGCTGGCGGTGGAGATCGCGGTGGCGCGGTCGTCAAACCCCTCTGCGGTAAGCTCTGCCGGATCGGCGCGGTCGATCACGTGGCTCGACATGCCCTTTTTCGCGGCGGCCAGTGCCAGTGTCATGCCCACCAGCCCCCCGCCAAGGATCAGCAGGTCGCGGGTTTCGTAATTGGCGCTGTCGGTCATATTGCTCATGTAATCTTGCTCGCTGGAATTGCGAATACCATGTCGCCGTCCTAAGGGCACAGACGTGATCGAGGCAAGGATGTTCCACCGCAAAGTCAGGCTGTTTGCTGCATGGGTGCTTGCATTGATTGCAAGCGCGCTGCTGGCCGTGGGCGCGGCAGGGCAGAGCAGTCCTGAAAGCATCCCTGCCGAGGCGAATTTCGGTGATGCGAACATCGCGGTCGAACTGCTGGCGGATGGCCTGCCCAAGCCGGGCGAGGAGTGGATGCTGGCGCTGCGTTTCACGCCGTCCGCTCCCGAATGGCATGGATACTGGTCCAACCCCGGCGATGCGGGGCAGGGGATGCGGCTGAAGCTCGATCTGCCGCCGGGCTGGGTGATGGGCGATGCGCTGTATCCGGTGCCAAAGCGGCTGCTGATCGGCGATTTGATGAATCACATTTACGAGGGGCCATACGCGGTCCTCGTTCCGGTGCGCGTGCCCGCTGATGCTGTAATCGAGGGCGTGCCGAACCTCAGCGGTTATGTCGATTTTCTTGCCTGCACAGACCGGGTGTGCGTGCCGCAGGACGCCGTGCTGAACGCGAGCGTGGGGCTGGGCGATTTCGCCAAATGGCGCGCGCAGGTTGCCCCGCCTTTAAGCGCGGCTACTGCGTTTGAGGTTACAAGCACCAAGTTGCGGCTCGCCATTCCGCTGCCTGCGTCCGTCTCGCTCGCCGACCCGCACGTCTTTATCAGCAACGAAAATCTGGTCGATTATGCCGCCACCCAGACGTTCTGGCGTGAGGGTGACACATTGATTGTGGAGATTCCGCTGACCGAATATCGTGCCGACACGCCTAGCGCGGTCGGCGGCATCCTGTCGTTTGGAGGCGATGCGGGAGCTGGTGTCGAATTCGGGGCGTTCCCTGGCGACGTGTCCACTGGCGGGGAATTGCTCGCCGGTCCTGCCCCTCCTGAAACGCCGCCGCTGTGGACGCTGATTCTGGGCGCTTTGGCGGGCGGGCTGATCCTCAACATCATGCCTTGCGTGTTCCCGATCCTGAGCCTGAAAGCACTGTCGCTGGCGCGCGCGGGCGAAAGCGAAGCCAGGGCGCGTGCCGAGGGTATCGCCTACACCGCAGGCGTGGTGCTGGCCTGCGTCGGGCTTGGTGCAGTGATGCTGGCATTGCGCGCGGCAGGAGAGCAGGTGGGCTGGGCGTTCCAGTTGCAGGAACCTTCGGTCGTGATCGTGCTGCTGGTGCTGGCCGCTGCAATCACCGCAAATTTCGCAGGGGTGTTCGAACTACCCTCAATCAGCCTCACGCAAGGCGGCAAACCGGCGGGCGCGTTCGCCACCGGCTTGCTCGCCGCATTCGCCGCGACGCCGTGCACCGGGCCATTCATGGCGGCGGCGCTGGGTGCGGCGCTGCTGCTGCCTATCCCGCTGGCATTGCTGCTGTTTGCTTTGCTGGGGCTGGGGCTGGCGCTGCCGTTCCTGGCGCTCGGCTTTATCCCCGCGCTGCGCCGCCGTCTGCCCAAACCGGGCGCGTGGATGGAGACGTTCCGGCACATCATGGCCATCCCGATGGGGCTGACCGCGATTGCGCTCGTCTGGCTCACCGCGCAACTGGGCGGGCGCGGCTTTGCACTGCTGGCGCTGCTGGTGGTGTTTGGCGTGGTGCTGGCGTTGTGGATCGTGGGCCGGTTGCAGCGCGCGGGCAAGATGGCGTGGCCCGCATTCGGTCTGGTCGCCGCGCCGTTCGCGATGTTTGGCGCGGTCGCTTTGCCCGCCAGCTTTGCCGCGCCATCAAGCGACCTGTCGCAATCGCTGCTGTCCCCTCAAGCCTTCTCTGACGAGGCGCTGGCCAGCGCGCGCGCCTCTGGCAAGCCTGTGTTCCTGTGGTTCACCGCCGACTGGTGCGTCACCTGCAAGGTCAACGAAAGCGTGGCGATAGAGCGCGAAGCGACCGCCGCCGCCTTTGCCGAAGCGGGCGTCGTTGCAATGGTGGGCGACTGGACAGTGCGCGATGAGGCGATAACGGCGTTCCTGACGCGGCAGGGCGCCGCCGGAGTGCCGCTGTATCTGTGGTATGAACCCGGAGCCGAAGCGCCCGAGCAATTGCCGCAGGTCCTGACATCGGACATGCTGATCGAGCGCGCCGCGCGAAAGTGATAGTTACCGATACCGGTTTGATCCGAAACCGTTGAGGGTTCGCAAGCGCGACCGCGCGCCCGCAGCGACGCGACCCATAGGTCGCATGAGCGAGGATGTCGCGCCCAGATGGGCGCGCGAACATCAACGCCCGCGGCAATCTTCCAGCAATGTCATCGGCAGATCGCTGGGGTTGAGCGTCACCATGCCTGCCCCAGGCAGCGTCGCGGTTAACTGGCGTGGCCCGGCCAGCGGTTCAAGCGCGCTGTCCGCTGCCAGCACCTCGCCCTGCCAGATCAGCTTGCCTGAAACCTCGACCGCGTCCACCGGCAGGCGCCCAATGCTGCCATTGCCCACCAATGCAAACAGCGCGCCCGCGCCTTCATCAGCCGGGCTCATCCGAGTGATGCGCACGCGCGGCAGGCCCGCCTCGTCAAGGCACGACATTGTCATGATCGCAGGCTGGCCCGGAATGCCATAGATGATCCGATTAGCCACCTTGGGACTTGGTTTCCATACCGCGCCTTGGACATCTGGCGAGGGCAGCGGATCGGAGGCATACGTGGGCGCGTCCTCGGGCAGATCGCGGTCCAGCCCGGCATCGGTTGGTGGAGGCTTGCACGCGGTGATGATCGCGCAGGCTGCGAAGGCCGCGATGATAGCTGAACCGCTTCTCATCGGGCGCGGATGAAGGCGCGCAGATCGTCGCTCAATTTCGCGCGATCTTCGTCGCGGACATACATCATGTGGCCCGCATCGTAATATTTATAGGTCATACGGTCTTGCGGAATTCCCATCCGGTTGAGCGAATATTCCGCCCCGAAAAACGGGGTGGCGAAATCGTACCAGCCTTGCGCGTTGAACACCCGCAGCTGAGAGTTCTGCCGCATCGCCTGCCCGATGAAGGGCGCGACGTTGAGATAGGCGTTACGCCCCTGATCCGGCAGGCTCCAGTCCCAGTTGCGCCCCGGATCGCGGCCGATGGAATTGTAGGAACGGTCGGTCTTGAACCCCAACGTCTCGCGCGCCCATTCATTTATCGCAGCGGTGTAGCCTGCATCGATGCCATAGAAGCTGGGATCGTCATCGGGAGTTTCACCCGCACTGTCATAATCGCGGCCCGTGTAGCGCGCATCCAGTCGCCCGATGGTCAGCCCCCGGTCACGCAGCAGCTCCTTGTAAAACCGCTCGCTGGTTACGCGCAGGTTTGCCTGTTCGAGATAGGTTTCGGAAAGTCCGGTGAGGCGCGCCAACTCCGTGCGCACGGCGGCGCGTTCATCGATGGGCAAATCCTGCCCTTTCAGCAGCGCGGTCGCGAACGGCCCGATGGCAAACGCGCGGGCCTCCTGCGCGATCGCCTCGACCGAAGCGGCCTGAACCTTGCCATGATAATACGCCGCTGCCGCCATGTTGGGCAGGGTAACGATATACGCCATTTCATTGCCCGGCGTCGGCTCGCGCGCGGCGAAATCGAGGATGGTCGAAATCAGGATCAGCCCGTTCAGCCCGACATCGTTGTGGGTGCCGCCCTCCAGTTCGTCGACGACCATCGCTGTGCGCGAGGTGCCATAGCTTTCCCCGCCGAGATATTTGGGGCTGTTCCAGCGACCATTGTCATTGATCCAGCGGCGGATCACCTCGGCAACGGCGCGCGCATCCTGCCTCAGGCCGTAGTACTTTTCAGGATCGGTGCCCTTGGTCAGATAGCTGAAGCCGGTGCCGGGCGGATCGATAAACACAAGGTCTGCCACATCCATCAGGCTGTCCGGATTATCGACCAGGGGATAGGGCGGCGCGCCATCGTCGCGCGCGTCCGACGGGATGGCGACACGCTTTGGCCCCCACGCGCCCATCTGCAACCAAACTGAGCCGGACCCCGGCCCGCCATTGTAGATGAAGAACACCGGGCGCGAGGTATCGCGCGGCGATCTTACGTAGGAGGTGGTGACGATCACAGCCTCCTGCTTGCCCGCGTCATCGGCCAGGATCGTCTCGGCAATGGTGGCGGTGTAGGGCACACGCTGGCCGCCGAACGTGCCACTGAGTTCGCGAGTGCGGACCTGCGGGGTGATCGGATCGGCGGAGGCATCCGTTTTATCAACATGCGCATCGGCGAGCGCGGGAGTGGTTGAAAGCGCAAGGGCGGCGGCGCTGATCGCGCACAGGATACGAATTGTCATGCGCGCTGATTGGCAGGACGCGCGCCCGCGTTCAAGGGGTCTCTCAAGGCTTCCCACCCATCCGTTTTGCCCGCATCTTGCCATAGCGCGTCTTTCGCGTTCCCGGCTTCCCTTCATTCGAGCGGCCCACAATCGGCGCGCGTTTCTCGCCGTTGGGCAGGCCCAGTTCGTCGTTTTCCAACCGCCGAATTTCGTCGCGGAGGCGGCCCGCCTCTTCAAACTCGAGGTTCGCCGCCGCATCCCGCATCCGTTTTTCCAAGTCCTCGATATAGCCGCGCAGATTGTGGCCAACCAGATTGTTGACCGCATCGTCACCGATGTCGACCGTCACTCCATCCTGCGCTGCGGAATGCGCGACGATATCGTGAATGTTGCGCTTGATCGTGGTCGGGGTGATGCCGTGTTCCTCATTATAAGCCTCCTGACGGGCGCGGCGGCGGTCGGTTTCGGCCATCGCGCGTTCCATGCTGCCGGTGATGCGGTCGGCATAGAGGATCACGCGGCCATCAACATTGCGGGCCGCGCGGCCGATTGTCTGCACCAGTGAGGTTTCGGAGCGCAGGAACCCTTCCTTGTCCGCATCCAGGATCGCCACCAGCCCGCATTCGGGAATGTCCAGCCCTTCGCGCAGCAGGTTGATGCCGATCAGCACATCATACACGCCCAAGCGCAGATCGCGGATGAGCTCGATGCGTTCCAGCGTCTCCACATCGGAGTGCATATATCGGACGCGAACGCCTGCCTCGTGCATGAATTCGGTGAGGTCTTCGGCCATGCGTTTGGTCAGCGTGGTGACCAGCGTGCGATAGCCGTTCTTGGCGGTCGCGAGGCATTCCTGAATGCAATCCTGCACCTGATCCTCCACCGGGCGGATTTCAACCGGAGGATCGATCAGGCCCGTGGGTCGGATCACCTGTTCGGCAAACACACCGCCGGTCTGCTCCAGCTCCCACGAGCCGGGCGTCGCCGAAACGCACACGGTTTGCGGGCGCATCGCGTCCCATTCGTTGAACCGCAAGGGGCGGTTGTCGATGCAGCTTGGCAGGCGAAAGCCGTACTCCGCGAGCGTGATCTTGCGCCGGTGGTCTCCGCGCGCCATCGCGCCGATCTGCGGCACGGTCTGGTGGCTTTCATCCACGAACAGCAGCGCATTTTCGGGCAGATACTCAAACAGGGTGGGCGGAGGTTCGCCCGGCAGCCTGCCGGTGAGGAAGCGCGAGTAATTCTCGATCCCGTTGCAGCTACCGGTTGCGGCGATCATCTCAAGATCGAAATGGGTGCGCTGTTCCAGCCGCTGATGTTCCAGCAACTTGCCCTCGGCCTCCAGCTCTTTCAGGCGTTCGGCCAGCTCGAACTTGATTGCTGCAGCTGCCTGTTTCATCGTCGGGCCGGGCGTGACGTAGTGCGAATTGGCGTAGACGCGCACCTTTTCGAGGCTCGCCCCGCTCTTGCCGGTCAAGGGATCGAATTCGACGATGCTTTCGATCTCGTCCCCGAAGAAACTGACGCGCCACGCCATGTCCTCATAATGACTGGGGAAGATTTCCAGATTATCGCCGCGCACCCGGAAACACCCGCGCGTAAACGCCATATCGTTGCGCTTGTACTGCAGCGCGACAAGCTTGCGGATCAGCTCGCGCTGGTCGACGGTGTCGCCCGCCTTGATGTCGAAGATCATCGCCGAATACGTCTCGACCGATCCGATGCCATAAATACACGAAACGCTCGCTACGATGATCACGTCATCGCGTTCCAGCAGTGAGCGCGTGGCCGAATGGCGCATCCGGTCGATCGCCTCGTTTACGCTCGACTCTTTCTCGATATAGGTGTCGGAGCGCGGCACGTAGGCTTCGGGCTGGTAATAGTCGTAATAGCTGACGAAGTATTCGACCGCGTTGTTTGGAAAGAAACTTTTGAATTCGCCATACAATTGCGCAGCGAGGATCTTGTTAGGGGCAAGGATCAGGGCAGGGCGCTGCAATGCCTCGATCACCTTGGCCATTGTGAAGGTCTTGCCCGAACCGGTCACACCCAGCAGTGTCTGGGTTTTGTCATCTTCGTGCATTCCCGCCAGCAATTCCGCAATCGCGGTCGGCTGATCGCCCGCGGGTTCGTAGTCGGAGACAATCTCGAAGCGTCTGCCCGGCATTGATTTTTCCGGGCGGGCGGGGCGGTGCGGGGTGAATTCCTCGCCGGTCTGGGGTTCTTCCAGTCCGCGTCTGATGATGAGTTCTGCCATGGCTGCGAATATGGTGTCGCAGATGCGATTTGTCGCCCCTCAATTGTGGTTACGGCGTGTCGATTGCCGGTTGTTATCGCGGTACACCCGCTCTAGCCTTCAGGCCGAGTATACGGGAGGAACCACGATGAAGTATGGAAGTTTCGCAGGATTGGCAGCATCTGCGCTGGCTGCGCTCACATTGGCAGGTTGTGGCGGGACGAGCGACGCCGATGCAGATGGCGATGGCGAAATCACCGCCGCCGAAGCGAACGCCGCGGTTGATGCGGCAGGCGGCGATCTGAAGCCGCAGCCGGGCAAGTATAAAGCGACCATAACCTTTATCGACGCCAAGATCCCCAGCGCGCCGCCCGAAATAAAGGCGATGATCGGTGATTCCATGAGCAACACGTTCGAAGTGTGCCTCACTCCAGAAGACGCAGAGCGCGGTTTCGAAAAGGCGATGACCGAGGGGCGAGATGGTTGCAAGATCAACACGTTCACAATCAAGGGCAATAATCTGGACATGACAATGGCCTGTGACGATCCGGCATCGGGCAAGATGGATGTGGCTATGACCGGCACCGTCACGCCCACCAAATCCGACATGAAGATGACCATGAACGGCATGATGCCCGAACTTGGCGCGATGGAGATGCAAATGCAGTTCGTGCAGGAACGCATCGGCGAATGCGATGGCAAGGAAACCGTGAAGGGATAAGGCGCCCCTTACATCCGGCCAATGGCAGCCGGTGCGGAACAGATGGAACAGAAGACTTCACCGCTCATTCACCCAGGTGGAGTATGACGAATTGATGGCACTGCGGTTTTCCCTTGCTGATCTGAAGACGAACGGTTTTCCCGGACTGCCTGCGAGTAGCTGGAACCGGGCCGAAGTCGTGCGCCGGATTGCGCTGGCACGTGAGGACCATGCCGGACAGGAATTGGGCAAGCCAGAGGCTCACCGGCTGCTGGGAGAGCTCGATTATCTGGCGGAACCTGCGCGCCGGGTGTTTCGCCGTACCGACATCGGTCTTGCCGCAAACCCGCGCACTGTCATGATCCTGCCCGGATTTGCTGCTCACCCGCGAAAGCTGCGTTATTTCGCGCAGGAGATCGAACGCGCAGGCCATTCGACAAAGCGCTGGGGGCATGGTCGCAACTGGGGACCGACCCCCGAACGCTTTGAGGCAGTCGAGGCGCGCCTGCTCGATCTGTATGACCGCGCTGGCGATCAGGTGGTGCTGGTCGGATGGAGCCTTGGTGGTCTGTTCGCGCGCGAACTGGCAAAACGGCATCCCCATGCCGTGGCGCGTGTGATCACGATGGGCTCGCCTTTCTCGGGCAGCCCGCGCGCCAATAACGCCTGGCGCGCCTATCAGTTCATCACCGGCCACAGCGTCGATACCCCGCCGGTAGAATCCGATGTCGCTGCAAAGCCGCCGGTCGACACCGTCGCCCTGTGGAGCCCCAATGATGGGGTGATCGCCGCCCGCAGCGCAGCCGGAAGGCCGGGCGAGCGCGACCGTGCGATTGCCCTGCGCTGCACACATTTGGGCTTTATCTACGCTCCCGAAGCTATCCGTTCGGTGCTTTCGGAGCTCGATCGCCCGTTCTAGCTGGCCATATTGCGGGGAACATCCTTCCATTCCGGGAAGATGCTGTTACACCTGTGAAATATGCAGCAACGCCAGAGCCAATCGGGATCATTTGCCAAAGAGCCGTCCAGTTCGCCCGACAATTTCGATGAAATGTTTGATGGTGCGGGCAATACCAGACCCGGCTACGAAGGGTATTGCGGCTGGTTGGACGAACAGGACTCCAGCTGGCTGAAGCGCAAGGATAAAGAGGCGGATGACAGTTTTCGCCGCACCGGCATCACCTTCAACGTCTATGGCGAGGATGAGGCCGAAGAACGCCTGATCCCGTTCGACATGGTGCCCCGCATCATAACTGCGAGCGAATGGCGCCGCCTGTCGCGCGGCATCGAACAGCGCGTGCGCGCGCTCAACTCCTTCCTCTACGATATGTATCACCGGCAGGAGATCATCCGCGCAGGCCGGGTGCCCGAAAATTTGTTTCACCAGAACGAGGCGTGGCTTCAGCACATGGTGGGTTTCACCCCGCCGGGTGGAATCTACACGCACATCGTCGGAATCGATCTGGTGCGCACCGGGCCGGACGAATGGTTCGTCCTCGAAGACAACGCGCGCACACCCTCTGGCGTCTCATACATGCTCGAAAACCGCGAGACGATGATGGCGATGTTCCCCGACCTGTTCAGTCGGGTGCCGGTTGAACAGGTTTCCGATTACCCACGCCGCCTTGCCCGCAGCCTGGCCGCATGCGCGCCGCCCGCGTTCGAGGCTTCGGGCGCAGCCAAGCCGACGGTAGCGGTGCTGACGCCGGGGATCTACAATTCGGCCTATTTTGAACATGCCTTCCTGGCAGACCAGATGGGCGCTGAACTGGTCGAAGGCAGCGACCTGCGTGTCGTCGATGGGCGGGTGCAGATGCGTTGCACCAGCGGTTATACTCCGATCGACGTGCTGTATCGCCGGGTCGATGACGATTACCTCGATCCGATGACGTTCCAGCCGGACAGCGTGCTGGGCGTGCCGGGGATCATGGACGTATACCGGGCCGGCGGCATCACCATCGCCAACGCACCGGGAACGGGCATTTGCGATGACAAGGCGATTTACAGCTTCATGCCGGAAATCGTCGAATTCTACACCGGTGAAAAGCCGCTGTTGCCCAACGTCCAGACTTGGCGCTGCGCCGATGCCGATAGCCTTGGCTATGTGCTCGACAATCTGCATGAACTGGTGGTCAAGGAAGTGCACGGATCAGGCGGCTACGGTATGCTGATCGGACCAACCGCGAGCAAGAAAGAGCTGCGCGCCTTTCGCGAAAAGCTCGAAGGGAATCCGCAGAACTACATCGCCCAGCCCACGCTCTCGCTTTCGACCTGCCCGATCTACACCAATAAAGGGCTGACGCCGCGCCACGTCGATCTCAGACCCTATGTGCTGGTATCGCCGGGCGGGGTGGACATCACGCCGGGCGGACTGACGCGGGTGGCGCTGAAAAAAGGCTCGCTGGTCGTCAATTCAAGCCAAGGCGGCGGCACCAAGGATACGTGGGTTCTGAAAGATTAGATGACCACTCAGGCATCGGGCGAAAAATCGAGAACAGGGGCTAATCAGGATTACCAGAGAAAGAATGCTCGGACGCACAGCCAATGGACTGTTCTGGATGTTCCGCTATCTCGAGCGGGCGGAGAACACCGCACGCCTGCTGGAGGCGGCATTGCGCATGGCGATCACCCGCGATCTGGCGACGGCAGAGGATGAATTCCGATCGGTCATCGCAACGCTCGGCCAGCAAAAACGCTATGAGGCGACGCACGATGGCTATGACGGGCCATCGGTCTGGAATTTCGTACTCTGCGAAAAATCGAACCCCGCCAATATTCGCGAGATGTTCAGCGCGGTGCGCAGCAATGCGCGCATTGCCCGCACGAATATCTCGGATGAGGTCTGGACCGCTGTCAACGAAAGCTATCTGAAACTTGATCCGATGCTGTCGCGCCCGATCAATCAGGGCGCTGTGGGAGAGGTTGTCTCGACAATCCGGCGCGCGGGCACGCGCGTTCACGGGGCGCTGGACGGGTCGATGCTGCGCAACGAGGGCTTTCATTTCGCCCGCGCAGGCACCTTTATCGAACGCGCGGAAAGCACCGCGCGCATTCTCGATATGAAGTATTTCCTGTTGCTGCCTTCGCTGTCCTATGTCGGCTCCAGCCTCGATACGGTGCAATGGGATCAGGTGCTGCGATCGGTTGCCGGTGCGCGCGCCTACACCTGGATCAATGCCGGTCAGATCGATGCGCGCGGGATCGTCGAATTCCTCGTGCTGGACGATCGGTTTCCGCGCAGCCTTGCCTTTTGCCGATCCGCGTTGCGTGACAATCTGGCCGCTCTGGCCCGCATTCACGGGGCGGAGGGGACCTGCAACGCTCTGATGCGGGAGGCTGATATGCTCGTCAGCGAATTGAACGTGGAGCAGATATTCGACAGCGGCCTGCACGAATTTTTGATCGATTTCACCGCGCGCAACGCCGCGATCGGCAACGCCATTGCCGAAGATTATCGCTTCCTCGCCTAGGACAACCGATCATGCACCTCTCCATCCGCCACACCACGAGATACTCGTTTTCCGAACCGGTGATCCATGCGCTCCAACGCCTGCGCCTTACGCCCAAGGAGACGCAGGGCCAGCGCATCATCGAGTGGGAAATGGAGTACGAAAACGCACATCCCGAAATCCAGTATGACGATCAGAACTTCAACACGGTCACTCTCATCGGGGTTGAACCGGGGGCGAGCGAGGTTGTGGTGACCTGCCAAGGGAACGTCGAGACACAGGACAATGCTGGCGTCATCGGGCAGCATTCGGGTGATCTGCCGCTATGGAGCTTCCTGGGCCAGACCAGGCTGACCCGGCCGGGGGCGAAAATGCGGGCCATGCTGCGCGACATTCCGGCCGCGCAAGAAGGGGCAAAGCTCGATTACCTCCACACGCTGTCATCGCGTATTGGCGAGGCGGTAGCGTATGAAACCGGCACGACCGGGGTCAAGACCACCGCCGAGGAAGCGGTCGCAGGCGGTTCGGGCGTGTGTCAGGATCACGCTCACGTCTTTATCGGCGCTTGCCGGACGGCGGGTATTCCGGCGCGCTATGTCAGTGGCTATCTGATGATGAACGACCGGATCGATCAGGAGGCAACCCACGCCTGGGCGGAGGCGCATATCGATGGGCTGGGCTGGGTCGGCTTCGATATTTCCAACGGAATCTGCCCCGATCCACGCTATGTCCGCGTTGCCACCGGCCGCGACTATCGTGACGCAGCGCCTGTCACCGGGATCAGCTTTGGTCAGGCAGAGCAGCTATTGACCGTCGGTGTTTCGGTGGAGCAACAGCAGATGGGGCAGGAGCTGCAATAAATATTGCGACCCGTCCAAACCTGCCCGCTCAAAACTAATCGCGGCGCGTCAACAATCCGGAGAAAACCCAAATGACTTATTGCGTCGGCATGGTGCTCGACAAGGGCCTCGTGCTTATGAGTGACACCCGCACCAATTCAGGCGTCGACAATATATCGGTGTTTCGCAAGATGTTCTCGTGGCAGGTCCCAGGGGAGCGCATGATCGCGATCATGACGGCAGGCAATCTGGCGACAACGCAGTCGGTCATCAGCATGCTGGACGAACGCACGAAAGAGCCCGATGAGCGCAGCAATACGCTGTTGAAGGGCCCGACGATGTTCAGCGTTGCGACCGAGGTCGGGCGGCTGCTGCGTGCCACGGTTCAGGATCGTCAAGCCGCCAATAATGAACGCGGATCTGGCCGGTTCACCGCCTCGATCATCCTCGCTGGCCAGATTGCCGGGATGGAGCCGCGCCTGTTCATGATCTATCCCGAAGGCAACTTTATCGAGGCAAGCTGGGATACGCCGTTCTTCCAGATCGGGGAGACCAAGTATGGCCGCCCGATCCTGATCCGTGGCTATGATCGCACGATGAGTTTCGAGGATGCGGCCAAGCTGATGATGGTTTCATTCGATTCCACGCTCAAGGCGAACCTGTCCGTTGGCCTTCCCCTGGATCTTATGGTCATCGGCAAGGATGATTTCGCCGCCACCCATCAGCACCGCATTACTCAGGATGATCCTTATTTCAGCGCGATCTCATCGAGTTGGGGCGACGCCTTGCGAACGGCGTTCAACGCGCTGCCAGCTTACGAGTTTGATTCGTCCGATGTGAAGACGAATTGACACCAGCGTGCGTCGAGTGGCGGCGCATTACGCGCTAATACGGGCATTTCGCGTTCATTTCGGAGATATGTAACATTCTGTGATACAAAGATTATTGCAGTCGTTAACGGAACATTGCTCCAGATCGGAAGCGGTCATGCGTGATATTACGCAGTGGCTGACGCAACACGCTGGCTATGACCAGAAAGTCCTCCCTCCACTTCATCGATTCCGAAAGCCGCCATCGCGCTGAACTCGCGCAGATCGGTTTTGCCCTAGGCCACCACTCGGAGGTCTATGGCGATCTATCGGAACTGGCCGTCCATCCCCCGCGAGAGGGGATCATCATCGCCCGCGATACAGCGCAGGAGGGCGGGGTGTCCGTTATCCTCGAGCGGCTCAGCCGCCTCGGTATCTGGTTGCCGCTGATTGCGTACGAAACCCAGCCTAGGCCGGGCCGCATCGTCGACGCGATCAAGGCAGGCGCGCTCGATTACCTGTCGCTACCGCTTGATCCGGAACGCTTTGCGCGGTGCCTCACGCGGATCGAAAAGGAAGCCGAAGAGTTTGGCGAGGCCCGCCGCCGCATGATCGAGGCGCGTGACCGTATTGCCAGCCTATCGACCCGTGAACGCGAAGTGCTGGACTGGCTTTCAGAAGGCAGCAGCAACAAGGTGATCGCGCGCGAACTCGAAATCAGCCCGCGCACGGTTGAAATCCATCGCGCCAACATGATGACCAAGCTGGGCGCGCGCCACGCCGCAGAGGCGGTGCGTCTCAAGCTCGAAGCCAGGCTGGAACCCCGGTTACAGGCCTGATTGTCAGGCTCTCACCGGTTACCCGTGGCCCCGCATTCCCGCCCTGTCAGTACAGTGCCGGGAATGCGGGGCTTTTTTGTGTCGCGCTGGTTCTTGCTTGCTTGCCAACAACAATTCAGCGGCAAAAACTGGTGTCCGTGCCTTCGAGGTGGAAGTGATCCTCGTGCGCGGCATTGTATTGCGGGCCAAGCACGGTGCCAAACCGCTTGCAGGCGCTTTTCTGCACGACCCGCAGGAATTCGCGTTCTGCCGCAGTGCCCGCATTCCAATCGTCTTTCAGGCTGATGCGGCGACCATCTTCAAGCACAAAGCCCGACACGTCGATCGCATTGCCGGTCGAATGAGCCGAACGTCTGTCAGACCCAGCCACATTGCGACAAGAATAGCTGCCCATCGTCTCGATCCGGGCGAGCGGGCTGTTCAGAATCTGGCGGGCTGCGCGGTCCACTCCGAAACGGGCCCATCCGCTGAATGCCTTGGCGGTGTTACACTGAACCGGGCCAAGATTGCTGATACCGAATTGTGTGCCATCGCCGGTCAGAGCGGCCAGTTGCACCGTCCCCAGCTTATGACAGCCCGGCGCGGCATAGGTATCGGGGATCGGATCAAAGCGCGCTCCGCTGGCGTCAAGATCGGCGAGGCAGGAGATGTCGCGTGGATTGGGGGCGCGGCTGATCGGAGCGGAGGCCATTCGCACCGGCTGGCGCGTGGATGTCGGTCCTCCAGGCGGACGGTAGGCGGGCGGGTAATCGCGGCCTGTCCCGACCTGAACGCGCCGGTCGCTCTGTCCGTAAGCGCCCTGAGCGTCACCTGCGGGGATGATGCCGCCGCACCCAGTCAGCAGGGCCGCGATGGCTGCTGCGAGGGCAATCCGGCCTGTCCGTTCAGAGTGTGTCGCACGTTTCATACCGATGGACCTATGCCGGTTTAAGGTTGATGCGTCGGTAAGGATCAGCGTTAACCATACCTTACGGGCAACCTACTTGTTAACCATTACCGAGAAGTTAACACCTGCCGCACCCACAGCGCTCTCGTTTCTAACTATCTGACATCAAACATTTACGGCAGTTCTTCGGCAACCTGCTCCCACAGCTCTATCTTCACGCCGTCGGGGTCGAGCAGCCATGCAAATTTACCATATCCCTCGTCTGCGGTGCCGATCACGTCCACGACCATTCCCTTTAGCTGGTCGATGAACCCAGCGAGGTCGTTAACCCGCAGATTGATCATGAACCCGCCTTTGCCCGGCTTCACATAATCGTCGGTCGCGAAGTGGCTGATGAGCGAATAAGGGTTGGCCTTGGGCTCTTCTGCCCAGGCGAGTTGCGGCCCGTATGGCCCGTCAATTCCCAGCGTGTCGCGATACCAGGCGCGTGTTGCCTCCGGATCAGCGACCACATAGAACACCCCGCCAAGACCGGTGACGCGCGGCGTTTTGTCCTGTGCCATGTCATGCATCCTCCTCCATGCTATTGCTCGCACCAGTATGCGCTTTCAGGCGACGGTAGGAAAGGGCACCGGAACCGCTCGGTTAATCGTTTGCATGGCGCGTCTGACATAACTGGCAGGGCATTTGCAGCCCCTGTCGCAATCGTCGCGAGTAGGAAAATTACTCCGCCGCGACCGCCGCAATTCGGGGCTGCGTGGCGCGGCTGACGACGACAATCACGATCCATGCCGAGACAAAGCCGGGGACGATTTCATACAGGCCCTCTCCGCCCAGAAACGCTGCATTCCAGCCCAGCGCGATCCACGCCGTCACCACTCCCGCACCCGTGACCAGTCCCGCAATTGCGCCAGCGCCGGTCATCCGGTCCCACGTCAGGGCGAGCACAATCAGTGGCCCGAACGCTGCACCAAATCCCGCCCACGCATTCGCGACAAGGCCCAGCACCTGACTGCCCGGATCGCTCGCTATCACCATTGCGGCAATGGCGACCAACGCGACGCAGATACGCCCGACATTTACCGCCTCGCGCTCGCTCGCCTGCTTGCGCAGGAACAGGCGGTAGAAATCCTCTGTGAGCGAGCTGGAACTGACCAGCAATTGCGATGAGATAGTGCTCATGATCGCGGCCAGCAGGGCGGCAAACAGGAATCCGGTTACCGCCGGGTGGAACAGCAGATCGGCCAGGATTATGAAGACCGTTTCGGGATCATCGACCACCATGCCGTTGCGATTGGCATAGGCGCGGCCCGCCAACCCGATGCCCAGCGCGCCCAGCAGCGACACCGCCATCCACGATAGGCCATAGTTGCGCGCCTTTGCCACGTTTTCCACCGTATCGATCGCCATGAACCGCACGATGATGTGCGGCTGCCCGAAATACCCAAGCCCCCACGTCACCGCGCTGATCCAGCCGATCAGCGTCACGCCTTGCGTCAGGCTGAGAAATCCTTCGACGGGCACCTCCGCGACCGATTGGCCCGCCTCGCCGCCAGGGCCGAACATCACCACCAACGGCATGATGACCAGCGCCAGCATCATGATGATCCCCTGCACGAAATCGGTCAGGCTGACCGCGAGAAATCCGCCGACCATCGTATACGCGAGCACGATCCCGGCGGTAATCAGGATGCCGAGCATATAGTCACTCAACCCCGTATCGGGCAGGATTCCGGCAAAGGCGGTCTCGAACAGCTTGCCCCCGCCAACCAGGCCCGCCGCGGTGTAAACGGTGAAGAACACCACGATCACGATGCCCGAAATCACCCGCAAATTCACCGCCTGATCGGGGAACCGGTTGGCAAGAAATTGCGGGATTGTCAGGGCGTTGCCGATCCGTTCGGTCTGTTCGCGCAGACGCGGGGCGACCACGATCCAGTTGACCGCAGCGCCCGCGAACAGCCCGATGCCGATCCACGCGGCGGAAAGCCCGGTCAGATACAGCGCGCCCGGCAGGCCAAGCAGCAACCAGCCGCTCATGTCTGATGCCCCGGCAGATAATGCCGCGACCGCAGGCGAAAGATTGCGCCCGGCCAGCAGATACCCTGCGCTATCGGCGGTCGATTTGCGCGCGGCATACACTCCGATGGCGATCATCGCGATGAAATATAGGGCGAGTGTTGTGAGTGTGGCGGTGTCCATGGTGCAGGCGCGAGTAACAGGTGACCGTTCGAGTGGCCAGAGGGGTATCAATAAGGGCACAAAAGGCCGATCCTGGTGTTACGTCACCAGAACAACAAAAGGACACGTGCACATGACCCAATCGACCCGCTTTGCAGGCAAGACCGTAATCGTCACCGGCTCCTCCGCCGGGATCGGGGAGGGCATTGCGCGCCGCTTCGCCGCAGAGGGCGCAAATGTGATAATCAACGCCCGCAACGAGGCCAAGTGCAAGGCGGTGGCCGATGCGCTCGACCCGGCTCGCACGCTGGTGGTGGCGGGCGATGTCAGCAAGGCCGCTTTTGCCGACGAGATCGTGGCGGCTGCGGTGGAGAAGTTTGGCGGGCTCGATACCCTGATCAACAATGCGGGCGTGGCGGCATCGGGAATGCTGCACAAGGCGAGTGATGAGGACATCGACCGCGTGATCGACATCAACGTAAAGGGTGTCCTCTACATGTGCCGCGCCGCGATTCCCGAATTGAAGAAAACCGGCGGCTCGATCGTCAACATCTCCAGCGTTTCCGGGATTGGCGGGGATTCGACCCTGCCGATCTACAACGCATCGAAAGGAGCGGTTACGAACCTTACGCGCGGGCTGGCGTTGCAGGTGGGAATGATGGGCATTCGGGTGAACGCGATCAATCCGTCGGTCACCCGGTCCGATATGGTCGAGGGAATCCTCGAAAACGACGCGGCAGTGAAAGCATTCATGAAACGCGTCGCGATCCAGCGCATCGGGGAGCCGGAGGACATTGCAGCGGCCGCAGCGTTCCTCGCCAGCGAGGATGCAAGCTTTATCACAGGCGTGAACCTGCCGGTCGATGGCGGGGTCAGCGCATCGAACGGGCAGCCGAACTTTATGGCCTTGTAATGGTGAATGGGTGGGGGTGCTGAGGGACTAAAAAACGTCTGTAAAAATCGCGATTTTCCGCGCTTTTCGTCTGTAGAACATGTCGGTTTGAGCCGAAGCACATGAAACCGTTGCAACTACGCATCACCTGAAAATCGGTACGGGGAACCTTCATGTGAAATCGCTATTTAACATGGCTCTACAAAAGAAAAACAGGATCGCATTTTCATGACCAAGACTATTTTTGCCACTGCAGCGGCAGGCATTGCCATGCTCGCTTCCGCGCCGGCCTTCGCGCAGGATGCTCCCACCACGTTTGACGGATTTTACATCGGCGGTTCGGTCGGCCTCGACACCTTTGGCGACGATGACGGCGAAGGGATCACTTTCGACACGGATCGCGACGGGCAGTTCGGCGATGTCGTCACAACGACAACCCGTGCCAACGCATTCAGCCCCGGTCTCTGCAGCGGTGCGGCCACCGGTCCGCTTGCGACCCAATCCTGCGCCAAGGACGATGATGGCGTGGGTTATGCCGTGCGCATCGGTTATGACAAGCGCGTTGGCGGTATCGGCGTTGCCGGTCTGTTGATCGAAGGCAGCACTTCCAATGCACGCGAGTTCTCGAGCGGCTTCAGCACCACGCCAGCCAGCTACACGACCATTCGTGAACTCGATTATGCCATTTCTGCACGTGGTCGCCTCGGCATCTCGCCCGGCGATGGCCGTGGCCTTATCTACGCGACGGGCGGTGTAAGCTATGCTCGCATCGACCATGATTTCGCCACCACCAACGGCGCGAATTCCTTCGATGTCGTCAATAACAACGATATGGTTTTCGGTGGCCAGGTTGGTGCCGGTGGCGAAGTGATCGTCGCAGGCGGTCTGACAATCGGACTGGAATATCTGTATTCGCGCTATGACGACGACAAATCGTTTGTCGCGGTTGGTCCTGGTACCGCTGGTGCGACCAATCCGTTTCTGCTGACTTCGGGGGGCACGAATTTGCGACCGGGTAACACTGATTTTTCGACCTCGTCGTTTCGCGCGACGGTCGGCTATCGCTTCTGATAGTTTGGGCAACTAACGATAAAAAAGGGCGGCACCGAGAGGTGTCGCCCTTTTTTGTTGGTCCGCTTGACCCGATGGGTTGAGAAATGTCGTCAGGCGACGCTGGAAATGCGGCATCGCACCGATCGATCATCAGCCTTTCGAGCGGCTCGCCTTCTTACGCTCGTGCGGGTCGAGCAGAGTCTTGCGCAGGCGGATCGACAGCGGTGTCACCTCGACCATTTCATCGTCGTCGATATAGGCGATGGACTGCTCCAGGCTCATCCTGCGCGGCGGGGTGAGGCGGATCGCGTCATCCTTGCCCGAAGACCGCACGTTGGAAAGCTGTTTCGCCTTCATCGGGTTGACTTCGAGATCATTGGGCTTGGCGTTCTCGCCGATCACCATGCCTTCATAGACTTTCATCTGTGGACCGATGAACATTTCGCCGCGTTCCTCAAGCATGTTGAGCGCGTAGGCGTTGCTGTCGCCGTCGCCATTGGAGATCAGCACGCCATTGCTGCGGCCTTCGATCGCGCCCTTGTAGGGGCCGTACTTTTCGAACAGACGGTTCATGATGCCGGTGCCGCGCGTGTCGGACAGGAATTCGCCGTGATACCCGATCAGCCCGCGTGACGGTGCGGAAAAGGTGATGCGGGTCTTGCCCACGCCAGACGGGCGCATCTCGCTGAGATCGGCTTTGCGCTTCTGCATTTTCTCGACGACGGTACCCGAATGCTCTTCGTCCACGTCGATGACAACGGTTTCGTAAGGCTCCATGCGCTTGCCTTCTTCCTCGCGGAACAGCACTCTGGGCCGGCTGATGCCGAGTTCAAAGCCTTCGCGGCGCATCGTTTCGATCAGCACGCCCAGCTGCAATTCGCCGCGCCCGGCGACTTCGAAGGCGTCCTTGTCTTCGGCCTCGGTTACGCGAATGGCGACGTTGGTTTCGGCCTCGCGCAGCAGACGATCGCGGATCATGCGGCTGGTCACCTTGCTGCCCTCGCGCCCGGCGAGCGGTGAATCGTTGACCGAAAAGCGCATGGCGAGCGTCGGCGGATCGATCGGCTGCGCGGTAATCGGCTCGGTTACGGAAGGATCGCAAATGGTGTTGGCGACGGTCGCTTTTTCAAGGCCCGCCAGCGCGATGATGTCACCGGCCTGCGCGGTTTCTACCGGCACACGCTCCAGTCCGTCAAAGCTCATCAGCTTGGTTGCGCGGCCCACTTCGACCACTTTGCCGTTCATATCGATGGCGTGGATCGGATCGTTCAGCTTGATCATGCCCGATTGCACCCGGCCCGTCAGCACGCGGCCCATGAAATTGTCACGGTTCAGCAGCGTCGCAAGAAAGCTGAACTTGCCCTCGGTATCGAGGCCCGGCGGGGGCACGTGATCCACGATCAACTTGAACAGCGGCTCCAGCGTGCCTTCGCGCGCGGTTTCATCGTCGCTGGCATAGCCATCGCGGCCCGACGCCCACAGCGAGGGAAACTCCAGCTGTTCATCATTAGCATCGAGGCTGGCGAACAGGTCGAACACTTCGTCGAGCACTTCCTGCGGGCGGCCATCGCTGCGGTCGATCTTGTTGACGACGACGATCGGTTTCAATCCCAGCGCCAGCGCCTTGCCGGTCACGAACTTGGTCTGCGGCATCGCGCCTTCCGCGCTGTCGACCAGCAGGATGACGCCATCGACCATGCTCAGGATGCGCTCCACCTCGGCCCCGAAATCCGCGTGACCGGGCGTATCGACGATGTTGATGCGGGTCGTCTCGCCGTCATGCTCCCACTCCACGCTGGTGCATTTGGCCAGGATGGTGATGCCGCGCTCCTTTTCGAGATCGCCCGAATCCATCGCGCGTTCTTCCACGCGCTGGTTTTCGCGAAAGGTGCCGGATTGGCGGAAAAGCTGGTCGACCAGCGTGGTTTTGCCGTGGTCAACGTGCGCGATGATCGCGACATTGCGGAGAGAGGAGGCGTTGGACATGGTGAAACGGGCTTTCGGTCGATGGCGGACGATGGACGCCCGGCTGAGTGCGCCAGAGGGATGGCGCGGATGCAATTGGGTTATGCTGCGCTGCAACAGGCAGGCGGCGGAATTGCCGCGCGCTTAGCCGAGGGGCGGCGAGGCGGCAAGCCCCGTCCATCGTGTCTCACCTCACGTCCATTGTGTCAAACGTGCAACATTTGCGCCACTATGTGTGTGCAATCGGTTGCGGGTGTTGCCTTACACGCTTGTCGGCCTCGGGGCGCTCGCCTATCAGCGAGTCCAATCGGGTTGGGAGAGAGGGGCATCTGGGGTGCCCGCCGGCGATGTAGTAAAGCCCCTGTAAAGAGGGCTACGGTGCCGTCTCTCCCGCGTATCGATCGGATATAGGAGAGGATACTTCATGCGTTCTATTGTCACCGGCAATGCCGGCAAGTTTCGTTTCGCCCTGCTCGCAGGAGTGACAGCTTTCGCAATCGCCACACCTGGCATTGCCTCGGCTCAGCAAGTCGATTCCGATGACGCGGACGAGGCCGTCCTCGAAGCGCCGGAGAACAACAACCAGATAATCGTGACCGCTTCGAAGCGCGAACAGACGCTTCAGGAAACGCCAATCTCGGTGTCGGTGACCACCGGTGCGACCCTTGAACAGGCGCAAATTCGCGACGTGCTTGATCTGCAGACGGTGACCCCGTCGCTGCGCGTCAGCCAGCTTCAGACATCGTCCGCCTCGACGTTCATCATTCGCGGCTTTGGTAACGGCGACAACAATTTCGGCATCGAGCCCTCTGTCGGTGTGTTCATCGATGGCGTGTTCCGCTCGCGTTCTGCCGCAGCTCTTGGCGATCTGCCCAACGTGCAGCGCATCGAAGTGCTGAACGGCCCGCAATCGACCCTGTTCGGCAAGAACGCTTCGGCCGGTGTCATCTCGGTCATCACGCGTGAACCGCAATTCGAATTCGGCGGTTCGGTTGAAGCGGTCTATGGCAATTTCAACACCGTCTTTCTGAAAGGCGACGTTACCGGCCCGATCACCGAGAACATCGCATTCTCGCTCGACGGCAATTATCAGCGCCGCGACGGTTACTCGACTATCGTCAATCTCGATGAAAAACAGAACGATCGCAATCGCTGGGCAACCCGGGGCCAGTTGTTGATCGAACCGACGCCCGATTTTAAGATCCGCGCAATCGCCGATTATTCGGAAATCAACGAAGTCTGCTGCCAGGTTGGAACGCTTTTCTCTGGTCCCGTCTCAGGCGCAATTCGGGCCGTTGGCGGCCAAATCGGTACTCCGGCGGACTTTTTCGAATACGAAGCATTCCTGAACTTTGTGCCGACCAACGAGGTCAAGAACTATGGCGGCTCGGTCCAGATGGATTACCAGGCTGGCCCGCTCTCGTTCACGTCGATCACGGCCTATCGTGAGCTCAAGAACTTCTTCCTGTCGGACATCGATTACACGAGCGCGTCTATCGCAACGGAAACGCGCGATCAGGCGGTCGAAACCTTCACCCAGGAATTTCGCATCACGTCCGATTTCGACGGACCGATCAACTTCCTGCTTGGTGGCTATTATTTCGACGAGTCGATCTCGCAAGACAGCGCGATTCAGAACGGCACCCAGATCCGCGACGTTTTTGAGCTTCTGGCAGGCGGTAACCCTGCCGATGTTTTGTCCGGCAGGCCAAGCGTGTTCAATGGTGTCGAGGCGGCTCTTGGTCTGCCTCAGGAAAGCATCTTCCGCACGCCTTTGCTCTCGCAAGAGGCATTCTCGATGGACAATACGTCCTACTCAATCTTCGGTACGGTTGATTTTGAGCCGTTGGATGGCCTCATTTTTACCGGCGGTTTCAACTACACCGACGATGCGAAGGACTTTGCGCTCAGCTCAGTCAACCCTGATCCGCTGGGTCAGGTCAATCTGGTCGATGCGTTCATCACCTTGGCCAGCGGCGGGGCAATCAGGACCCGTGATCAGTTCCAGGCTCTGCCACAGGCGAACCAGAACGCGCTGCTGGCTGCTGCCACAAACCCGGCCGTCAATACCTTGCTGCCTTTGAGCGGTTTCCAGTTCCAGCCGCCGTTCCTCAGCATTCCTAACGCTGTTGAAGATGGCAAGACACGCGATGACAAGCTGACATACCTGTTCCGTGCCGCGTATCAGGTGTCGAACGAAGTCAACGTTTACGCCAGCTACTCAACCGGCTTCAAGGCAAGCTCGGTCAACCTGTCGCGTGACAGCCGTCCGTCGAATGTTGACTATATCGCAGGACCGGGTCGTTCGACCTTCGCTGCCCCGTCTTCGCCAATTCTCGATGCGGGTCTTGCCGTGCCGAACCTCAGCACGGGTTCGCGGTTCGCCGGACCGGAAAATGCCGAAGTGTATGAAGTCGGCCTGAAAGCACAATGGGAAGGATTTGGCTTCAACGTTGCGCTGTTTGACCAGACCATCAAGGGTTTCCAGAGCCTCGCCTTCACCGGCACCGGCTTTGCGCTTCAGAATGCTGGGCAGCAGTCGGTAAAGGGTTTTGAGTTCGATTCGACCATTAATCCGGTCGATGGTTTCGTCCTGACCTTTGCGATGACCTATCTGGACCCGCTATTTGATGATTTCCCCGGCAGTGTTCTGGGTGATCTGTCTGGCGTAACGCCAGCGGGTATCCCACAGATCGCCATCGCAACCAGCGCGACTTACACCCATGAGTTCGACAGTGGCAGCCGGATCATCAGCCGCATCGATTACAATCATGAAAGCAACACGCCGATCAACAACGGCCTGCCGACATTCAATGCGGCACTGGGCAACACCCAGATCTTCAATCGTGAAGTCAATCTGGTGAACACCTCGATCACGCTCGCGTTGAATAACGGTTTCGAAATCGGGGCGTTTGCGCGTAACCTGCTTGACGACCAGTTCATCACCACAGTGTTCGATGGTGTTGCGCAGGCCGGTACGGTTTCGGGCTACCCCAGCGCGCCGCGCACCTATGGCGGTGTGGTTCGCTTCAAGTTCTGATCCTCCAACGATCAGGCTGAACATTATTATGGCCCCGTGTGAGATTATCGCGCGGGGCCTTTTTGTTGATCGGGATAAAGATCCGGGATTGCGCTTTTGCTGGCGATCTGCATTTCTGGGGATCAAGGGCAATGCGGCATCCGGCATCAAGAGTGCCTGAGCGAATGCGCAAACCGGCGGGGGCACTGTATGAATGTCGATATTGGTCGAGTTTTGTCGACCACCTTTTCCATGATCCGCCAGCGGATCTGGCTGATGCTGGGCCTGTGGGCCGTCTTCTTTGCAATCAGTCTGGTCTATTCCAGTGTGTTTGGTGCCTTGTTGGGGGCAACCGTGATGGGTGCAGGCATGATGGCGGCGGGCGGACTCGACGATCCGCTGGCGCTCGGAGGGGCGGGCCTGATATCGTTCATCAGTATCGCCGTGTTTTACGTGCTGTATCTGGCGATAGGCTTTGCGCAACAAGCCTCGATGACGGCGATGGCCTCTCCGATTGAGCAGCCTTCGTTCGGGGACGCGATGACCAACGGGTTCAAGGCTGGATTAACCTCTGTGGTGCTGCTGGCCGCGTTGACCTTTCTTGGCATCATCCTTGTCCTGATTGCGTCGCTGGTGGTCGCCGGGCTGGCTGCCGTGAACCAGATCGTCGCGTTTGCGATCGGTCTGGCGATGCTTCCGCTGGCGATCTGGCTCATCTGTCGCCTTGCGCTGATATTGCCGGTGGTCGCGGTGGATCGGGTGTTCAATCCGATCACGGCGATCAACCGCACCTGGGCCGTCTCGCGCGGCAAGGTGCTGGGCATTTTCATCATTCTCGCGATCAGCCTGCTGTCGGCGCTCGTGATTATTGGACTGCCGCTGCTGGCGATCATCGGTGGCACGATTGGCCTATCCGGTCTGGAAAGTCCCGATGCGGTGGCGGGCGGGATCGGCGCGATTGTCATCGCTCTTCTCATCGGGTTCCCGCTGTTCCTGCTGTATCAGGTGTTCAGCGTTGCTCTGGTTGCGAGCTTGCACGCTCAGGTGAACGACCGCCACATCGATCAGGTGACCGAGGTGTTCGAATAACGCCCTGCTACAATTCCCTCAGCGCCTGAGCGGGCTTTGCGCGCAGCAGCGGCAGCGATCCGCCCAGCGCAAAGGCGAGCACCATCGCAAGGCCAAGGCCCAGAACGGCCAGCACGCGGCCCCAGTCGGGCAGCCACTCGAATTCGAACATCTGGGTGATCACCACCCACGCCAGTCCCGATCCCAGCCCCAGCGCGACCAGCGCCAGCGCGGCGGCGATCAGGCCGTATTCGGCCAGCTGCATCATCAGCACCTGCCGCCGGCTTGCGCCCAGCACCCGCAGGATCACGGTATCATACATCCGCGAAGCGCGCGCGGCGGCAATCGCGCCCATCAGCACCGCGAGACCAGCCAGCACCGCGACCGCCGCCGCCGCCAGCGAGGCCAGCGCCACCTGTTCCAGCAGCGTGCGCGCCTCGACCAGCACCTCGCTCACATCGACGACCGAGCTGGACGGGAACGCCCGCACCATCGCGCGCAGCACCTGCCCTCGTTTTTCGACGATATCGGCGGCGCTGCCGCGCTCGTTCAGCTCGATCGAGGCGGCAAGGTTGTGCGGCACATCGTCCAGCGTGTTGGGCGAGAATACGAGCGTGAAGTTGAATCCCAGGCTCTCCCAGTCAATCTCGCGCAGGTTGGCGATGCGCACTTCGCGTTCGGTACCCAGCACGCCCAGCGTGATGTAGTCGCCGACTTCCAGCCCCAATGCGCGCGCGCCGTCGGCATTGATCGAGACCAGCATTTCGCCGGTGTGTCCGGGCTCCCACCATTCGCCCTCGACAAGGGTGTTGCCCATGGGAAGCTCATCGGAATAGGTCAGCCCGCGCTCGCCACTGAGGAAGAACGCGCCTTCGGGAATGTCCTCCAGATCGGCGACGCGCTGCATCGCGTCTTTCGGCCCATAGGCCAGCACCGAGCCGCGCAGGGTGGGCACGGTGCGAATTTCGGCATCGGGAAAGGTCTGGCGCACCAGCCCCTTGAAATCGACCTCGGATTCGCGCGGTACGTCGATCACGAAATAATCGGGCGCTTCCTGCGGGACGCGGGACTGGATGTTGCCATCGATTGCGGTCTGGATCGCGGCCAGCAGCACGAATGCGGCAAGGCCAAAGCCGAGCGCGGTGACAAGCGCCCCCGTAGGCGCGCCGGGGCGATAGATATTGGCGAGCGCGGACCGCAGGATCGGATTCGAGGGGCGGGGCAGGCGGCGAGCAATCGCCTGAATGCCAAAGCCCAGGCCCCCCAGCAGCGCCAGCGCAGCGCCCGCGCCGACCAGGAAGCTGGCCGAAAGCACCAGACGATCAGTCGTCAGCAGCGCCAATGCGCAGATCGCGGCGATCCCCAACGCTGTCGCGATGAGCGCGCGCGGGTCGCGCGAAAGCGGATCGATGCCGCTGCGCATCAGCGCCATCGCCGGGAACGTGCGTGCGCGCAGCAATGGCGCGGCGGCAAACGCAAATGCCACCAGCAGCCCATATGCTCCCGCAAGCAACAGCGGTTGAGGCTCTATCACGAACCCGGCTTCGACCGGCAACAGACCCTGTAACGCAGCCCCCAGAAGCGGCGTAACCAGCACACCAACGGCGAGCCCAGCGGCGGTCCCGACCACTGCAGCGGCGGCGATCTGCAACGCATAGATGCGCACGATATCGCGGCTGGATGCGCCCAGCACCTTGAACGTGGCGATGCTGGCGCGGCGTTGATCGAGGTAGGAGGCAACGCCGCCCGCAATCCCGATCCCGGCAATCACCAGCGCGGCAAGCCCGACCAACGTAAGAAAATCGCTCATCTGCTGCACGAACCGGTCCGCGCCGGGGGAGGCGCGGTCGCGGGTGCGAAAATCGAATCCGGCATTGGGAAACGTCTGTTCAAGCGCCTCGGTCGCGGCGTCTGGCGATTGCCCGGCGTCACTGAAAGCGACGCGAAATTTGCTCTGATACAGCGAGCCCGGTTGCAGCAAACCGGCGCGCCGGGGCACATCCTGCGCGGTGATGATCGTCGGGCCAAGTTGGAACCCTTCGGACAGGCGATCAGGCTCCTTGTCGATGATCCCTCCCGCTGTCAGCGACATCGTGCCGATCCGGAAGCGGTCGCCGATTTCGATATCCAGCCGGTCAATCGCCCCTTGCGATAGCCATGCGGTGTCGCCGGAGGGCGCGCCAACTTCGCGGCCATCGGTCAGCGTCAGCGCGCCATAGAGTGGCCAGGCGCTGTCCACCGCTTTCAGTTCTACGGGTGCAGCGTTGCCTTCGCCGGGGGCGCCGGTGGCGCCATCGCTGATCGCCATCGCCTGCAATCGGGTGCCGCCCGAAAGGGCGCCGTATTCGCTCAGCGCTGACAGTTCTTCGGGCGAGAGATCGCGTTGCCAGACCTCCACCTCGATATCGCCGCCCAGCAGTTCCTGCCCGCTGGCGGCCAGTTCACGTTCGATGGAGGCGGTGAGCGTGCCAATTGCAGCGAGCGCGGCGGTGCCCAGAAAAATGCATACGACCAGCAGGCGCAGCCCCTTGAACCGCGCGTTGAGATCGCGCCGGGCCATGCGCCACGCATCGCTCCACGAAAGGCCGCCGTCCGCGCCTGCATCTGCGCCTTCGCTCACTGCGCCGCGTCCAGATTGCCCGCGTCGGCCCAGTCCGCACCCGCGCGATCCGAGACGATGACACCATCCGCCATCGTCAGCACCCGCTCGCATCGTTCGGCAAGGGCGGGGTCGTGAGTGATGATCAGCAGGGTTGCGCCGGTTTCCGCGCGGCGGGCGAACAGCAGATCTACGATCTCCTCGCCTGTGTGCACATCAAGGTTGCCGGTCGGCTCATCGGCAAAGATCAGGTCCGGGCGCGGCGCGGTGGCGCGGGCGATGGCGACGCGCTGTTGCTCCCCACCTGAAAGCTGCGTGGGATAATGCCCGATCCGGTGGCCAAGGCCGACCGCGCCCAATTCCGCCTTGGCGCGCGCGGTGGCGTCCTTGCTCCCGGCGAGTTCCATCGGAGTCGCGACATTCTCTGCCGCCGTCATCGTCGGCAAAAGGTGAAAGGCCTGCAGCACGATCCCGATCCGTCCGCGCCGTGCCTGCGCCAGCCCATCCTCATTCAGCGTGGTAAAATTCTGTCCCGCAACGGTCAGGCTGCCGCCGCTCGCGCGTTCTAGGCCGGACAGAACCGCCATCAGCGAGCTTTTGCCCGAACCCGACGGGCCAAGCAGCGCGACCACCTCTCCGCGCCTGATATCGAGATCTATCCCGCGCAGGATCTCCACCGGAGCAGCCGTGCTGCCAAGGGTGAGGGTGAGGTTGCGCGCCGCAATTGCGGGCTGGGCGGTTGGGAAAGCGGGGTTTGTCACTGGCACCAGATGGGATAGGGGCACGTTATAGGCAAGACCTTTGGAAAGGCTGATACATGCCAATACGATACTGGGGATGGAAAACGGCAGCTGCCGGCGCGGCTTTTGGCGCAGCATTGTTGCTGTCAGCCTGCAGTGAGAATGCCGCCGATGCCGGTGCGGTTCCCGCAGGCGCCAACGCAGGCGCCGGTGCAGGGGCCGACACCGCTGCACCGCCGATCCCGGTGATGGGCGAGGAAAGGCGCATCCTTGCATTCGGCGACAGCCTGTTTGCCGGATATGGATTTTCCGAGCCCGGTCAGGATAGTTACCCGGCCAAACTTGAGTCGGCTCTGCGCGCGCGCGGGATCAACGCCCGCGTCATTAATGCGGGCGTTTCGGGCGATACCAGCGCGGCGGGGCTTGGTCGGCTGAAATTCACGCTGGATGCACTGGAAGAAACGCCCGATCTGTTTGTTCTGGAACTGGGCGGCAATGATCTGCTGCGCGGCCTATCCCCCGATCAGACGCGCGCCAATTTCCGCGCGATGCTGGACGAACTGAAGGCACGCGGCATCCCTGTGCTGATCATGGGAATGCGCGCACCCCCCAATTACGGGCCGGAATATCAAGCCGATTTCGATGCATTGTATGGCGATGTTGCGCGCGAGTATGGCGCGGCGCTGATCCCATTCTGGCTGGAGGATATCTATCGCAATCCGTTGCTGTTTCAGGATGATCGCATCCATCCCACGGTCGAAGGGGTAGAGGAGCTCGTCGGATCGACGGTGGAGGATGTTGCCGCCGCGTTGCCAAAGGGGCAGGCAGAGTCTGCTAAAGCCGCTCCACCGACCCCCCGCTGACCCGCCAGATTGCGGCTTCGCCCTCGATCTCCGCAAACGGTGAAATCTCTGTCCCGGTAAGCCAAACCTGGGCCTTGCCTGCGCGCAGGCGCCGAAACAGTTCTGCCCGCCGAACCGGATCAAGATGCGCGGCGACCTCGTCCAGCAACAGGACACTGGGCCGCCCCTCGCTCGCCAGCGCGCCATGCGCCAGCGTGACCGCGATCAGCATCGCCTTTTGCTCTCCGGTGGAACACAGCGCGGCGGGCACTTGGGTGGAAGCCATCACCACGTCCAGTTCATCGCGGTGCGGCCCCGTCAACGCGCGGCCCGCTGCCGCATCGCGCCGCCGCTCGCGCGCGAAACTGGCGATCAGGTTGGCCGCATAGGTCGGCCCGCCGGGGCGATAGGTCAGCGCAGGCCGGGCAAATGGTTCGGGGGGCAGGGCGGATAGCTCATCCGCCAGCATCGCGATCAGCCGCGCGCGGGCCTCGGCAATCCGCGCACCGTGTTGCGCGGCCTGCGCCTCTATCGCGTCCAGCCAGCGGGCATCGCCGCGCACCTCCAGCAAGCGATTGCGTTCGCGCAGCGCAGCTTCGTATTGCGAAACGGACCGGGCGTGCCCCGGCTCCACCGCCAGCGTCATCCGGTCGATAAAGCGCCGCCGCGCACCTGCGCTATCGGTGAACAGACCATCCATCGAAGGGGTGAGCCAGCTAACCGCGTGCCATTCAGACAGCGAGGTCGCGCTTGCCTCGGCGCCGTTGATGCGGACCAGACGGCGGCCGGGACGCGTGGCTTCGGCATAGGTGCCGATCCTGGCGGAGACCTGCCCCTGTTCGATCAGGCTGGCACCGATGGTCCATGCATGTCCGGCCGCGCCATCAGGCGATCCGTGCCGCGCAAGCTGGGGAAGGGCGGCGCGACGCAATCCGCGGCCCGGACTGAGCAGGGACAATGCTTCAAGCACGTTGGTCTTGCCTGCGCCGTTCTCCCCCACCAGCAGGTTGAAATGCGCGGTATCCTCAAGCGCGCTGCTGGCGTGGTTGCGGAAGTTTTGGAGGGTGATCTTCGCGAGCGACATGGGCGGGCAAAGCGTTAGCACGGCGCGGTGAGAAGGCCAGTCTCTCGCGCCTCAAAGTACCCGATCCCAACACATGGTGAATTTTCCCAAGCTTTCGGAATGATGAACAGGCTGCAAGTCTACATTCTGATACAAACCCACGCTAATCTGCGGTTTTTCGAGTTTGGCACGCCTCCTGCAAAGTGTTTTTCGTCCCAAGGGAAACGCCCAAACGGACAAAAAAGACCGACAAAGGAGACCACATCATGACCATCACCACCGCCAACCGCTTCGCCGCCGCCGTCTATTCAGCCGTCGTTACAGCCGCGCTGTTTGCCTACGCGATCATCCCTGCCAGCCCGACCGTGTTGGTCTGAGCCAGCGATTTCCGATCACTCCCACACGCAAGGAATTATCCATGTTCAACTCCGATCTCAGCAACCGCTTTCTCGCCGCCGCTTTCTCGGTGATGCTGACTGCGGGCCTGTTCGCCTACGCCATCGTCCCGGCGACCCCGGCTTTTGCCTGAAACGCGCCGCCAGTCCCAAACCGAATTAAAGGAACACCAGCAATTATGTTCGCCCCGTCCGAAGCCCCTGCCAGTGGCCGCAATTCTGCAACGGATCGCCTGCTTGCCGCAGTCGCGGCCCTGCTGATCGCCGGCATCCTGCTGGCCACCGCCATCATCCCCGGCAGCCCCGCGCTCGCCTACAGCACCCTCTCCATGGGAGTCCTCGCATGAACAATGTCACCAAAGGTTCGGAAAACAGTCTTGGCCATCAGTCGCCGCAAAAACAGTTTCGCCTCGACAAAGCCGATGCCAAGCTGGCCGGCGTGTGCGGCGGGATCGCCAATTATTTCAACATTGATCCGATGATCGTGCGCCTCGGTTTCGTCGCCGGCACATTGATCGGATTTGGCAGCCTGCTGATCGTGTATATCGCCATCGCGCTGATCGCCGATTGAGCCAGCAGCGCCGTTAAGCTGAACCCGGTTTTCGGGCAGCTGCGCTCATCATCGAAAAACCGGGAGGGGCCGATCTGGCCCCTCTCTTTTTGTCCAAAGGGAATCTCGGGACCGCAGGTCTCGCAAGCGCGACCGCGCGCCGGCCGTCAGGCCGCCCCCTCGGACAGCAATCGCGCAGCGATTTACCGCGAGAGATCACATCGCAGAAATGCCGCCATCCAGCTTGATCTCGGCCCCGGTCATGAAGCGGCTCTCATCGCTCGCCAGATAGACCACCGCATTGGCGATATCGTTGGGCTCGCCCACGAATTTCAGCGGGATCTGCCGCGCGAGCTTTTCCAGCAGCACCTGTTTATCGATGTTGTGCGCCTTTGCCGTGCCATCCAGGATCGGCGTATCGACAAAGGTCGGATGCACCGAATTGCAGCGGATCTGCATGTTCTTCTTCGCACAGTGCAGCGCGATGGATTTGGACAGCATCCACACCGCCGCTTTGGAAGCGTTGTAGGCAGGCATCGTGTCGCTCGCGATCAGGCCAGCAATGCTCGATATGTTGATGATCGAGCCCGGTGCGTGTTCGCGCATCAGCGGCAGCGCCTTTTGGCAGCCGTGGAAGATCGAATTGACGTTGATGTCGAAACAGCGGTTCCAGTCCTCGAAGGTGCATTCCTCGATATTGCCTCCAACGCCGATCCCGGCATTGTTTACGAGGACATTCAGCCCGCCCATATGCTGGCGCGCGGCATCGACGGCGGCTTCCCAAGCGGCGGGATTGGTCACATCGTGCTGGATCGAAAACGCGGTGCCTTCGCCCATTTCAGCATTGACGATGGCAGCGGTTTCCGCCGCCCCTTCGCCGTTGATATCGGAGGCGAGCACTCGCGCGCCTTCCTGCGCCAGCCGGATGCAGTGCGCTCGGCCCAGCCCCTGCGCAGCGCCGGTGACCAGTGCGAGTTTGCCTTCGCAACGATGTGTCATCTCTTATGTCTCTCCCAGATATCCCATGAACAGTCCAATCCGCACGTCGACCGCGTGGCCTGCCGCGCGCCATTGTGCAACGAACTCGCCGACCTTGTCGATTGGTATGCGGTGCACGTTGATGTTCTCATCGGAAATGCCGCCGCCCTCGCCGATCTTTGTGAGATCGGTGGCTTTCAGCAGCGTGAAACATTCCGAAATCATGCCGGGGGAGGAATAGAATTCGCCCAGCACATCCAGCTTGCCTGCGCGATAGCCGGTTTCTTCTTCCAGTTCGCGCGCGGCGGCCTCGATCGCGGGTTCGCCTTCATTGCCTTGGGTATCGCCCACCAGTCCGGCGGGGATTTCGAGGCAAAAGCGCGACAGCGGCACGCGATACTGGCTCACAAGGATGACGTGGCGCGAACCGTCCGCATCATCGTCTATGGCGATGATTGCAGCGGCGCGGATCCCGCGCGAACGACCGACATATTCCCAGCGGCCACGGGTCTTGGCGGTGATGAACTGGCCTTGCCAGCGCGTTTGTTCAGGTTTGTCCGCGTCCGCATCGCGGATCAAATCGATATCGTCCATGACCACGGCACCTAGACTTCGATCAGCCGGTCGGGAAGCTCATTTGTGTCTTGCGTGCCGCGCGGGAAGTGCTGAGACAGGACAAAGCCGACGTCGCGCACGCCCACCGCCAGCCCTTCCGCGATGCGCCCGGCCTTGATCTCGGCCAGCATGTCGCCCATCGCCTCGCCCCAAACCTCGGGTTCGACCAGCCGCGCGATGGCTTCATCCGCGACGATTTCCGCGCGGTGTTCATTCATGGAAAGGTAGATCAGCGCGCCTGTGCGACCGGTGGTGCGGCTTTCCGCGCCAACCTTGAAATGGCGCACGGCTGCATCGTGGACCCGCGCAGTCTTCACCGTGCAAGGCACCATCAGCCATTTCGCCGGCGCCCACAATTGCGCCGCCCAACTAAGCACAAACGTGCCAAGCCCAAGGCCAATCGTCATGCTGGCAAGTTCGCCGGTCGACCATTCATGCCCCCATCCGCCCATGAAGGCCTCCACCACGATCCGGTCCCAGACGTTGAGAAACGGGCCGGGCAGGGCGGCAAACACGCTCATCGCGGTAAAGGAAAGTGCAGCGGACCAAAGCAGCGCGACATCGGTGTAACCATCCGACCGATTGGCCAGCACGGCGAGGATTTCGCCAGAAGTGGCGCGTTCAGCATCGCGCACGGCATCGGAGACGAGTTTGTGCTGAGCTGCATCAAGATAGGCCATCTACCAGCCCCCTCCGGCGCCGCCGCCGTTAAAGCCGCCACCGCCGCCGCCGAATCCGCCAAAGCCGCCGCCTCCGCCGCCGCCAAATCCGCCGCCACCGCCCCAGCCGTCATTGTCGGAAAGCGCACCGCGCACGACGGCGCTGCCCACTTCCCACAAGATGATATCGCGGGCTGTGCGGCCCAATCCGCCGCCGCGATCATCGTCATCGTCGTCGCCGCGTTTACCCCACGGACCTTTGCCCTTGGCGCGGTACTTGCGGCGGCGCGATCGTCCCCGCAGTAACGGCAGGACGAAGAAAAAGAACATAAACAACAGCCAGATCAGCGTGCCGACCGGGAACCCGCCATCGCTTTCGCGAGAGGTTTGCGCGGCGGCATCCGCCTCGGCAATGGCGCGCGCGTCGGCGGGGGAGAGGTCGAGCCGTTCAATCATGGCGTCGACCGCCTGATCGATCCCGCGGGCAAATTCGCCCTCGCGAAAGGCGGGCCGCAGGATGTCGCGATAAATGCGTCCGCTGCTGATATCGGTCAGCCGGTCCTGCACGCCGCGGCCAGTCGAAATCCACATCTCGCGCTGGTTGGGAGCGATCAGCAGGAGCACGCCCTCTTCGGTGTCCGCGCCGCCAATATCCCATTGTTCGGCAAGGTTGCGGGCGTACACGTCAACCGGCTCGCCCCCGATGTCCGGCACCACGGCAACGATAATCGCGCGGCCCGTGCTCTGGTTATAAGCGCGCAGTTTAGCATCCAGCGCGGCCTCTTCCGCGGCCGGGATCAGGTCGACCGCATCGAGGATCGGCCCGTCGGGTCGCGCCGGATACTCCTGCGCAAAGGCAGGCTGCACCAACGCGACCTGAGCTAATGCGGCCAACAGCAGGGCCAGCAGCCCGAACAGACGTTTCATGATGCGATCGCCTGCGATACCGTCAGCCGTTATCGCCGAATTCGACCTTGGGCGCGGTGTCGGAACCCGGCTGCGCGGTGAAAGCCTGCATCGGTTCTGCGCCGTGGATGATGTTCGCACCGATCGAATCGGGGAACGTGCGGATCGTGGTGTTATATTGGCGCACCGCCTCGTTGTATTTGGTGCGAGCGTTGTCGATCCGGTTCTCCGACCCCTCAAGGCTGACCATCAGATCGGCAAAGCGCTGATTGCTCTGCAATTGCGGATATTGCTCCACCACTGTGCGGAACTGGCCGAGCGCCTGCGTCAGCTGGTTTTGGCCTTCCTGAAACTTGGCGAATTCTTCGGGGTTGGACAGATCATCGGTGCTGATCGTGATGCCCATCGCCCGCGCGCGCGCTTCGGTAACGCCGGTGAGGATGTCCTCTTCGCTTTGCGCGGCGGCTTCGACGGTGGAGACGAGGTTGGGGATCAGATCGGCGCGGCGCTGATACGCGCTTTGCACGTCGGCCCATTTTGCTTTGGCCTCTTCCTCAGCCGCCGGAACCGAGTTGATCCCGCAGGCCGAAAGGCTGAGCGCGGCGAGCGCGACCAGAGCGGCGCGCATCATGGTGATCGGTGTCATGAATATCCCTTCCAAAAGCATGCGCCTGTTGCCCCATGCGGGCGGCGCAAGATTTCCTGTATTGCGGATATAGCACACCGCCGCGCCCGTTCAACTGGGGGACTGCATGTATCACCGCTTGGCAAGCGTCAGGCGTGCTGGCAAACGAGCCCAAACACAGCCGGCATGGAGGGGTTCAATATGCTGTCCGATTTCAAGGAATTTATCGCCAAGGGCAACGTCATGCAGCTGGCGGTCGCCGTGATAATCGGCGCGTCGTTCGGCAGGATCGTCACATCGCTGACGGACGAGGTCATCATGCCGCTGGTCGGTGCGATCTTTGGCGGCGTGGATTTCTCTCGTTATTTTTTCCTGCTGTCCGCGCCTGCCGGCTATGAAGGTTCGCTGACCGATTACGCAGCGTTGAAAGAGGCAGGGGCCGCGATGATTGGATACGGTGCGTTCATCACCGCGATCCTCAATTTTCTGATCCTTGCGTTCATCATCTTCCTGCTGGTGCGGGTTGCGATCAAAGCGACGAAGCAGTTCGATAAAGAGGAAGAAGCGGTGTCAGCGCATGAAGGCCCCACCGAGATCGAGTTGCTGACGCAAATCCGGGATGCGCTGAGGAAGTAAACACCTGCGAGTATTCGCGGCAGGCGCCGAACGGCCCTCCAGGCAGCAAGGGCGACTGCCCGCCCGCAGCGCGATGCGACCGCAGGCCGTGATGAGCGAGGATATCGCTGCCCGGATGGGCCGCGCAAAAAAAGGCCGCTCACTTCCCATTCAGCATTTGCGCGTTATATAGAGCGTGTCGGGCAACCGACTATGGCGATAAATTGCAGCGTGTAATACGCACAACGGACCCGGGGGCAGTACCCGGCGGCTCCACCACCTCTCCCGGTTTTCGCGGGGGAAATGATGGGGCCGAACCAGGATCGACGTGGGCTGAAAAGCGTTGTTTTTGCCCGGGCTGAGTAACCCGTAAAACTGTTCAAAACCCATAAGTGCCAACGATAACGAAGCACTCGCAATCGCTGCGTAATTTGACGGCTTAACGGCCTGAATTTACAAAGCTAAAGCGCGGTTGGACCGACCGGGCAACAGAACGGATTCCGGGGCTCCGGGGGTAGCTAGCAACAGGAACCCCCACCTTTCCTACTGTTGGTGAGAATTACGCTCGCCACGCTTGCGGCGGCTCTCCACCCATCAAACAAGCATGCGGGTAGTTGGTAACAGAAGCCCCCACCCACGCTGCGCTGGCTTCTCGCCAGAGCGTGAGGCGCGTTAGCCGGGGTCGAGCGGACCGCGCCGACTTTTTCGAATCGGCTCAAAGCCAGACCAGCAGCGGCAAAAACGCCGCGCTCAGCGCAAGCGCGCCAATCCGCACGGCGCCCACAGCACTTGGGCACGAAAGCTGTTCGTTCCACCCGGTTTAGCGGGTTGTGACGATCGACGATCCACATGAAGGGCGTATGCTCACCAGCCGGGGCGAACAGACAGGCAACGCGAAGGATCAGATCATGCCGCCAACTAACTCGCCCAAGCCAGACTCCCGAAGAAGCTACACCAAGCCGACGCTGACGACATACGGATCGTTCAGCGCTCTCACTGCTTCGGGCAGCGGAGCAGTTACGGAAAACAATATGGGCGATGGCCAAATGAGGCGCAGACCCTAGACTGGCCGAGAAGGCTCCTGTTCGATTTGTGATCCCCGGATCGCGGCAGGAGCCATCGCCGGGGTCATCTTCAATTGCGCCAGTTCAGCTTTGGCCTTCAGTCCGTCCAGTATGGCGGCCCCTGCCAGAAACACCGCACCGGTCGTTGCAAGGAACAGCAGCTGCCCGCCAAAGCCGGGGTATTGATCGAGATATGCCGCACCGCGCGATGTCGCGCCAAGCGCCAGAGCGTAAATGATCGCGAACGCCTCAAAGCGATTCTTGATCACGAACAGTCTGGCAATCTTGTGTAGCATCGCGCGTCCCTTTTTTAACACTTGCCCCTGCAATGCGCGTGCCAAGGGCCGGGCGGTGCGGGAGGCACTGGTTAACGTGAGGAGAAGTGTAAGCCCATCCGACGCAGCGCTGCAAACGGGTTAACCAAGTTCAGCGAGGTCCAGCGCGTCCAGCAGTGCATAACGTGCGGCGCGCACCGTTTTTGCCAAGTTTTCAGAGCCGATATCCGCCGGGTCGATCTGTTGGGGCCAGGTCTGCGCGATCACCTGTTCGATCATGTCCGCCTTGGTCTCGCTCAGCAGGAACCGCGGATCGACGGTTGCCGGGTCGCACACCACGCGCAGGCGCAGGCACGCAGGGCCGCCGCCATTGGCCATCGACTGGTGCACATCGACAGGGATCACTTCGCGGACCGGGCCGTTCGATGCCATCAGCGCCTCGCAATATGCCCACACCGAAGGGCTTTCGCGGCATTCCTCCGGCACGATCAGCGCCATGCTCCCGTCGGGCAGACTGAGCAGCTGCGCGTTGAACAGATAGGTGCGGATCGCCTCTGCCAGCGATACCGCCTCGCTCGGCACTTCGACCACTTCCAGCGCAGGAAATGCGGTGCGGATCGCGTTATAGGCTCCGGCCTGATCGGCGAACGCCTCTGCATGGGTGAATAGCACGCGCTCGTTCGCGACCGAGACGACATCGTTGTGGAACGCTCCTGCCTCTATCGCGGCGGGGTTCTGCTCGATGAATACGCAAGCAGACGGATCGAGCCCATGCGCGCGGGCGACCAGCCGGCTGGCCTGTTCGTGCTGGCGTGCGGGAAATGCGCCGCCCGGTTTGCCGTAAACGAATACCTCCACCCCGGCGCTGTCATGCCCTTCGCACAGACGCATGTGGTTCGCAGCGCCCTCATCGCCGAACGACATCGGCACGATATCGTGCACAGTGAAATGATCGCAATTGCCAAAGGCGACTTCGAGCATTCGCTTCGTATCGGGCCATTCCTGCGCGCGGTGCAGCATAGTGACGAGATTGGCGGGCGTCAGGTGGCATTTGCCATCCGCGGTATCGGGCGCTGGGCTGACGGTCGCAGCGTTGGCGGTCCACATCGAGGATGCCGACCACGGCGCGGCGTGTAATTGCGGCGGCGCGGTTTCATTCAATGCCAGCCGACCCGCCAGCGCAGCGTTGGGGCGGTGCAGGGGCAACAGAAATCCCTGCACACCCAGCCGCGCCAGATTGCCGCGCATCTTTGCCACCCCCTGCAACGCGGCGGCGCGCGGATAAGACGGATCGCCTTTATGACTGGCGCTGGCGATATTGCCGAGGCTGAGGCCGGCGTAATTGTGGCTGGGCCCGACGATCCCGTCGAAGTTGATTTCCACCACGCTCATCGCGCCACGCTCCACACCGTATCGCCCGCGCATACGTCCAGCGTATCTGCCGCCGCTGCGTCGATCGCGATGCCGCCTTCAGCGTCGAAGCTGCGCGCGCCATAACAAGCGCGGAAGTCGCCCAGAGTGCCGCTGGCGAGGATCGCCCGTTCGCCCTCGGCCAGATCCATCGCGGTCAGCACCGCTGCCTTGCTGTCGCGCACGCTGGAGACCTGATCGGTCTGCGCGACCATGGTGGGCCCGCCATCGAAAATGTCGACATACCCTTCGTAACGAAAGCCCTCATTCTCCAGCATCCGCATTGCCGCGCGGCCAGTGGGGTGCGGCACCCCGATCACGCTGCGCGCTTCCTCTCGCAGCATCGCGACATAGACCGGGTGCTTGGGCATGAGGTCGGCGATGAACTGGTTGCCGTTGATCGCGTTGAAATAGTCCGCTTCCTGAAAGCCCATGCCGAAGAACCGCCCGGCAACCCCGTCCCAGAATGGCGATCCACCGCGCTCGTCGATAATCCCGCGCAGTTCCGCGATGATCTTTTCGGCAAAGCGTTTGCGGTGCATCGCCACGAACAGATAGCGCGACCGGGCGAGCAGCAGGCCAAGCCCGCCGGCGCGTTCATTGGGATGCAGGAACAGGCCGCCAACCTCGCTGGTGCCTTCCAGATCGGTGACGAGGCTCAGCATTTCGGCGCGCACGGTGCGGTCCAGTTCCTGCGAATACTGCGTCAGCGTATTGAGCCTGTAGGAATAGAACGGCCATTGCTGCCCGACCCTGCTCATCAGCTGGCAGGTGCCGCGCACTGCGCCGCTCGCCGGGTCTTCGAGCACCAGCACGAATTGTTCATCGCCGATCGTTTCTTCGGTGCGGGCAAAGGCATCGGCGGCGCGCCCAAGTTTTGTCGACAGCGCCTTGCGATCGGCGGGCAGATTGGTGAATCCTCCGCCGGTCAGTTTCGCCATTTCATACAGGTGTTCCAGATCGGCAGGGCGCGCGGCCCGCAGGCGCATGGTCATGTAATGTCTCCGGGCAATTCGTTGTTGGCCAACGCACCCTGCGCCAGACGTCTGAGGACGAGTGCGGAAAGGCTGGCGCGCTCTGTCAGGCTTGGCGCGATCAGAAATTCCTGCGGTGAATGGATGGAGCCTCCGCGAACGCCCATCGTATCGACGACAGGCACCCCGCAGGCGGCGATGTTGTTGCCATCGCACACGCCCCCGGTTGATTTCCAGCGAATATCCTGCCCCAGTTGCGCGCCGCATTCGCGCACCAGATCGAACAGGGCCTGCGCGCGCTCATCCACCTGCTTTGGCGGGCGGGTGACGCCGCCGTGGCGGTGGCAGCGCACTTCGTGCGTCGCCTCAATCTTCGAAAGCAAGGTGTTGAGATCGCTGTCGAAGCTTCCCATCGCCTGCGTCGATTTGGGGCGGATATTGAACCGCAGCAGCGCATGGTCCGGCACCACATTGTTCGCAGCGCCGCCCTCCAGCTTGGCCGGGTTGATGGTGATGTCGTCACGCTCCATCGCCTTCAGTCGCAGGATCAGATCGGCGGCGGCGACAATGGCGTTGCGCCCTTCCTCCGGATTGCGGCCTGCATGGGCGGACTGGCCAGAAATGGTGATCGAGTAATTACCCGTCCCCCCGCGCGCATGGGCCAGCGTGCCATCGGGCAGGGCGGCGGGCTCATAGGTCAACGCCGCCAGTTTGCCTTGCGCCATCCGCGCGATCAGATCCGCGCTGGCGAGCGATCCCGTCTCCTCATCGGCATTGATCAGCACATCATAGCCGAGCGAGGAGGCCTCCGCGCTATCCTCGAACGCCTTTAGCGCGTGCAGGATCACCGCGATGCCGCCCTTCATATCGGCGACGCCGGGACCGTTCAGCACATCGTCCTCCAGCCAGCTCGTCGACTGGAACGGGTGCTCCACCGGGAACACGGTGTCCATGTGCCCGGTCAGCAGAATGCGCCGGTTGGCGGTGGGCCGCACCCTTACGATCAGGTGCTGGCCGTTGGGCTTAGAGAATTCGCTGCCATCCGCTGCGATTGCGGTGACGGGCGCTGGATCGACCAGCTCAACCGTTCCGGGAAGGGCGGAAAAGGCAGTCGCAAGCAGGTCCGCCTGACGCGCCAGCCCTTCCAGATTGCCGGTGCCGGTGTTGATCGCGCACCACGACTGGACCTGATCCAGCATGGCGTTCGCATCGAATTGTGGGAGAGTATCGGGTTTCATCGGGGACCACCTCTAGCGGGGCAATCCACTAGTTCCAAGCCGTTGCAATCTGGCGCCCCTTTCGCCATAGCCCGAGCCGTCCTCCTCCCCGGGACCAACACACATTGGAGCCATGAGGACCGTAATGACCAACATGACACATCGCGCCGGGCTGACCATCGATGCACGGCTCGCGAGTTTTCTTGAAAGCGAAGTTCTGACCCCGCTGGGCCGCGATGTGAGCGGTTTCTGGACCGGCTTTGCGAAATTGCTTGCCGACTTTGCACCGCGCAATGCAGCGCTGCTGGCAAAGCGCGAGGAATTGCAGGCGCAGATCGACACATGGCATGTTGAGCGCCGGGGCCAACCGCATGACCCTGCCCAATATCGCGCGTTTCTCGAAAGCATCGGGTACCTCGTGCCTGAGCCGGGCGAATTTCAGATCGGCACGCAGAACGTCGATCCCGAAATCGCGACGATGGCCGGGCCGCAGCTGGTGGTGCCGATCCTCAACGCCCGCTTCCTGCTGAACGCCGCGAATGCGCGCTGGGGGAGCCTTTACGATGCTTTCTACGGGACCGATGCGCTCGATGCGCCGCCTGCCAAGCCCGGTGGCTATGATGAGGCGCGCGGTGCGGCGGTGATTGCGCGCGGGCGCGAATTTCTCGATTCCGCTCTGCCGCTGGTGGACCAGAGCTGGGCCGATATTGCAGACGAGCATGATGGCAAGCTCATCGATGAAAGCCAATATGTCGGGAAAACCGAAAAGGGCCTGCTGTTCGTCAACAACGGCCTGCATATCGAAGTCGTGTTCGATCCCTCCACCCGCGTAGGCGCGCAGGACAAGGCAGGCATTTCCGATATTGTCATCGAATCCGCGCTCACTACCATCGCTGATTGCGAGGATTCGGTCGCGGCGGTCGATGCCGAGGACAAGCTGCTGGCCTATACCAACTGGCTGGGCATCATCCGCGGCGATCTGGCGGAAAGCTTCGAGAAGGGCGGGCGCACGCTGACCCGCACGCTTGCTGGCGACAAGGCCTATACCGCCTCCGACGGCTCGCAGCACACGCTGCCCGGCCGCAGCCTGATGTTCGTGCGCAATGTCGGTCATCTCATGACCAACCCGGCGATCCGGCTGCTCGATGGTAGCGAGATTCCTGAAGGCATCATGGACGCGGTGTTCACCAGCGCGATCAGCACCTTGGACGTTGAGGGTCACGCAAAATACGGTAATTCGCGCCACGGCTCGATCTATATCGTCAAGCCCAAGATGCACGGGCCCGAAGAATGCGCTTTTACCAACGATCTGTTCGATGCGGTCGAGGATCTGCTCGGCCTGCCGCGCCACACGATCAAGGTCGGCGTGATGGACGAGGAACGCCGCACGAGCGCGAACCTTTCCGCCTGCATCCACGCGGTGCGTGACCGGATCGTGTTTATCAACACCGGCTTCCTTGATCGCACGGGCGACGAAATTCATACCTCGATGCAGGCCGGACCGATGCAGCGCAAGGGCGCGATGAAGGGTTCGAATTGGCTTAAGGCTTACGAGGCGAGGAACGTAGCGATTGGCCTCAAGCATGGCCTCTCGGGCAAGGCGCAGATCGGCAAGGGGATGTGGGCCGCGCCAGACCTCATGGGGCAGATGATGGTGGAAAAAATCGGCCATCTGCGTGCAGGCGCGAACACCGCATGGGTTCCATCGCCCACCGCTGCGACGCTGCACGCGCTGCATTATCACGCTGAAAACGTGTTCGAAATCCAGAAAACACTGCCCGAACCGGCGGGGGTGGATGCGTTGCTGACGATCCCGCTGGCAGAGGGCGCGAACTGGTCCGAGGATGAATTGCGCGACGAACTGGACAACAACGCGCAGGGGCTGTTGGGCTACGTGGTGCGCTGGATCGACGCAGGGGTGGGCTGTTCAAAGGTGCCCGATATCAATGACGTGGGCCTGATGGAGGACCGCGCGACCCTGCGGATTTCATCGCAGCACATCGCCAACTGGCTGCTGCATGGCGTCGTCACCGAAGGGCAGGTCATGGACAGCCTTACCCGTATGGCGGCGAAGGTCGATGCGCAGAACGCGGGCGACCCCGACTATCTGCCACTGATCGGCAACGAGGATGGCCCGGCCTTCAGCGCCGCGCGCGACCTGATCTTCAAGGGTGCAGAGCAACCCTCCGGCTACACCGAACCGTTGCTGCACGCTTGGAGACTGCGTAAAAAAGCGCCTCGCTGAGGCGGGAGATTGAATGGCCTGCTCGTTTGCGAAGTTGACACAATTGACACTGTGTCAAGCGGGGAAATTGGCTTTAAATCATTGTTTCGTATTAAAATAAATTGCCCAGCCGAAATTGAAACCTGGCGAACACAAGCGCGCGCGGGGTTTGTAGCCGCGATTTGCAATCAGACGCCGACGATGAGAAACAACACCTGGCTCGTTAGCGGTCCGATCGCATGTAGGAAACGGCGGGTTCTCGGTGGAATTCTCCGGGTTCGCTTTCGGATTGCTAATCGGTCGAAGCAGACATTCAAGGAGCGATCTAGGGCGGTAAAAATGCGCTCTATTTTGGCTGTTCGCGATTACCGGGCGTGCAACTGTTAGCGGTCAAATCGCACTTCCTTGCCGCACGCTCCAAACCTGAATTACACCTCTGAGAAGCCCATCTTTTCCGGTCGCAGCCCTAACGCTGGTCACCGGGAATTAGGCGGCCCTCAAACCGGGGAACCGGGCGATTCGCGGCCTCCGCTTTTGTTGTGGCCTCTCCATTGCGGGCAATATCGTCAATCAGCCATTTCATTTCGTCAATTTCCTTGCGTTGTGCGCGGATGATGCCATCGGCCAATTCGCGCACCCGGGGATCGTCGATATGCGCACGTTCGCTGGTCAAAATAGCGATGGAATGGTGCGGTATCATGGCTTTCATCCATTCGCTGTCATTCACTGTCTCCTGGCTGCGCACGAGCCATAGCCCAAGCGTAAACACGACAACCGACACGCCCAGAATGATCCAGTTTTTTGCGGTATTTCTGTACATTGACCACATAAAGAACAGCATCACCACTGCCATCACCGCACCCATGACAAAGGTCATCCAGAAGCGGGTTTCGCTGAAAAACACGTGATCAAGCGAATAGGTGTTGAGATACATCAGGCCGAACATGATGGCGGTCGACGTTCCTACCATTGCCATAAAGCGCCCGTAATTACCGCCGCCTGTGCCTTTATGCTGACTGTTTTCCATGATTCATTTCTCCTGTTTCTGCAATCGCTGGGTGGCTGGCGAGGACCACAGTATAGATCACTATGTGACTGCGGATCGACCCGCTGGTGCCCACGTGGCTGTGCTCGATCATCTGTTACTTGGTCAGCATGGTGAGCAGATCATGGCGCCAACACCAAAAGACAGCGGAAATGGCGTCATCATCGCCATGATTGGTTTCGGTTATATCCGCGCGGTTCGCAGACGCAGTGAATTGAGAACCACTGAAATCGATGACGCGCTCATCGCGAATGCGGCGAACATCGGACTGATCAGGATGCCCAGAAAGGGATACAGGATACCAGCAGCAATCGGCACGCCAGCAGAGTTGTAAATCAGGGCAAAGAACAGGTTCTGCCGAATATTGCTCATCGTTGCATGCGAGAGTTTTCTCGCTCGCACGATGCCGTCCAGATTGCCTTTTACCAGCGTGATACCGGCGCTTTCGATCGCGACATCTGCGCCTGTACCCATCGCAATACCGACATCGGCCTGCGCAAGCGCCGGTGCATCATTTACCCCGTCGCCCGCCATTGCGACCTTGCGGCCCTCGGCCTGAAGCTCCTGAATGATGCGGGCCTTGTCCTGCGGCAGCACGTCGGCGCGGATCTCGTCGATCCCCAGCTTCGCGGCGACTGCCTTGGCTGTGCGCTCGTTGTCGCCGGTCGCCATAATGATCCGGAAACCGAGCTCGTGGAGCGACTTGATGGCCGCCGCGGTGGTTTCCTTCACCGGGTCGGCAACGCTCACCAAACCGGCAATTTCGCCATCGACGACAACGAACATGACTGTCTCGCCCTCGTCGCGCCGGTCATTGGCAACCGGCGTCAATCCGGACGCGTCAATACCGTGATCGGTGACGAGCCTGAGGTTGCCGAGCATGACCTTCCTGCCATCAACCGTGCCGCTCACACCTTTGCCAGTAATCGCCTCGAACTCGCTGGCGTGGGCAAGTGTGATGCCGCGTTCCTCGGCGCCTTTGACGATGGCCTCGGCAAGCGGGTGTTCAGAGCCCCTTTCGAGCGTCGCGGCGAGGCGCAGCACTTGCGCCTCGTCATGCCCCGACTGGGGCAGGATAGCGACGAGGCGCGGCTTGCCTTCGGTCAGCGTGCCGGTCTTGTCGACCATCAACGTATCAACCTTTTCGAACCGTTCGAGCGCCTCGGCGTTCTTGATCAGCACACCGGCCTGCGCGCCGCGGCCCGTGGCGGTCATGATCGACATCGGTGTCGCCAGGCCGAGCGCGCAGGGGCAGGCGATGATCAGCACAGAGACCGCCGCAATCAGCGCATAGGAGAGGGCCGGCGCCGGGCCCCAGATCGACCAGCCGATGAAGGCCAGAACTGCCACGCCAATGACAGCGGGCACGAAGAACCCTGCGACCTTGTCGGCATATTTCTGGATCGGTGCGCGCGAACGCTGGGCGTTGGCGACCATCTGGACGATCTGCGCCAACGTGGTGTCCGCGCCCACGCGCCGGGCTTCGATGATCAGGCTGCCGGTGCCGTTGATGGTGGCGCCGGTCACTTGGTCGCCCGCCGATTTTTCAACCGGCATCGGTTCGCCAGAAATCATGCTTTCGTCGATTGACGAATGCCCTTCAAGCACTGACCCGTCGACCGGTACTTTCTCGCCTGGCCGTACGCGCACATGGTCGCCCACCTGCACGTCCTCGAGCGGAATTTCCTCCTCGCTGTTATCGCTGCGCAGCACCCGCGCCGTCTTTGCAGCGAGGTCGAGCAAAGCCCGGATCGCCTTGCCGGTTCCCTCTCGCGCCCGCAATTCCATCACCTGTCCCAGCAGCACCAGCGTGACGATGACCGCAGCGGCCTCGAAATAGACGCCGACATTGCCTTGAGCATCGCGGAAGCCGTCCGGGAAGATGTGTGGAGCTAACAATGCAACCACGCTGAACAGCCACGCGGCAGCCACGCCGATCGAGATCAGCGAGAACATGTTGAGATTGCGGCTGCGGAACGAGTTCCAGCCCCGCACAAGGAACGGCCAGCCGCACCACAGCACCACCGGTGTGGCCAGCGCGAACTCCAGCCACAGGGTGCCCCGCTCGCCCAGAATATCGCGAATCCAGCCAAGGCCGACAATCGGCCCCATCGTCAGAACCAGCAATGGCACGGTCAGAAGCGCGCCGAGCCAGAATCGACGGGTGAAATCGACCAGTTCTGGATTGGGGCCTTCGTCTGTCAGGCTGACGGTTTCGAGTTCAAGGCCCATGCCGCAGATCGGGCAGGAACCGGCGTGGGTCTGCCTTACCTGTGGATGCATCGGACAGGTATAGACTGGCCCGGAATGTTCCGCCGGAACGGTATCGTATTGCCCGACCTCTCCGCTCCCGGCATCTTCCGGTTCGCTACCGTGGTCGCACGCATTATGGATCGCACCGCTATCTTCATCGTTCTGCTGGGGCACGAGATGCATTCCGCATCTCGGACAGTCGCCGGGGGTTTCCTGCCGGATTTCCGGATGCATGGGACATGTAAAGTCAGTCATGCTGCCTTGGCCGACCCAAAAAACCGGTACAAAGGAACGACCAGAACCGCGATATACCAGCCATACAGAAAGCTGCCGACCGCCCCGGCAAGAAACCCGGAGAAGGTCAGCCATACAAAGCCCGGCAAAAGCGGCGCCCATGCCTCGTGCATGTGAAACCGTTCCGGTACGAGGAGGCCGAATGCAATGCAGATCAGATAACTAGTCAGAATGAACACGCTGAGTGTCCACCCCCATCGAACTATGCCGCGTTTAATTGGCTGAGTATGCATTTTGGCCTCCTTTGCTCATGCTTATTCTGGATGGTGTTGTCCGTGATCGGCCCCGCGCTGGCGGCCTTCGTGAGCGAAGGGAGGCACTCCGGTCAGCGCAAGCGCCGCGAGCAAAAGCAGACCAGAATGTTTTACAAAGCGCATGCTAATAATACGCAGCAAGCCTGTTTTCCCCTCAGGAAAACTAAATCGAGGGATAGCGAACGCTGAGGCGTATAGGGAGGATCCACGCAATAAAGGACCCGCACATGGGTGACGACGCCAGAATGGACAGCATATTAAACGCGCTCGCGCAGCAACATGCCGATGATCTTCCGCCCGGCTTCATGGACGAGATTTGGCAGCGCGCCGGCGAAATGATCGAAATCGGCAACCGTCGAAGGCGGCTTGCGTTGTTCGTCGGAATATTCGCGGTCGGTCTTGGCGCCGGAGTTGGCACCACCCGCTCGCCTGCTCATGCAGATGTTTCAGAATATCAGCTCATCGATGGCGCGCAGCTGTCACCTTCTGCGCTGCTGCATGTCGAACCATGAAGCTGTCATCTCCTCAGATCCTGGCTGTTATGGTGCTGGCGCTACTGGCCGGTTGTCTGGGCGCGTTTGCAGCGAATACCTGGGCGGGCGAACCGCCAAACCCCGGATTGCACGACTTTGTTCATGATGAGATGACGCTCGACCAAAGTCAGCGCGATCGCCTCGATGCCCTGGAGAGCAAATTTGCCGTCGAGCGCAAGGCGTTGGAGCTGGCCCTGCGTTCTGCCAATGCGCGCCTCGCGGGAGCGATGGATGAAGAACACACCTATGGCCCAAAGGTCAGCGCGGCAATTGACGAAGTTCATGCGCGGATGGGTGATCTACAGAAGGCGACCGTTCGGCATGTGTTTGCAATGCGGGACATTCTTGACGCGGAGCAGCAGCGCGAGTTCGATCAGCAGATCAATCGGTCCTTGACCGGCTCGCCGAGCGAATAAGCCCGGTGACGGGACCCAAGGACACTGCTGAGCCAGAGCTGCTGAGCAAGATTGTCGCAGGTGACCGGCCTGCCTTCAATCTGCTGGCGAAGAACCATGCGCCGCGCCTGCTTGCACTTGCCACCAGAATGCTTGGATCGCCCGAAGATGCGCAGGATGCCGTGCAGGATGCGCTGGCTGCGACATGGATCGGGCGGCACCGTCTGGATACCAGCAGATCCGCCGCGCCCTTCCTGACGACCGTTACGTTGAACAAATGCCGGGACCGATTGCGACGCAGAAAGGCTGCCCGGTTTCTGGGATTTGGTTCGGGTCAGGACGAAGCCTTCCAGCCAGATCCTTCACCAGATGCTGAAACAGCAATGATCGATGCCGACCTGTTGGCTAGGGTCTATCGCGAATTGGAACGCTTGCCGATCCGGCTTCGAGAAGCTCTCGTCCTCGTGAGCCTCGACGGACGCAGCCAGCGGGAGGCGGCAGCACTGCTGGGCGTGACTGAAAAAGCGGTTGAAACGCGAATCTATCGCGCGCGGCAAAAAATTCGGGATAAAATCCCCGATCTTTGAGGGTAAACAACTTCCGGAGCGTAGTCATGGGTATGACAAACATCCGCAGATCCTCAATGTCCGCAATCGGGCCAGCAATCGGGCGACGAAAATTCCTTTCCGCCGGCGCTGGTGCAGCCGGCTTTGTGGGATTTGCCAGCGCAGTCCCCGCCTGGGCGCGCGGCATGGACATGAACGGCGCAGGCCTGCTTCGCCAAGGATTTGACGAGGTATCAGGCAGCAATATTGATCTCACGATCGGCCATGGCCCGCGCATTGTGCAGGGGCGCAGCGGCATGGGTGTCGCGGTCAACGGCAGCGTCCCTGGCCCGCTGGTGCGGCTCAGGGAAGGGCAGAATGTCCGGCTCAATGTCACGAACTCGCTGGACGAGGACAGCTCAATCCACTGGCACGGTCTGCTCGTCCCGTTCCAGTATGACGGCGTTCCCGGCGTAAGTTTCCCGGGGATCGCTCCGGGCAAGACGTTCACCTATGAATTCCCGATCCGGCAATCTGGCACCTATTGGTGGCACAGCCACTCCAATCTCCAGGAACAGGCCGGGCATTATGGGCCGATCGTGGTCGATCCAGCTGGACCTGACCCGGTGCAGGCGGACCGGGATTACGTGTTGTTGTTATCGGAATTTACGCCGATGCATCCGCACGCGATCATGGCCAAGCTCAAGCAGGGCGAAGGTTATTTCAATTATCAGCAAAACACGGTGACAGATGAGTATACGCTGTCGGGCGAGCAGCGCCGGATGTGGGCGCGGATGCGCATGATGGCGACCGATATTCTCGATGTGACCGGTTCGACCTACACGTATTTGGCCAACGGCCATGGGCCGATGGAAGGCATGGAATATCTGTTCACTCCGGGTGAACGTGTACGATTGCGGGTCATCAATGGCAGCGCGATGAGCTTTTTCAACGTGCGCATTCCAGGACTGAAATTTTCCGTGGTGTCCGCCGATGGTCAGAATGTCCGCCCCGTCGAAGTCGAAGAATTCCAGATCGGCGCCGCCGAGACTTACGACATCGTGGTCGAACCAACCGCTGAAGCGCACACGATTGTCGCAGAATCGATGGATCGTTCGGGGATGGCCGTGGCAACGCTTGCCAGTCGTCCAGGCGCACGCGCACCAGTGCCTGCCTTGCGCGATCCGCCACTGCTGACGATGGCTGATATGGGCATGAACCACGGCGGCGATGATAGCGGCAGCATGGCCGGAATGGACCACGGTGCGATGGATCACGGTGCGATGGACCACGGTGCCATGAATCATGGTGC
>JBBRVR010000003.1:0-89953 GCA_038246695.1 Sphingomonadales bacterium
AATGGCCTTGAATGGGAGGAACTGCCGGGTGAGGGCGCTTTCTATGCGCCAAAGCTGGAATGGCACCTCACCGATGCGATCGGGCGAACTTGGCAGGTGGGCACGATCCAGTCCGATCGCGTGCTGCCCGACCGGCTCGATGCGACCTATGTGGGCGAGGATGGCAGCCGCCACCGCCCGGTGATGCTGCACCGCGCGATCTTCGGTTCGTATGAACGGTTTATCGGCATTCTGATCGAACATTTCGCCGGGCGCCTGCCCGTCTGGCTCACCCCGGTGCAGGCGGTGGTGGCGACCATCGTCTCGGACGCGGACGACTATGCCAAGGACGTGGTCGCAAAGCTGGCCGCTGCTGGCATCCGCGTCGAAAGCGACCTCAGGAACGAGAAGATCAACTACAAGGTGCGCGAACATTCGCTCGCCAAGGTTCCGCACCTGCTGGTGGTGGGGAAGCGCGAGGCTGAGGAAGGCACTGTCGCCGTGCGCACGCTGGGCGAACAGGCGCAGCGTGTAATCACGCTCGACGAGGCGATTGCGATGCTCAGAACTGCCGCAACGCCGCCTGATCTGCGATGACAGGCCAAGAACGACCGACCATGCTTTCACTAATGATCATCCTCTCGATGCTGCTTAACATCGCGGTGCTGGTGCCGGTGTGCCACGGCCTGATCACCGATGCATCGTGGGCCGACGCTGCCTATGGCTCGCCCTCCCCGGCGCGGGGAATTGTGTTAGCGTTCTATCTGGCCATCCTTGTAGCGTCGGCTGTGCTGCTGTGGCGGCCTGTGCCCGAAATGATAACAGCGCTGTTGTTGGTACAGATCGCCTACAAATTACTGACGCCCATCACCGTGGGCACTATCGACAATCCGGTGGTAGTGAGCAACCTCGCTATTGCCGCGTTTCATGCGGTGACAGTCGCGCTCATCCTGAAAAGCGCAGGGCAATAGGTGGAAATTCTCGGCGGGTTCACCGCGCTGCAGGTCGGCATTGCCCTGATCGCGGCAGTCGGCGCAGCGTTCGTGCGTGGATTGACCGGGTTCGGCATGGCAATCTTGCTGGTCCCGATTCTCGCGCTGGCTCTGTCGCCAGTGGAGGCGGTGCTGGTGGGCAACGGGTTGTCGGTGCTGATCGGGCTTACCGAAGTTCGCCGGTTGATGCGGCAGGCGGAGCGGTCCGCCTGGGTGATCGGAGCCTTGTGCGTGATCGCGACCCCGGCGGGACTGTTCGCGCTGGCGGCGACCAGCGTCGATCTTGCCCGCGTGGTGATTGCGTTCATCGCTTTCAGTGCCTTTGTTGCCGTGATGCTGCCGCGCCGATCCGCCACGCAGCCGGGCGCGCTTGCCACCGGGGGCGTGGGCGTCCTGAGCGGATTGATGACAGGCTATGCCGGGATGCCCGGCCCGCCGGTCGTACCGTATTATGTCGGGCGCGATCTGCCACGCGAAACCGCGAAGGCATCGATGCTGCTGGTGTTTACAATTGCAGCAGCCGGAGGCGTGGCCTCTGGCACCGCGCTGGGCATAATGGCATGGCCGCTAGCCGCACTTTCTGCAGCGTTGCTGCCCGCCGCCTTGCTCGGCAATGCGCTGGGTGCACGGGCCAGCGGCGCGATCAGCGATCCGGTGTGGCGGGCGGCGGTGGGAGCGATCCTCGCCGGGGCCGCCATCGCGGCGATCGCGCGGCTGCTTTAGGGCGCGGCGTCCTCCAGCCATCGCGCGGCCAGCACCGGGCCACCACCTGGCACGCGCAGAACGATGGCATAGCGATCCGCGCCCGACATATTCAGGCGATCCTTATACAGCGGCACGCTCGATTGCCCGCCATCCCACATCGCAAGGCGTTGCTCGTCTGTCAGGACATTGGTGTAATGGATCGTGCGCCCGCCATTTTCTCCGCGCCCGATTGCGACCTCCTTTTGCGTTGAGACGCCGATCAGCATCAGTTCCGCCGGGGTTGAGGTCTTGCCCGCTATGCCAATAGCGTGGCCCTTGTCACCTGCCAGCTTCACGCGCAGGCGCGCTGCGTTAGAGTTCATCGCGGCTCTCGCCGCGCGGACCAGACCGCGCAGCGCGCGTTCATCCGAGCCGACCTCGCCAAGAGCGCCCGCAACCACGCTTTGCGGGGTATAAACGCCGTTATATCCGCCCAGTCCGCGCCGGGCATAGGCGCGCTGCAGCACGGTGTTTTCTGGTCGGGCCAGCGTATCTTTCCAGCCGAGGCGGTCCCAGTAGTCGACCGGGCGCAAGATCACCACAAGGCCATCTTCGCGCGCCATGCGCTGCGCCAGTCGATCCGCCGGAGGGCAGGACGAACACCCCTGACTGGTGAACAGCTCGATCAGCACCGGCTCGCCGCTGGCACCGGCGTCAATCGCGCGAATGGGAACGCTGGCCGTGGTTTTCGAGTAAACTCCACTCGCCGCGATCACCACTGCGCTGACAAGCAGGACGAAAAACAGCATATTTCTGCGCATGAATGGTATCCGTTCCGGCAAGGCTTGCCTTACCGGGTTCGGGCAATCTGAGCGCGCGGTTACACCCGCAGTGCAAGAGCATCGCGCCGGGTGACGGTCAGATCATATACGCAAAATCAGAGGGGGAGCGGTTGACCGGCAAGGATCAGTGCCGCGGCGCATGACAGGACGATGATGCCCTGAGCGGCGGCCCGTGCCAGCGCCTGCGGACGCTCCAGCGCGGCAGCGTAAGTCGCGCGGGTGATCGTGAGTGCCTTTGCCATGTGACTCGGTCTGCCGGGAAAGTCCTAACGAGTCGTTAATTCATGACCGGAGCGCGCGTTTAGTCAGCCTTTCAGAGACGGCATTTGCTGGCTCGCGCAATGAAACCCGCCGCCGCCAGCCAGCACCGCATCGCCGGGCAGGCCGATGCAATCGCGGTCGGGGAACAGCGCGGCGATGGCCGCAACGCCCGCTTCGTCGTGGGGGGAGCCGAAGGTTGGCACCACCACCAGATGCGTGGTGATCGCAAAGTTCACATAGCTTGCCGGTTCGATCGTGCCATCCCGCTCGATCAGGCCGGGGGAGGGAATGCGCACCAATTCCAGCCCGGCATCGCCCGCGCGCGCGGCGGCATCGGCATAGATCGCGGCGTTCGGATCGTTCAGCCCGGTCGCCTGCGGCAGCACCAATCGGTTCGGGCCGACAAACCGCGCAAGATTATCGACATGGCCATCGGTGTGATCGTTGATGAGGCCATCGCCCAGCCATACGAGCCGGTGGAAGCCCAGCGTCGCGGCCAGCTCCGCTTCGATCGCCTCGCGCGTCATGCCGGGATTGCGATTGGGGTTGAGCAGGCATTGCTGCGTCGTCACGGCAAGGCCGGTGCCATCGCCATCCACCGCGCCCCCTTCGAGGATCATCGGCGAGGTTCGCAGCGGCATTCCGGCATCGCGGGCGATTTCTGCCCCGATGCTTTCATCGCCCGGCATTTCGTACTTTCCGCCCCAGCCGTTGAAGGCGAATCGGCAGACCGCGCGCTCGCCCTTGTCCAGCACCACCAGTGGGCCGGTGTCGCGCAGCCAGATATCGCCATAGACGCGCCGTTCCAGCGTCACGCGCTCGCTCACCAGCGCGCGCGCCGCCGCCTCGCTCGCATCGTCCCGGACAAGCAGGCGCACTGCCTGACCGCTGTCGGCAACGGCGCTGGCAAAGGCGGCAATCTGCACCTGCGCGGGCTCAAGATAGCCCGGCCATTCCTCCGCCAGATGCGGAAAGCCGATCCACAGCCATTCCTGCGGCGCCCATTCGGGCGGCATGTGAACAGCGCTCACCGCTTTGCGACCCTGCCCAAGCAAGCGCCGCTTAGCAGCCCGTTTTGGCAGACTCGCAAGCTCGGTCGCGGGTCGCCTTGAATTCGTCGCCGGGGTTCCAGTTCGGCCAGTCCTTGCTCATCGCCATGCTGCGCCCGATGCGGTAATACAATTGCAGATCGGCCATCACGCCGGACCAGTCCCACGCCTCGTTGAATTCGTCCTTGGGGCCATGATAACGGTTTTCGGTGTACTCTTCCGCCACTGCCGCGCCAACTGCGCGGCCACCGTCGATAAGGTCTTCGCCCCCGTCGATATACAGCATCGGCACGCCCTTCTTGGCGAAGGCGAAGTGATCGGAGCGGTAGTAATAACCCGCCTCGGGCTTGGGATTGGGAGTCGCGATGCGGCCATCGGAGGCCAGTGCTGCCTTCAGGAACAGGTCGAGCTGCGATTTGCCCGGGCCAACGACGGTCACATCACGGGCTGGGCCAGCGACCTGAAATGCGTCCATGTTGATCCCGCCCACGGTCTGATCCAGCGGGAAGACCGGATTTTCGGCATAGTAGGATGCGCCCAGCAGGCCCGATTCCTCGGCGGTCACTGCCAGAAACACCAGGCTGCGGCGCGGCGCGCCCTTCTTTGCGTGCGCTTCGGCCAAAGCCACCAGCGCGGCGGTGCCGGTCGCATTGTCGACCGCGCCGTTGCAGATATCATCGCCATCGGGCGCACGCTTGCACTGGCCAAGGTGATCCCAGTGCGCGGTGTGCAGCACGTATTCGTCGGGCGCTTCGGCCCCCGGCAGCACGCCGATGACGTTCTTCGAGGCAAATTTGCGCATATCGTTTTCAAAACTGGTGGAGGCGGTCATGCCCAGTTCCAACGCCTTGAAAGCGGGCTTTTTCGCAGCCGCGGTCAAAGCATCCAGATCCTGCCCTGCCGCCTTGAGGATTTCGGCGGCTACATCCTTTTGCACCCAGCCGTTCATGATCGTCATCGGATCGGCGTTCGCGCCGCGCTGGGCATAGGCCTGCGGGCCGGACCAGCTGGATTCGACCACCGCCCAGGGATAGCTGGCTGGTGCGGTATCATGAACGATGATTGCGCCTGCCGCGCCCTGCCGGGCGGCCTCTTCGTATTTGTAGGTCCAGCGGCCATAGAAGGTCATCGCCTTGCCGTTGAACGGACCTTCGAGTTCCGGCGTCTCCCAGTCGGGATCATTGACGAGGATCACCACCGTCTTGCCCTTTACATCGACGCCTTCGTAATCGTTCCAGTCGCGTTCGGGCGCGTTGATGCCGTATCCCACGAACACCAGTTCGCTGTTGGCAATCTGCGTGCGCGCATCCTCGCGATAGGATACGCCGACCCATTCGCTGCCGTAATCATAGACCAGATTGGTCTTGCCATTGGTGATGGTTAGCGGGGCATAATTCTTGCCCGTGATCTCAACCAGCGGCACATCCTGCACCCACGATGTGCCATTGCCGGGTTTCAGACCCGCATTTTTGAATCGGTCGATCAGCAGGGCGACGGTCAGTTCCTCACCGTTTGTGCCGGGCATGCGCCCCTCATATTCGTCGCTGGACAGGATGCGCGTGACGTCGATCATCGTCGCCTCGCTGAGCTCGCCCGGTTCGACTTCGGGAATGTCGAGCGCACCGGCCATGGCCCCGCCGTTCAGAGGCATCGAGACACATGCGGCAAGTGACAATCCTCCTGCGATCATGGTGGCAATTGCGGCAAATCTGGTGATCATGGCTGGCGGTCCCTTGGTGGTCGTGTCGTGTCGTGTATGCAGATACGCCTTACAGCCATCAGAGCCGGCGACAAGTGCGCTTGCTAGAGATGCAAAGGCGCGTCAAAGCCGTGCAGGTGATCGTTGACACTTCCGCCTGGACCGATGCGCTGCGCCGCGCGCGCGATCATGCGCCGTTCCTGCGGCGCTCGCTGGACCGGTTGCCCGATCTGGCTGCCCTGCTGGAAACCGGTGAGGGCGAGGCGGCGCTGGAATGGGCGCGGGCGCGCGGCGCACACGAGGACACCGGCATTGCCCTGCGGCGTGAGCGGCTGGCGCTGGCGACCGCGCTGGCGGTGGGCGATCTGGCGGCCGCATTCCCGCTGGCGCGCGTGGTGCGCGAACTGACCGATTTTGCCGACCGCGCGCTCGACCGGGCGATCCGCGCCGCCATCGCAGAGCGCACGGGCGAGGATAGCGCGCGCGGCTTTATCGCGCTGGCGCTGGGCAAGCAGGGTGCGGGGGAACTGAACTATTCCTCCGATATTGATCCGGTGCTGCTATACGATCCTGCAACCCTGCCGCGCCGCGAGCGCGATGATCCGGGCGAAGCGGCGCAGCGATACACGCGCCGCATTCTCGAACTGCTTTCTGAAAACACCGGCGAGGGTTACGTCCTGCGGGTTGATCTGCGGCTGCGCCCGGCGAGCGAGATCAGCCCGCTGGCCGTGCGTTCTGCATTGGCGCTGGAACATTATCAGAGCGCGGCGCTGCCGTGGGAACGCGCCGCCTTTACCCGCGCTCGCGCGGCGGCGGGTGACATCGCGGCGGGCGAGGCATTTCTAGAGGCGATCCGACCGTTCGTGTGGCGCCACACGCTGGATTTCGGCGCGCGCGAGGAAATCCGCCTGCTCACCGCACAGATCCGCGACAATTACGAAGGGTCGAAAACGCCCGGACCCGGCTTTGACGTGAAGCGCGGGCGCGGCGGCATCCGCGAAATTGAATTTATCGCCCAGACGCATCAGTTGATCCACGGCGGGCGCGATCCGCTGTTAAGAGTGCGGGGCACGCGCGATGCGCTGAATGCACTGGTGCGCGCTGGCCGGATCGAGGCGCAGCAGGCGCAGGTGCTGGGCACCAGCTACGATCGCCTGCGTACCGTCGAACACCGCCTGCAAATGGTGAATGATCGCCAGACGCACGAACTGCCAGAGGGCGAGGCGTTGGACAATGTCGCGCGGCTGGACGGGCTGGAGGATGGTGCTGCGCTGATCGAGGAATTGCGCGCGATCACTGAAAGCACGGCGGCGATCTACAGCGGGCTGATCGGGGAGCCCGTTCCACTGGCGTCTGCGAAAGCCACGCAGGCCACACCAATCGCAGAGCGCGCAGAGCGGCTCGATAATCTGGGGTTCGACAATGCTGAACAGCTTGCTGCGCGCATCGCGGCATGGCGCGATGGACGCTATCAGGCACTGCGCAGCACGCAGGCGCTGGCCGCGTTCGATGAACTGGCACCCGGATTGCTCAAGGCGCTTTCCGATAGCGATGATCCGATGCGCGCGCTGACCCGCTGGGAAAGCCTGCTGGAACGTGCGCCTTCGGCGGTCACGCTATTTCGCCTGCTGAATGCTCGGCCCAACCTGCTGGCGCGGTTGGTCGCGGCGCTGACGCTGGCGCCGACGCTATCGGATGAACTCGCACGCAGGCCGGAACTGCTCGACATTCTGATCGATCGCGATGCGCTGGAGCTGCCCGGATCGGTCGCGCAAATCGCCGACCGGATCGTGCAAAGGGCCGTGCGCGACGATTACGAGGCGTTGCTCGACGCGATCCGGCTGGTGACAGGAGAGCTGCGGTTTGCGCTGGGCATCCAGCTGATCCAGGGGCTGGCGGATCCGCTGGATATCGGCGCGGCGCTGGCGCGCATTGCCGAGGCGGCGGTGCAACTGGCGTTGCGCGCAGCGAGCGCTGAATTCGCGCAGGCGCATGGAAAGATTGCAGGCAGCGAATTGCTGGTGCTGGGCCTTGGAAGGCTGGGTGGCGGGGCCCTGACCCATGCGTCGGACCTCGATGTAGTGTACCTGTTCACCGGCGATTTCGCCGCGCAATCGGACGGTCCGCGCCCGCTATCTGCAACGCATTACTATAATCGGCTGGCGAGCCGGGTGACTGCCGCGCTGTCCGTCCCGACTGCGCAAGGGGCGCTGTACGAGGTCGATACGCGGCTGCGGCCCCAGGGCGCTCAGGGTCCGCTGGCGGTCAGTTGCGAGGCGTTCGAGAAATACCAAAACGAGACCGCATGGACGTGGGAGCATATGGCGCTGGCCCGTGCGCGGGTGCTGGCGGGATCGGATCGGGGGCGCGCCGCGCTCGATGCGATCATGCAAAGCGTGCTGCGCCGCCCGCGCGATCCCGCCACGCTGATCGGGGAAGTCACCGATATGCGCGCGCAGATGGCGATGCATAAAGTGCCCGCCGGCGCGCTGGATATAAAGCGGCTGCGCGGCGGGCTGGTCGATTGCGAATTTCTTGTCCACTTCCTGCAATTGCGCGGGATCACAGCCACCGGCGCCCCGCTCGCGGACGATCATGCCGATGCCTATTCTCCCGATCTGGGGACGGCGATCCCTGCATTGATCGAGGGCGGGCTGCTGCCTGCCACGTTCCGCCCCGATTATGACCTTCTCACCCGCACTCTGGTCGCGCTGCGATTGCTCGCACCCGGCGGAGGCGAGCCGCCGGCCTGCGCGGCGGGCGCGCTGGCGCAAGCGTGCCGGGTGAGAGATTATGCGAGCCTGCTGAACCATCTATCCGCCGCGCGCGCCCGCTTGCGAGCACTCTGGAACCAGACCTTCAACGCGGATATCTGCGACACACCCCTTCGCGATTCGAAAATGGAGCCGACCCCATGAGCAAACTACCCGCAGCCGGTGATGCAATGCCCGACATCGCCATGGAAACGCCCGATGGCGGCACCGTCAAACCCTCCGATTTCAAGGGCCGCAAACTGGTCGTGTTCTTTTATCCCAAGGACAACACGCCCGGCTGCACCACCGAGGCAAAGGATTTTTCCGCGCTCAAAAGCGAATTCGAGGGCGCCGGGGCCCAGCTGTTGGGCGTGAGCAAGGACAGCGCCAAGAAGCATCAGAGCTTTATTGCCAAGCACGATCTCACCACCCCGCTCGCGACCGATTCGGAGGAAGGCGGACTGTCCGATGCGCTGGGCATCTGGACCGAGAAACAGATGTACGGAAAAACCTATATGGGCATGGTCCGCACCACGTATCTGGTCGATGCCGAGGGCAAGATCGCGCAGGTATGGGACAAGGTAAAGGTGAAGGGCCACGCCGAAGAAGTGCTCGCCGCGGCCAAAGCCCTTTAATTCTCATGCGGCCTGCCGCTGTCGCCATTCGCGCCGCGCTGCTCACCGCTGATCCGCGCGCAAAATGCTTTGCAACACGCGAAGTGGCGCGTGCGTGGCGGCAAGGACGGCTGGAGCCGATCTTCGACCAGCCAATGCCCGATCATCCCGCGCGGCCTGCCCGTCCGGAATTGCTCGACCCCGGCAAGATGCCAAAGCGCGGCAAGGGCGGGTCCGAGCGCGGGCGCATCGCTCTGTGGCACAGTCTGGCGCATATCGAGTTTGTCGCGATTGACCTTGCGCTTGATATGGCGGGGCGGTTCGGTGCGCAGATGGGGGAGGAATTTGTCGGCGACTTCCTGTCGGTCGCAGCGGACGAGGCAATGCATTTCGCACTGCTCGCGCGCAAGCTCGAGGCGCTCGGCAGCCATTACGGCGCATTGCCCGCTCATGGAGGGCTATGGCAGGCTGCGTATGACACCCGCCACGATGTCGCCGCACGGCTGGCGATCGTGCCGATGGTGTTGGAGGCGCGCGGTCTGGATGTAACGCCTTCCACGCTCGACAGGGTCAGGGCAGGGGGCGATGAGCAGGGTGCAAGGCTCCTGGAACGCATCCTTGACGATGAAATTCGGCATGTGGCTTTTGGGGCCAAGCACTTTATCGCATTTGCTGCCAAATGCGTGGAACCACCGGAAATCCTTTGGAAAGCGCTTGTCCGCAAACATTTCAAAGGCGCGATAAAGCCGCCTTTTAACGACTCAGCGCGTCTTGCAGCCGGTCTGTCGCGAGACTTTTACGCGGAGATTGCATCTTAACCTCTTTCGCCGTTAGTCAGACGCACAAGTCGGGACGCAGTTCCCAATCTTTTGAAAAAAAGTGCCGTAAAAGGCGCCAACGGCAAAAATGCCACGAGCAAAGGAACGGGTCAGCATGCGTATAGCTTTCGGTAAGAAACTTCAGAGAATTACCGTAGCCATCGGAGCCGCAGCGCTCACTCTGGCAGCCAGTCCGGCCCTCGCAAACAGTTCGGCAAGTGCCGCTGCCGATGTGACAGATCCCGTTCAGGAAGCTCAGGGCGAGGCACTTGCCAAAGGTGATCCGCGCTTCCGCCAGCTTTTCGCGAGCTGGACCGCGCTCGATAATGCCGGTCCCGACCCATTTGCTGCCGATGTTGCACCGGTGCTGCAACGCTCGGTCATTTCGGTTCCTTCGCGCAACCCGCTCAGTGCAGCCCGCCTGACAAGCAGCTACGGCATGCGCGATCACCCGGTGCTGGGCCGCCGCAAGCAGCATAACGGCATCGACCTCGCCGCGCCGACGGGCACTCCGGTCTACGCCACCGCCGATGGCATCATCAACCGCGCCGAACGTTCGGGCAGTTATGGTCTGGTGATCTACATCGATCACGGCTCTGATCTTGAAACCCGTTATGCCCACCTGTCGCAGCTTTCGGTTGGCGGTGGTGAGCGCGTGCGCAAGGGCGATCTGGTTGGGTATGTCGGCTCTACGGGCCGTTCCACCGGTCCGCACCTGCATTACGAAGTGCGCGTTGCCGGGATTGCAGTCGATCCCGTTCCTTACATGCAAGAAACCGAAGCGCGCACTTTCTTCGCACAGGCAGGGCAGGAACAGGGCGCCGCAGGGCGGATGCGCCCCGGTCAGCTGACCGGTCAAGGCGGGCAGTAAGCCCCCGGACCAACAACGAGCTTACCCGCTGTAAAGCGGGTCGGACATTGGAGAGGATGTCCGAGTAGAGGCGGCGGGTTCATCCCGCCGCCTTTTTTATTGCGTGTCGCGTGACCCGTATCCTGCTCCCCCTCTCCTGGACTCAATCGATTTCGCTTGAGTGCGCGGTGCGCCCCGTTACGTTTCATGCCCGAGAGAGACGGCGCGAGGCTGAGCTGCACAGACAGCCCCTTTGCGCCAAGGGAGAGAAACAGAAACCATGCACCCGATTGCCCATGCGCAAAGCCGCCCCGATCACCCCGCCGTCATCATGACCGGCAGCGGGGCGCAAATGACCTATGGCGAGATGGATGCAGCCGCAAACCGGTTCGCACACCTGCTGCGCGCACGGGGGATGGGGCCGAAATCCGATGGCGGCGATGCGTTTGCTGTGTTGTTGGAGAATCGGCTGGACTATTACACGCTCAACTGGGGTTCGCAGCGCGTCGGCACGATGCTGGTGCCGATCTCCACCCGGCTGACCGGGCCGGAGATCGCCTATATCCTCAATGACAGCGAGGCAAAGCTGCTGGTCACCTCGACCAAATTTGGCGAGGTGCTGGAAACCGTGCGCGCCCAATGCCCCGATCTTGAAATACTCGTGATGGACAGCGGCGCAGACGATGATTTCGCCGCCGAGCTTGCCCTGCATAGTCCCGATGCGGTTGCCGATCCCCATGCGGGTCTCATCATGCTCTATTCGTCCGGCACGACCGGGCGGCCCAAGGGCGTGAAGCCCGCACCCCCCGCCGATCCCGATCCGCAGGCTCCCGTTCCGCTGTTGGGGCTGGCGACGATGGGCGTCGGGATGCCGGGCGATGGGTCGATGGTCTATCTCTCGCCCGCGCCGCTGTATCACGCAGCGCCGCTGGGCTGGTCATCGGTGGTCCACCGGCTGGGTGGAACGGTGGTCGTGATGGAGAAATTCGAGCCCGAGGAGGCGCTGAAAGCGATTGAACGCTACCACGTGACCGATAGCCAATGGGTGCCGACGCATTTCGTGCGCTTCCTGAAGCTCGATCCCGAAATCCGCACCCGTTATGACCTCTCCAGCCACAGCCGCGCCCTGCACGCCGCCGCACCCTGCCCGGTGCCGATCAAGCGCGAAATGATTGAATGGTGGGGGCCAATCGTCAACGAATATTACGCCGGTTCCGAACAGATCGGCATGACCTTTGCGAACAGCGCCGGGTGGCTGGCGCATCCCGGCACGGTCGGCGTTGCGATCCACGGCACGGTGCATGTCTGCGGCCCCGATGGCGAGCCGGTGCCGCCGGGCGAGGATGGGCTGATCTTCTTCGAGAACGAGAACCTGCCCACCTATCACAACGATGACGCCAAGACGGCCGAGGCGATGAACCACAAGGGCTGGATGACGCTGGGCGATATCGGCCATCTGGATGCCGACGGATTTCTGTATCTGACCGACCGCAAAAGCCACATGATCATTTCGGGCGGGGTCAACATCTACCCGCAGGAGATCGAAAACCTGCTGATCACCCATGACAAGGTGATGGATGCCGCCGTGATCGGTGCGCCCGATGCCGATCTCGGCGAACAGGTGGTCGCGGTGGTGCAACCGGTCAACATGAGCGACGCCGGGCCGCAACTGGAACAGGAACTGCGCGATTTCCTCGCGCCCAGCCTATCCCGGATCAAGATGCCGCGCCTGTTCGACTTTCGCCCCGAACTCCCCCGCGAAGCCAATGGCAAGCTGTACAAGCGTGAACTGCGCGATGAATTCGCAGACAGGGCGGCCCAGATGTCCGGGCAGGCCTGATGGCATCACCACAGCCATCTGAGCCAGCCATCCTGCCCACGAACATTGCCAAGACCGTGATCGATCCGCACGCCTATGCCCAATGGGACGGGCTGCTGGATGTGTTTGACCGCCTGCGCGAAACCGCTCCAGTCGCAAAAGTCGTGCCAGAGATCGAAGGGCTGTTTGAGCCGTTCTGGCTCATCACCCGCTATGACGATGTGATGCGCATATCGAAGGACAATGCGACCTTCCTCAACAATCCGCGACCCGTGGTGTTCAGTTTCAACCAGGCGATAGAATTCAGCCGCGCTGCCACGGGGTCTGACATGCTGGTCGATTCGCTGGTGGTGTTCGACGCGCCTATCCACCCGAAATATCGCAAGCTGACGCAGGAATGGTTCATGCCGCGCAACCTTGCCCGGCTGGAAGATGAGATCCGCGCACTGGCCGCCCGCACCGTGGATGCGATGGTGGAGGCGGGGCCGCAGATCGATTTCGTAAAACTTGTTTCCGGCCCTTATCCCCTGCGCGTCGTGATGCAGATCCTCGGCGTGCCTGCGCGCGACGAACCGCGCATGCAGATGCTGACCCAGCAATTGTTCGGCGGGCAGGATGCCGATCTTTCAGGCACCGGCATGGAGAACATGACGCCGCAGCAGGTGGTGCAACTGGTCGCAGGCGCTGTGAAGTCGTTTGAGGACTACTTTGCGCAACTGGCGCAGGATCGGCGCGATCATCCCACCGATGATGTCGCCAGCGTAATCGCAAATGCAAAGGTCGATGGCGAGCCCCTGCCCCCGCGCGACATGGCGGGGTATTACATCATCGTCGCCACCGCCGGGCACGATACGACCAGCGCTTCCACCGCCGGGGCGATGCAGGCGCTGGCGCAGGACCCGGAGCAATGGGCGCGGGTGAAGGCGGACCGGTCGCTGTTGCCTGGCATCGTCGAGGAAGCGATCCGCTGGACGACGCCCGTGCAACATTTCATGCGCACCGCCGCGCGCGATGTCGAAGTGGGCGGGCAGATGATCCGCGAAGGCGACTGGATGATGATGAACTACGTCGCCGCCAATCACGATCCCGCGCAATTCGCCGACCCCCGCCGGTTCGATGCGGGCCGCACGCCCAACCGCCATCTTGCCTTTGGTGCAGGCGCGCACCAGTGCCTGGGCCTGCATCTGGCGCGGCTGGAAATGCGGCTGCTGTTCGAGGCGCTGCTGGACCGGATCGAGACGGTCGAACTGGCGGGCGAACCAAGGCGGGCTACCAGCACATTTGTGGGTGGATTGAAGACGCTGCCGATGCGCTTCACGACTTGATCGGCGAAAATTGTCGTTTCACTTCAAGCATGCGCAACAAAAGCGTTGTGCGCGCCAGATCGTGAACAAAGCTACGTTCTTTCGGGCAAACGTTTCCGATTATTCTGTCATTTCGGGGCACCTTCTGGTAGTCATTTGTCCATGGGAAAAATTGTAAAAACCTGCTTTGCTGCGTTTGTGGCAGGGAATTTTGCGGGCGGCAGACGATGACTCTGCTTGAAGCCCATAATTTGCCATTTTTGGTCGCATTGGTCGCATTTGTCTTGATCAGTGTGGCGCAGATCATCGGTCTTGGCGATGTGTTCGACAGCGCCGATGCTGACTTCGATCTAGATGTGGACGGCAATGCAACCGGTGGCGGCGGAGGCTTTATCGATGGTGCGTTCAGCCTGCTGGGGCTGGGCCGGGTGCCGTTCCTCATCTGGCTGATGATGCTGTTGTTCGTATTTTCCGCGATCGGGGTGGCTGGACAGGAATTGGCGGCATCGCTGCTGGGCAGGCCTCTGGACCCGGCGCTTGCCGCGGTACTGGCCGCGATTGGCGCTTTGCCGGTGAACGGGGCGCTGACCCGTCCGCTGGCAGGAATATTGCCGCAGGACGAAACCACCGCCGTCTCGTTAGACAGTCTGGTGCGCCGCGACGCCGAGATACAGATTGGCACGGCTAAGCGCGGTTCACCTGCGCGCTCAAAAGTGATGGATGTATTCGGGAAGCCTCATTTTGTAATGGTCGAACCGCATGATCCGGAGGCCGCGCTGCAATCGGGGGAGACCGTCCTCCTCGTGCGGCGCGAGGGCGAGACATTTTTTGCGGTTCATTATGAAAGCCCGCTGCTGGGACTGGATTAAATCCCCACAGCGCGGGCAATAGGATTAAGAGACAGGAGAACACATGGACACGTTAATGACCATCGGGATCTACGTCGGTGCTGCCTTGATCGGCACCCTCGCGATCTTCATCTTCCTCACCACGCTGTATCGGCGCGCGTCAAAGGAGACCGCCTTTGTGCGTACCGGGTTTGGCGGGGAAAAAGTGGTGATGAACGGCGGCGCGCTGGTGTTCCCGGTGTTCCATGAAACCATGCCGGTCAATATGAACACCCTTGTCCTCAGCGTAGTACGCAAGGATACCGAGGCGCTGATCACGCTCGACCGATTGCGGATCGATGTGAAGGCGGAATTCTACGTCCGCGTGCGTCACGATGCGGGCGCGATCGGCATGGCCGCGCAGACGCTGGGGATGCGCACGATGCAGCCCGATCTGCTGCGCGATCTGGTCGAGGGCAAATTCGTCGACGCGCTGAGATCGGTCGCGGCGGGCATGAGCATGAACGAACTGCACGAACAGCGCGCAGACTTCGTGCAGAAGGTGCAGCAGGTCTCCTCCAACGATCTTGCGATGAACGGGCTGGAGCTGGAATCAGTCTCGCTCACCGGGCTGGATCAGACCAGCATCGAACATTTCAACGCCAACAACGCGTTTGACGCAGAGGGTCTGACCAAGCTGACCGAACAGATCGAGGCGCGCAAGAAACTGCGCAACGATATCGAACAGGACACGCGCGTCCAGATCGAGACGAAGAATTTGCAGGCCAACCAGCGTTCGTTCGAGATCAGCAGGGATCAGGAATACGCCCGTCTGGAACAGGAGCGCGAGGTCGAAGTGCGTCGCGCCTCGCAGATGTCGGAAATTGCTCGCGAACAGGCGGAACGCCAGCGCGAGGCAGATGCCGCCAAGATCGAGGCGAAGAAGCAGGTCGACGCGCAGCAGATCGAGGCTGACCGCCTGGTCGAGGAAGCGCGCATCGATCAGCAGCGTGCGCTCGAAATCGCCCGGCAGGAACAGCAGATCGCGGTCCAGAACAAGAGCCGTGAGGAAAGCCAGGCCAAGGCCGAGGCAGATGCCGCCCGCGCCAAAGCGGTGGCAGCCGAGGAACAGGTCTCGACTTCGCGCGAGAGCGAAATCGCCGAACGTCAGAAGAAGATCGAATTGATCGAGGCAAGCAAGCAGGCCGAACGCGACGCAATCAAGATCCGCGTCGATGCCGAAGCGGAGCGCGATGCCGCTGGCAACCGCGCCGAAGCGGTCCGCCGCGAAGCCGAGGGCGAGGCCGAGGCCGAAAAGCTGCGGGCCGAGGCATCGCGGGTGCGCTTTGAAGTGGAAGCCGCCGGCCAACGCGCCATAAACGAGGCTGCGAACATCCTTTCGATGGATCAGATCAGCCTGCAGACCAAGATGGCCCTGCTCAAGGTTCTGCCCGAAGTCATCCGTGAAAGCGCCAAGCCGCTGGAATCAATCGACTCGATCAAGATTGTGCAGGTCGACGGGCTCACCAATGGCGGGCGCAGCGCAGGCAATGGCGGCGGCAGCGCCGGGGCCGGGGGTGGCTCAGGCAACCTCGCCAGCGATGCGGTGTCCGCTGCGCTTGCCTATCGCGCGCAGGCCCCGGTGCTTGACGGGCTGATGAAAGAGCTGGGCCTCGATGGATCATCGCTTGGCGGGCTGGTCCAGACCGCGACGAGCGAAACTGCCAAGATCGAGGAAGTGGCCGCCCAATTGTCGTTCGATAACGATGTCGAGGCGCCTGAGCAGGCTCCGAAGAAAAAGGGAATCCAGAGCGAGGCAGAAATGAACGACGCCGCGGAATAGGACCGCCGAACAGGCGCGCGTCCCAGTCTGCGAAACGCCGCCCCGGCCAAATGTGCCGGGGCGGCGCTTTCGCTTACACGGCCCGCTTCACCCCAGCAGCCGCTGTGCGATGGCGCGCACCTCCGCGCCGATATCCTCGCGCTGCAATGCCAGCGCCAGCGTTGCCTCGACAAAGCCCAGCTTGCTGCCGCAATCATACCGGTTGCCATCGAACGTGACCGCGTGGAACGGCTGGCCGCCGATCATCCGCGCCATCGCATCGGTCAGCTGAATCTCCCCGCCTGCACCCTTGCCCTGTGTCTCAAGCGTCCGCATCACTTCGGGCTGCAGGATATAGCGGCCCGAAATGATCTTGTTCGAAGGTGCGTCGGCTTGCGCAGGCTTTTCGACCAGCCCGCGAACCTGCGTCAACGCGCCGTCTGTCTCGCCCGGATCGATCACGCCATAGCTGGACACCTCCTCCATCGGCACTTCGAGAACGCTGATCAGGTTCCCGCCGACCTTTTCATAGGCATCGACCATCTGTTTCATGCAGCCTGTGCCGCCCGGTTTCCCGATCATTAATTCATCGGGCAGGAAGATCGCGAAGGGTTCATCGCCCACGATCGCGCGCGCGCACCAGATCGCGTGTCCCAGCCCCATTGGCACCTGCTGGCGCACCGTGATGATATCGCCGGGGGTAGCGCGGGTAGAATCGAGCACGCTCAGGTCCTTGCCGCGTTCGTTCATCGTGGCTTCCAGCTCGAAAGCGATGTCGAAATGTTCAACGATTGCCGATTTGCCGCGCCCGGTGACAAAGATCATCTGCTCGATCCCGGCCTCGCGCGCTTCCTCCACCGCATACTGGATCAGCGGGCGATCGACGATCGGGAGCAATTCCTTCGGGATCGCCTTGGTTGCAGGCAGGAAGCGCGTGCCGAGGCCTGCGACCGGGAAAACGGCTTTTCGGATCGGTTTTCTGTCAGGATCGCTCATGTCTTCCCCTTTGGATCATGTGCAGTTTTGCAGTCGCACGGACCGTGGATGACTGCCGCCCCCGTGTGGCAACGTCAATCCCGTCGGGCCACACGATAAATTGGCAGGTGCGCGTGTCAGTTGCGTGAAAGAGGTGAATCGCTATGGCATGTTCATGGACAAACTCATCATTCGCGGCGGCAATCGCCTTTCCGGCACGATCCCCATTTCGGGCGCGAAGAATGCCGCGCTCACGCTTATCCCATGCGCGATTCTGACTGAAGAGCCGCTCACCCTGCGCAATCTGCCGCGCCTTGCGGATATTGACGGGTTTCAGCATCTCATGACGCAATTCGGCGTCTCAACCGAAATTCACGGGAAGCGTTCGGAGGAATTTGGCCGGGTCGTCACGTTCGAGGCCTCGCGGCTGACGTCGAATGTCGCGCCCTATGATCTGGTGCGCAAGATGCGCGCTTCGATCCTTGTGCTCGGCCCGCTGCTTGCCCGCGATGGCGAGGCGACGGTGTCGATGCCGGGCGGCTGCGCGATCGGCAACCGCCCGATCGACCTGCACCTGAAAGCGCTCGAAGCCTTCGGGGCCGAGATCGAGCTGGCGCAGGGCTATGTCAAGGCGATGCAGCCCGATGGCGGTTTGCCGGGCGGAGATTTCGATTTCCCCGTCGTCAGCGTTGGCGCGACTGAAAACGCCCTGATGGCCGCCGTTCTGGCCAACGGCACGAGCCGCCTCACAGGGGCCGCGCGTGAGCCTGAGATCGTCGATCTGTGCAACCTGTTGTGTGCGATGGGCGCGGAGATTGAGGGGATCGGCACGTCAAATCTCACCATCCACGGGGTAAAGCGTTTGCACGGCGCGACCTATCGCGTGATGCCCGACCGGATCGAGGCGGGATCCTATGCCTGCGCCGCCGCGATCACCGGCGGCGACGTGCGGCTGGAAGGGGCCAATGCTGATGATATGGTCTCCACCCTCGCCGCGTTGCGCAATATCGGACTGCATATCGAAACCGATAGCAAGGGTGTGAATGTTGCCGCCAATGGTCCGCTGAAACCGGTCGATCTGACCACTGCGCCATTCCCCGGACTTGCCACCGACATGCAGGCGCAGCTGATGGCGCTGCTATGCAAGGCAGAAGGGACGAGCGTGCTGAAGGAAACGATTTTCGAAAACCGTTTCATGCATGTGCCTGAACTCACGCGGATGGGGGCAGATGTCTCGACGCAGGGGCGCACCGCTGTGGTGAAGGGGGTGAAGACCCTGACCGGCGCCGAAGTGATGGCAACCGACCTGCGTGCCTCGATGAGCCTCGTGATCGCTGGCCTCGCCGCCGAGGGCGAGACGACCGTGCGGCGGCTCTACCACCTCGATCGCGGATATGAGCGGCTGGAGGAAAAGCTCCAGCTGGTCGGCGCGGATATCGAGCGGGTGGGCGACGATTAAGGCTGCGGCGGGTTCAGCCTCGCCACCAGCCATACCCGGATTGCGCTGGCCAGACCGGGCGGTGTTTGCGCCCTGATCCGTTCGGCATCTATTCTTGCGACGAGCGCGCTGATCGGCTGACCCTCGCGCGTGGCTGCCTCGCGCAGCATTTCCCAGAACACCGGCTCAAGGCTGATACTGGTCTTGTGCCCGGCAATTGCGACCGAGCGTTTTACCGGAGGGTGATAGGCGGGTTTCAGGGGCGCTGACATCGTCTTTGGAGCATTAAAGCAGATGTGGCGGGCCTGTCACCGGAATTCCGGCCCACGCCAGCCTCCATTGCTCACAGCACAAGAAATTTGGGGTGGAAGGTGGCACAGGGTCTGTCCTAAGATGCGCGCATGGCCGCACATATCGACGATCTCACTGACAAGGAAAAGGAAACGCTACGCCTGATCGTGCGGGGGCATGACGCAAAATCCGCAGCAAGCGAGCTTACCCTTTCAGTTCACACCATCAACGAACGCCTGCGTGCTGCGCGGCGGAAACTGGAAGTAACAAGCAGCCGCGAAGCCGCGCGCCTGCTGTTTGAAAGCGAGGCGCAAGGCCCTGAAAAACTTGTGCGCAAACAAATGGGGGATGCTTCTGCGGCGACGCTGGCTGATCAACCTCGAACCACAAGGCATCGCACCAATGCGGCGCTATGGGAGTGGAGGAATTGCTATCATGTCCCTTGTATTTGCAATGCTCGCAATTTCGATGACAGGCAGGTTTGCCGCCCCCGCTTCCGAACAATCTGCACCTCCGAGTGAGGCCTCCGTCAGCGATCAGCAGGATTTTGACGCCCGTGAGGCCGCAGCGCGCGAATGGTTGCTGCTTATTGACGCGCAAGATTGGCAAGGAGGATTCGACAAGACAGCCAATATATGGCGGCAGGAATTGACGCTTGCTGCATGGATCGCGGCGGGGGAAGAGGTTCGTGCACCAATGGGGCGCGTCCTCAGCCGTAAACTGGATCAGTATGGGGCCGTCACCGCCCCATCTGCTGACTACAAGATGGTGATCTTCGTGACCGACTTTGAAAACCGTAAAGACGTCACAGAAACTGTCGTGCTGCAACAGGAAGACGGCGTGTGGAAAGTGAGCGGCTACTGGTTCGATGACCCCGCGCGCGCGGACTAATCGAAGTCTGGATCACGCCGCCCGCGCGTTTCCCAGGGTTTCGCTGAAACTGCCGGGTGCAGGTGCGCCGAAGGGTTGCAACTGCATCGCCGCCTGCGCCAGTTCTCTGAGCGCAATCGGATGCTGGAAGTGCAGGCCAAAGCGCGGCACATCCCCGCTCTGGTCACACCACGCGATCTGGCCGAGGCGCGGGTTCAACCCGCTCACCTGAAACCCGATCAAGCCACGCTGCCTGAGGTCGCTGTGGCAATCAAACTTTGCGCCATGGGTGGAGATGTCCAGCAAGCGCGCCCGGTGGCTCTTGCGCCCGTCAATCAGCAGTGCATCAGCGCGGATGGCAAGACGGGTCGGGCGGGCTGCGAAAGGGGTGGTTTCATGCATGAAATCACCCAGAGAGATATCCGCGGCAAAGCGATACCCCGCCTGCCGCTTGCCCGACCAGACCCGCTCGATCGGATAGGTCGTGCCATTGGCAAGGCACAGCAGGATGCGTAGCTGCGGCGGCAAATCGTGCAGAAAACTGAGCGAGGTTGCGATTTCGCACACATCGCGCACGACACATACATATTCGCCGGTCTGGCAAAGCACCTTCGCGCTGCGCAGCATCAGCGATGTGCGCTTGGCCGCGCGCGCGTTATCGCGCAGCGAATCGTCGTCATGGACCGCTGCTGGCGCAGCGGTGCTCACGTGTTGCATTAATTCTGGCGTCGCGGTCATGAAGCACCCCCCAATTGGCCCTGATGATCGGCCCTCATTATCAGGGCTAATTTACAGTAACGCGGTATGCTTAACGAACTGCAAAAGACGCACGGACCGCCATTGCCAGTCTGGCCGGGGACGGCCTGTTCTGCTGCATCAATACATGTGCTGCCCGCCATTTATGCTCATGGTCGAGCCGGTGATGAAGCCCGCATCGTCGGAGCACAGGAAACTGACTGCGCGCGCAATTTCGCTGGCTTGCCCCAGGCGTCCGACCGGAATCCCGGCGACGATCTTCTCTAGCACGTTGTCCGGTACAGCGGCGACCATGTCGGTGTCGATGTAACCGGGTGCGATGGCGTTGCAGGTAACGCCAAATTTCGCGCCTTCCTGTGCCAGCGCCTTGGTGAAGCCGTGGATGCCGGATTTGGCGGCGGCATAATTGACCTGCCCGTATTGCCCGGCCTGCCCGTTGATGGAGCCGATGTTGACGATCCGCCCCCACTTGCGTTCACGCATTCCGGGGAAGCACGCCTTTGCCATGTTGAAGCATCCGCCAAGGTTGATCCGCATCACCTCGTTCCAGTCCTCGAAGCTCATCTTGTGCAGTGTACCATCGCGAGTGATGCCGGCATTGTTCACCACCACATCGACCGGGCCAATCTCGCTTTCAACCTGCGCGCATCCGGCCAGTGTCGCCTCGTGATCGCCGACATCCCATTTGTAGCATTTGACGCCAATCGCCTCTTCGCAGGCCTTTGCCGCGCTGTCATTGCCGCCGTAATTGGCGACCACGGTGTAACCCTCCGTGATCAATTGTTCGCAAATAGCGCGCCCGATACCGCGCGTCCCCCCGGTGACAATGGCAATGCGGCTCATGTTTTTCTCTCCCGACGTGTTCTGCCTCAAACCTAGTCAAGCCGTAGTGTCAGGCAACAAAAAACCCCGCCGAAGCAGGGTCTTTTACATGAAGGTCAGGCTGGAAAGGTTGCGCGATCAGAACTTAATCTGCGTCCCAACATAGACAGCCTGACTATCCTGATCCGAATTGGTGAGCGGATCGAGCCGGTCGCGTTCCTGGCTAAGGCGCACGCCTGCTGTCACGTCGATCTTTGACGAGAGGCGGAAGCTGCCGCCCACATCGACGGTCTGAGCGCCCATCGCATCAAGCGTGTTGATCGAACGACCGGCTACCCGCTCATCCTCTAGCGCGATGCGCGGCTGTAGGCGGCTCGGCTTGTCCTTAGCGGTGGGGCGGGCGGGTTCGAATTCCGAAAGATCGGGAACGCTCAGGCTGCGGACATTGGCGGGAAGTGCCACCGTGCGGGCAAAGCTTTGATAGCCGCGCGCCGTACCCAGATCGAATCGCGCCGTTTTCAGGGCTGCGATGCTCTTGCCTGCACCAGGTACCGACTCGGTCGCATTGCGAACCGAAATCGCCTGCGCGGTGCCATTGTCGACCCGGACAGCCACCGTAACGGTGCCATGACCAAGCGCCGGGTTGGAGCTGGCCGGGGTGAACCGAAGGCCCTGTTCCCGCGCCTTGTCAGCGAACCGGGCAACCAGAGCGGGATCCACCGAGGCGGGGGTGAAAAGATCGAGGGCGCGGTCACGATCCCCGGACGAATCAAGCCCAAACGTGACCAGCGCCAGGCTGGCAGTGGGCAGCGCGAGCATAAGCGCCGCGGCAATACCGAACAGCGGCAGTTTCATGTGCCGTGATGCTGTCGAATTTTGCCGCCGTGGCATTGCTCAAACACTCCCTAATTCCATTTTGCAGATCTCTGGCCGTAATATGGCCGAAAGATGCTGAACCCAACCTGATCGCTTGACCGATCCAACTAGTGACGGAATTTGATAGAACCGTGACAGAAGGCAGCGCAATCTTTTCCACAAGCAACCATGCCGAAATGCCCAACCTGTGTCCTTGTGCACACATATTGTCCAGACATGGTCGCGCGAATCGGCAGTTCTGCGTTGGGACCTCTGGTTTGGCCCGTCGTTTCGCAGGTTCAGAAAAGGTAAACGCGCCTCCGGGCAGTCACGATGAATGCAAAAGCGGGCGAATCGAAGTTTGGGCTTACTGTACCGACAGAAGCGGTGTTGACCGATCATCGTGCAAGCGCACCCTTGCCGGGGGCGGTGCGCCGTTTATAGAGCATACGTCAATTACGAATGAGGAACATCGCCGCCGTGCCCAAAGCCACTCTCGCCATTTCCCGCGCCGCTATCGCAGTGGCGGCGATTGCCACGCTGGCCGCCTGCGGTGGCCGCGATCAGCCGACCACCGAACTGCAATCGGCTCAGATTAACACCATCGGCGTCAATGCCTATCTGTGGCGTGCCTCGCTCGATACAGTCAGCTTTGCTCCGCTGCTTCAGGCGGACAGTGCAGGCGGCGTCATCGTGACGGACTGGTATGCCAATCCCAGCAACCCCAATGAACGGGTGAAGATGACGATTACGATCCTCGATCAGGATCTGCGCGCCGATGCCCTGCGGGTGGCGGCGGTGCGTCAGGTCGCACAAGGCAATGGCTGGGTCGATGCGCCGGTTCAGGCCGCGACCGTGCAGAAGCTTGAGGATATCATCCTGACCAAGGCCCGCGATCTGCGTCGCCAGGCTGTCGCAGGCTGAGCGCGATCAGTTTCTTCGAATACCACCCATGCGCCAGCGTCCGGCGCATAACCGAGCATCACCATGACTGACACCCGATTCGATCCGTCCACCGCCGACGGTCGCTGGCAAAGCGCGTGGGACGCGGCGGGCACATTTGTCGCCGATTCGAACAGCGCAAAGCCAAAAAGCTATATCCTCGAGATGTTCCCGTATCCCTCGGGCCGCATCCACATGGGCCACGTGCGCAATTACACGATGGGCGACGTGCTGGCCCGGTACAAGAAGATGCGCGGATACGAAGTGCTGCACCCGATGGGCTGGGATGCGTTCGGGATGCCGGCGGAAAACGCCGCGATGGAAAAGAAAGTGCATCCCGGCGAATGGACCAGAGCCAACATCGCAGGGATGAAGGCGCAATTGCAGCGCATCGGCTTTGCACTGGACTGGACGCGCGAATTCGCGACTTGCGATCCCGAATATTACGGCCACGAACAGGCGCTGTTCCTCGACATGTTTGCTGCGGGCCTGGTCTATCGCCGGTCGAGTGAGGTCAACTGGGACCCGGTCGACATGACCGTTCTGGCCAACGAACAGGTGATCGACGGCAAGGGCTGGCGATCGGGCGCAGCCGTCGAAAAGCGCAAGCTGGACCAGTGGTTCCTGAAGATCACCGACTTTGCGCAAGACCTGCTGAGCGGTCTGGACGCGTTGAAGGACTGGCCCGAAAAGGTCCGGCTGATGCAGGAGAACTGGATCGGCAAGTCGCAGGGGCTGGAGTTCAGCTTCGAGCTTTCCAATGGCGAGAAACTGCCGGTCTACACCACCCGGCCCGATACGATTTTCGGCGCGAGTTTCTGCGCCATCGCCGCCGACCATCCGATTGCGCAGGGCCTCGCCGGGGACAATGCCGTCGCTGCCTTCATCGAGCAGTGCAAGCGCGGCGGCACCACCGCGGCTGAGCTTGAAACCGCGGAAAAGCTGGGTTTTGACACCGGCATCACCGCGCGACATCCCTTCACCGGCGCAGCCCTGCCAGTGTTCATCGCGAATTTCGTGCTGATGGATTACGGTACCGGCGCGGTGATGGGCGTTCCGGGCCACGACCAGCGCGATTTCGAGTTTGCGACCAAATATGCGCTGCCGATCCGCCGCGTCGTGGCGAGCGACCCCTCGCAAGCCGAGGCGCCGATGGGCGACGCGGCGGAGGCGGGTGACGGTGTGATCGTCAATTCAGGCTTCCTCGACGGCAAGAGTGTAGAGGATGCCAAGGCCGAGGTAATTGCGCGCGCCGAGAACGGCGGCTGGGGCCAGGGCAAGACCGTGTGGCGGCTGCGCGACTGGGGCGTTTCGCGCCAGCGTTACTGGGGTACGCCGATCCCTTTCATCCATTGCCTTAACGAAAATGGGGCCTGCGGGATCGTACCCGTGCCCAAGGATCAGCTGCCCGTCACCCTGCCTGAAGATGTGGATTTCGAGGTGCCGGGCAACCCGCTCGAACGCCATCCCACATGGAAGCACACGACTTGCCCGCAATGCGGCAGCGAGGCGCGGCGCGAGACCGATACGCTCGACACGTTCACCAATTCATCGTGGTATTTCCTGCGCTTTGCCAGCCAGCCTGCTGACCGGCCCTTCGATCCCGATGAGATCGCCAAATGGATGCCTGTGCAGCATTATATCGGCGGGATCGAACACGCGATCCTGCACCTGCTCTACGCCCGGTTCTGGACCCGCGCGCTGGCGCACATCGGAAAATTCGATGTGAAGGAGCCGTTCGCTGCGCTGTTCACGCAAGGCATGGTGACGCATGAGACTTACAGCCTCGGCGATGGCAGTTGGCTGAGCCCGGATGAGGTGCGCAAGGATGGCGCGGACTGGGTGGCGATCGAGGACGGCGCACCGGTGATGGCTGGCCGCGTGACCAAGATGTCGAAATCCAAAAAGAACGTCGTCGATCCCGATGCGATCATGGCGGATTACGGCGCGGATGCGGTGCGCTGGTTCATGCTGTCCGATAGTCCGCCCGAACGCGATCTGCCGTGGTCGGCCAGCGGGATCGAGGGCTGCGGGCGCTTTGTGCAGCGGCTGTGGCGGCTGTTCCAGCAGCTTGATCCGTCAGCAACCGGAGAGGACAAGGCGCTCGCACGCAAAGCGCATCAGACCATCGTCGCTGCGGCGCAGGATATCGAGGCGCTCGGCTTCAACAAGGCGGTGGCGCGGATCTACGAACTCACCGGCGCCACGGAAAAGGCCGCGCCCAGTGCCTCGCGCAACTTCGCGATCACCACGCTGATGCACCTTGTCAGCCCGATGATGCCCCACCTCGCTGAGGAAGCCTGGGCGCAGGCCGGAAATTCTGGTCTGATCGCAGACGCTCCGTGGCCGGAACACGATCCCGCCATGCTGGTCGAGGACGAAGTCACCATCGCGGTTCAGCACATGGGCAAGCTGCGCGACACGCTGACCGCGCCCAAAGGTGCATCGAAAGAAACCCTCGAAGCGCTTGCACTCGCCAGCGAGAACGTCCAGCGTTCCATTGACGGAGCGGCAATTCGCAAGGTGATCGTGGTGCCCGACAGGCTGGTGAATATCGTAACCTGATGCAGCAAAGGCTCGCCTTGGCTGCGCTGGTCGCATTGGTGCCGATGCTGGGCGGTTGCGGATTGCAACCGCTGTATTCGGGTGGCTCCAGCGCCGATGTGGCGCAGGGGCTTTCCGCCGTCGATGTGCCCGCTATTCCGGGGCGCGGCGGGTGGCTGCTGCGCAATGCCCTGACCGAGCGGTTTCAAGCAGGCGGACCGGCAGCGCCCGCCTACCGCCTCGATGTGCGGATCGACGATTCGCTTGAGGCTTTGGGTGTGTTGAACGATGATACGATCAGCCGCGAACGCCGCATCCTGCGAACCCGGTATCAGCTGATCGAGCTTGCGACCGGGGAAATCCTGCTCGATGCAACCGATGGATCGGATGCCGGGATCGACGTTGTCTCGAGCGAATATGCAACCATCGCGGCGGAACTGACTGCGCTTGAAAACCTGGCGCGCGAAGTGGCCGACCGGATGGCGACGCGCATCGCGTTGGCGTTGCGGACGCGTTCGGAAGAAGCGCGCGCCGCGAACGCACCGTGAAGGGCCGTACGGCCGCCCAAGGCGCGCGATGAAGGCGAAGAACACCGATTTTGCGCGCGGCCTTCCGCGTGGCTGGGAAAAAGCCTCAATCTTCTTCTTCTGTGGACCCGACGAAGCCGGTGCCAGCGCAGCAGCGCATCAGGTGATCGCCGCGCTGCCAGACGCGGGCGAGCGGATCGAACTGTCAGGCGCAGATCTGCGCCGCGATCCCGCTCTGCTGGGCGATGAGGCGCGCTCAGGCTCGCTGTTCGGCGATACGCGCCACATCTATGTCCGCGCGAACGGAGATGAGGCGCACGATGCGCTCAAGACCCTGATCGACACTGCCGAGGCCGGATCGGGTAAGGCTGCGCCCGTGTTGGTCGTCGCGACATCGGCGACCGACAAATCGCGCTCGGCCAAGCTGCTGGAGAAGCGTCCCGATGCGCTGGTGGGCATGTTCTATGCGCCCGACCCGTCCTCCGTTGCCGCTGCGGTCCGGGCCATGGCCGACGGTGCCGGGCTGCGGCTGAATGGCGATCTGGCTGAACGGATTGCACGTGCGGCCGGGCTGGACGTGCGGCTGGCGCAATCGGAGGTCGACAAGCTCGCGCTGTATTGTGATGCCGATCTCCAATCGCCCAAGGCCGCCGCGGTCGAGGATTATGAACAGATCGGCGCCGCGACCGAGGATGACGGATTTCAACCGCTTATCAATGCAGTGATGGGCGGCGATCTTGCCCGTTTGTCGGGCGAAGTTCACCGGATGCGGGAGCTGGGCCTCAATCCGGTCGGTCTGCTGCTGGCAATAGAGCGGCGCGCGACCCAGCTGGCGCAGATCACGGCGAAGCTGGGGCCGCGCGGTAACCTCGACAATCTCGGCAAGGGTGAAAAGGCGCAGCTGGGCATTTTCTGGCGCGAGGAAGGCGAAATCCGTCAGCAGATTACGCGGTGGCCCCGGCGCAAGCTGGATCGGCTGATCCCGCGGCTTGTTGCACTGCACCGTAATCTGCTTGCGAACAGCCAGGTCGCGGAGCTGCTGCTGGCTCAGGAACTTGCGGAAATTGCACGGTTTGCGGCCAAACGTTAGTTCTGTCCGACACTCCGCATTTCGCACCCGCAATAATCTCGCTTTTGTATCCTACGGAGGGCATAGGTAAGAACCCGTAGAAACGGTTCGCGCGCGGTGGAGTGACATTTTCAATGAGTAAGCCAAGCGGCATGTTGCTGGATGCCGTTCAAACCGAAACGGCTGAGCCCAAGGCTGTTACTTCGCTCGAGCGAAGGCGATTGCGCGCCTATATCACGATGCTGATTGTCGATGCGGTGTTGCTGCACCTGTCGTTCATGTTTGCTTCAAAGCTGTATCTTGGGCTTTGGTGGAAACCTGAAATCATGCTGGCGGCGCAGGCATTGCTGCCGGTGTATTTCACGATCGCGCTGTATAATTCGAGCTATTGCGTGAGGGCGCTGAGAGACTGGGCTTTTGCAATCCGCAAGGCACTGATTGCGTTGATTATTTCGGCGGCGCTGCTGAACTTTCTGGCGTTCTATACCAAATCGAGCGCGGAATTCTCGCGTGTTTCGGTTACGATCGGACTGCTGCTGTTCGCAGCCAGCCTGATTGCATTTCGCCGGACAATCGCTCTGGTGGTGGAGCGGTCCTGGGGCGGGCGTGTGCGCAATCAACTGGTCATCAACGATGGCGGCCCCGCTTTTGCGCTCGGCAATGCAAGGTCGATCTCGGCTGCGCACCACAATCTTGATCCAACTGCGCATGATCCGTTCATGCTTGATCGGCTGGGCGGGATGCTGCGCAATCAGGATCAGGTGGTGGTCAGCACACCGCGCGAGCGGCGGGAAAGCTGGGCATTGCTGCTCAAATCAGCCGGCGTCGAAGGCGAGATTGTAAGCGAGCCTGCGCACGCTCTTGGGGCACTGGGTGTGCATCGCTATGAAGATCAGGATCGCACGACCCTGGTGGTATCGACCGGACCGCTGGGCTTGCGTTCGCGCATAACCAAGCGCGCATTCGACATCATCGTGGCAACTGGCGGGCTTATCGTTCTGTCGCCATTGCTCGTGTTCGTGGCGCTGAAGATCAAGCTGGAGGATGGTGGCCCCGTGTTTTTCGTCCAGCGCCGTCTTGGTCGCGGCAACCAGTTTTTCGACATGTACAAATTCCGTTCCATGCGGTTCGAAAAGCTTGATCAGAATGGGGATCGTTCGGCTTCGCGCGATGATGACCGAATCACGAAAGTCGGAGCCTTCATCCGCAAGACGAGCATTGATGAACTGCCGCAGATTTTGAACGTCTTGCTGGGTGACATGGCGATCGTCGGTCCGCGCCCGCATGCGCTGGGAAGCCGGGCGAATAACAAGTTCTTCTGGGAAGTCGACAGCATGTACTGGCAGCGCCATTGCCTGAAGCCCGGGCTGACGGGCCTTGCGCAAGTGCGTGGCCATCGCGGTGCGACCGAGCACGAATCGGATCTGACCGATCGGCTCCAGTCGGATCTGGAATATATCGCGGGCTGGACGCTGCGGCGCGATCTTGAAATCGTGCTCAAGACGGTCTGGGTGCTAACCCACGACAACGCCTACTAAGGCGTCCGATACCGCATCACCTCGATCCTCGCGGCAAATCAGCGTTTCAATTGTCGCCTTGGGGCACGGTAAAGGTTCCGCGCACGCGCCCTTCGCGCGATCCGGCGGTTTCTGCTGCTTCTCCGGATGACCTTCCATCGACGCTCGAAATCCCGGTGTCGAGATCGATCACCAACCGCCCGCCGCTCAGATTGTTGCCTCCCTGACGCAGGCGCACATTGCCCGCCATCGTGATGATACGGCGGTTGAAGTCATAAATCGCGGTGTCGCCGGTCGCCCGTTCGTTCCCGCGTGACACCGTGACGCCGCCGGTTGCGACGATCCGCTGCAATTCAAGTGAGCCTGAATCGACATAGTTCAGCAGCATCCGCTGCGAGCGAACCGACAGATCGGCCTGCGTCACCACCACATCGCCCGAGAACGAAACGCGGTTTGCACGATCCTCGACTACGATCCTGCCTGCATCCACGCTGACCGGGGCGCGGGTGTTGTGCGAGGCGATCCCTTGCGCGTTCAGTTCCATTCCGCCCATCAGCACCAGCGTGAACGCAAACCCGCCAGCCACATAGCCAAGCGCCAGCCTGCCGAGGTGGGAGCGTGCTTGAAACGGGCCCTTGGCTTTTGCATCAGAGGTCATCAGGGCATCCTCACTTTGCCGGGTATCATGTTCAATCTCGCCTTGCCATCAAGTGTCAGCGTGCGCGCGGCGAGGTCTGCGCGCATCGAATTGGCGGAGAATGTGCCCGCCGGAATTTCTCCCTCCACTCCGTCATCGCCGCGCATCACGCGTGCTTTGAGATCGACGGAAACACCGCTGGCGGTCATCCGGTACCCATCGGCAGCGGTCAGGCGCAATGTCCCGTCGATCACGACCACTTCATCGTCGATCGCGTAAGTTCCGCCTTGGGCTATCAGTCGCGCCGGGCCTTCGGGCAGGAGCAATTGCGCGATCAGATCATTCATCCGCACCAGTCCTTCTTTGCTTGAACGCTGGACCGCCTCGCCTGCCATGATCGAGAACGGACGGCCATTGTCGTCGCGCCCGCGATACATCGCGTTGTCGACCCGCAGCCGCTCATCGATTTGCGCGACCTTGTTGCGATCCAGCAGAAAACTTATCTCCCCGCGCGGCGATAGCGGGGTGATCACCATCAGCGCGGCGAGAATGCCGACGCCAAAGGGCAGCGCGCGCGCCAGAAAGCCGACGAGCCGGTCATGGCTTCCGCCCGGCGCGGCAAAGCGCTGGCGGCGATTGCGCAGCGCCTGTGCCTCTTCGGTTTCGATGCGGCGTTTGATGACCATTCCAGCCTCGCCCGCCCGCTATTCGTGGCTGAAAATGTCGCGCTCGGCCCAGCCTGCAATATCGAGCAGCGCGCGGGTCGGCAGGAAATCATAGCAGCCTTGCGCAAGGTGCATGCGCCCCTCTCGCTCCAGCCGCACGGTCAGTTCATCGCGCAGGCCGTGGAGGAACCGCACATCGGAGGCGGCGTAATCGCGCTGCGCCTCGCTCAGCACGGGGCCGCCCCAGTCAGAGCTTTGCTGGTGCTTGGAAATATCCGCGCCCAGCAATTCCTGCACCAGGTTTTTCAGCCCGTGGCGGTCGGTATAGGTGCGCACCAGCTTGCTTGCGATCTTGGTGCAGAACACCGGCGCGGCCATAACGCCGAGGTAATACTGGATCGCAGCAAGATCGAAGCGGGCAAAATGATACAGTTTCACCCGGGTAGGGTCCGCCAACAGCGCGGTAAGGTTGGGCGCTTCATATTCGCTTCCCACGCCAAAGCGCACAAGGTATTCATCGCCCGAACCATCGCTGATCTGCACCACGCACAGGCGATCGCGCGGGGTCACCAGCCCCATCGTCTCGGTATCTATGGCAAGCGCGCCAGTGCCTTCGAGCACGCCGGCGGGCAGGTCTTCTTCATGAAAATGTACTGTCATCGCAGCCGTCCCTACGCCGATTGGGGATAGAGGGAAAGAGGCGAGTGGCCGGGAAGGGCGGGCAGGCTGTATCGTGCGGCAAATGGCAGATACGAACGCATCGGATGACATCCCGGAAAGCTGGCGCGCGGCGCTGGAGCCTGCCTTAACCACCCCTGAGGCGCGCAAGCTGGGCGGCTGGCTGCGCGCGCAGGAAGCGGCGCGCAAGGCGATCTACCCACCGCGCGGGGAACGGCTGGCCGCGCTGGCGCTGACCCCGCTGGAGGATGTCCGCGTCGTCATCCTCGGGCAGGACCCCTATCACGGACCGGGGCAGGCGCACGGGCTAGCGTTCTCGGTGCAGGATGGGGTGCGGGTGCCGCCCTCGCTGGCGAACATTTACAAGGAGCTGGAGAGCGATCTGGGGATCCAGCGCGCGCCCCACGGCAATCTGGCGAAGTGGGCGAGGCAGGGTGTGCTGCTGCTCAACAACACGCTGACGGTTGAGGGTGGGCAGGCGGGCAGCCATGCGGGGCGCGGGTGGGATGCGATCACCGATGCGGCGGTGGCGGCGGTCGCGGCGGGAGGGCAGCCATGCGTGTTCATCCTGTGGGGCAGCCATGCCAAGAAAAAGGCCGGGCGGGTAAAAGGGCTGGGCAGCGGTCCGCATCATCTGGTGCTGACCAGCCCGCACCCCAGCCCGCTATCGGCGCACGGCGGGTTCTTTGGCTCAAAACCATTCAGTCAGACAAACGCATTTCTGCAAAGCCACGGGCTTGAGCCGGTCGACTGGGCGCTGTGAGGCTGGCGGAAGCAGGTTGACGAAGTTGACACTGAGCGGAGCCAATTTCTTGGGCGTAAAACGCTGTTTCTTAGAGATATAATGGGCGAAAACCGAAGTTGACACTTCGCGAAGTTTGGCAAAAAAATCGCGCAGTCCGCGCGCGATCTAAAGAAGAGGGACCAACAATGCGAAAGAGCGAACCGGTAGCCTACTGCGTGTGCCAGATGTAGGAAATGGCAAAGCATCGGTGGTCGGTTGCCTCCTATCCCCGCGTCTCAACCGCCATGCCCGCGGATGCCGCAATGACGGCGCTGTCCCCGGTCTTCGGACAGGCAGCGAAGAGACGTATCAATTGGTCGATCGACCGCTCGGATCGGCAAACCTGCGGATCGCAACAAAGAGTTGCTTTGAAAACCTCGTTCGCTCCCCCAGTTCGCCGTCACACAGGGTCGCTGCATCCAGTCCGAGATGCTGCGCATTCGATACGACTTCGACAGTAGCCTTGATGTTACGAAGGCGCTTTATCGCGGTCGACGTGTCGGTCGAATCATCGAATTCGCTGAAGACGAGGTAAAGCCTTCCTTCGTAGGTACGCCATATCGGCAGCGGATCGAAAAACGGGTCCAAGACCGTGAACCAGGCATTCGGCATATCGAGTCCGTCGCTTGCGGGGAACAGCCAGTCGCGGAGTTCCGGTTCGCCGGATGCTGCGCGTGTAAGCGCGTCCAATCGCGGCGCTCGGGAACGGTCGGCGACCGCATCGAAGAATGCCGCCTGCTGTTCGAGAGCCACCACGCGTTTCGCTTTTTCAAGGCCTGCACAGGCCATGCGCACATCGGTGTTGTAAATATTTTGCTCCCGCACCGAAAAAGCCGTCCCTGCCGCGCCGAGCAGGAACACATCCGCAGGAGCGGCATCACGCTCAATCGCTTTTGCGATGACCCAGCCGGCCTGACTTGATCCGGCGAGGCCGACAGCGTCGGGCAAGACCTCTTTGCGAGTCCGGAGATATGTCATCGCCGCTATTGCGTCCGCTGCCAGCACATCGAATCCCGCGCCATCTCCATTGCCTTGCGAAGCGCCGCTGCCGCGCTTGTCATAGGCGAGCACCACACGCCCATCCGCCGCAAGCGCATCGGCAAGGACCGCGATGATCGATGCGTAGCCATCGCGATCCTGCGGTCCCGATCCGTGGACGAGAACGATGGCGGGCGCAGGGCCCTGACGATTGTCAGGTTTGTACAGAGTGCCTGCCAGCAGAGTTCCGTCTGCTGAGCGAAACGAGATATCTTCCTGCGAATAGGGTGTCGCGCGCAGGGCGACCCTTTCAATGCCATCGACAGCGATTTGCAGGCTTTCGCCAGGCAGGCTCTCTCCTTTTGCGAACCTGTAAGTCGAGTTCTTGTCATCCGACAGAACCCGTTCTCCTCCCACCCATTCGAGCCCGGATACACGCTCCAGACCGCGCCACGTCTGATCGCATGTGTTGCGCACAAACAGGCGGACGATCGAGCGTGTGACTACGAGATCGCATCCGTCGGGAAGACGGTATCGTCCGGCGAGCAGACCGTAATAGCTCCTGTCGAGTTCGTTTTCATCGGGCCGGACGAGCAACGGTCCGGCTAGTTCCTCGAACGCCGACCTTGTTGCATCGGAGCTGCGGTCATTGGCGAACAATCCATCGGACTGCTGCACGACATCAAAGCGTCCATAAGCCGTATCCGCATTCCCGAACCGCAGGCGGTAATAGCCAAAGGCGTTGGCGCCGTCCCTTTCGGCAATTCTAAAATTGAGGTCGAGGGGAAGGGTGCTGTCGATCCATTCAAAGAATGACCGAAAGGACGCCTCGATCGCCTCGCGACCCTCGATCCGCTCTTCCGGAACCCCATCGTAGGCGTATATGACGATGGCATCTTCGGAATAATTTGCTGCGGCAGCTCCGGCATCCCGGGAGCGGTAGGCATCAGCGAGACCGAGAAACGCCTCATCATTTGTCTGGGCGTGTGCGGCGCAGCTGGCCAATGCCGCAGAAATAGCGAGAAGCCCGGATGGGCGGCGGTACGCATTGATGATCTTCATGCCAGCTCCCGGACCACGGCTGCTTGTCACCAATTTCTAGCAACACATGCGGGCGCACACAAACCCCTGCAACTGCGGTCGCAAACAGATGCTTGCTCAAAACCCCGCCGTCAGCCTTAGTCCCACGATCACGCCGGTATCACGGAACGCAATCGCGCTGTCGACCACCTGCGCGTTGGCGGTGACCTCGAACCCTTTTGCGAAACCCACGGTGTAGAACGCCTCCACTCCCTGTTCATCCTCCAGCCCCAGTCGAAAGGCGATGTCGTCGACCAGTTCATCGGTCAGCGAATAGTGGAAATAGGCAAGGCCGAACCGGTCCTGTGGGCGCTTGGCCGGGTTGCCGGCAATGCCGAAATACCCCGAATAATCGAGGAAGGTCGGATCGCCTGCCGACGCCTGCACGCGTGCGAGGATGCCGATGCCCTTGCCGCGCTGGCGCGGGTTCAAGGAGAGGTATTGATACGCCGAAAGCTGCACCGCCAGCTCTCCGCGCGCATTGCCGAAATTGCCACCCGGCGGCGGGGTCAGCGCGCGCGGCAGGATGTCCACCGCAGGGCCGGTGCGCGTCGATCCGACCAGCGCAACGGTGTAGAACCCCGGTTTGCCCCCGACCCGTGCGATCCGCGTGGCCGCGCCCAGAAACGCGACGCCGCTTTCAAATGCGGTCTCGAACCCAGTGCGCTCATATTGCGAAGCAGGATCGTACACCCAGGCGCGGTAAATCCAGTCCTTGGTCGGCACCTCCAGCAGCGCCCCGACCCATGTGTTGGGAATGACGGCGGTCGGCGGGAAGGCAAGACCGAGGTTCTGGAACCCGTAATGCCCATCGCTCCCCACGATCGGCAGCGTGCCGACCAGATCGAGCGAGTTGATCTTGCCCACGGTAAGGTTGGTGCCGTTCTTCCAGACCTTCTTGACGTTGATGCCAAGGTCGAAATCGCCCGCGCCCTCCGGCCGGAACAGGGCGGTGTTGTTGGGGATTAGGCCGATCGTGCCATTGGAAGTTTTGCCCCAGGTGAACTCGGGGCGGAAATTGAGCGTGATCGAATCGTCAGCGAGGCCGAAATTCGTGCCGCCAACATTGATGTAGGCATCCGCGCGGCCAGAATACCGCACCGTATCCGCGGCATCGCCCGCCACCGGACGATCGACGAATTGCGAGACGACGAAGCGGGTCAGGATCGACTTTTGCTCAGGCGGGGCGGGCGGCACCGATGCCGCGACGGGCTGAACGCTGGCGGGGGCTACGCTGGCCGGTGTCGCGGGGCCTCGGGGATCGGCTGGGCCTGCAATTGCCTCACCCGGTGTTGACGCAACAGCCGGAGCCGGTGGCACAAGTGCGACGACGCTGATCGCGGCGAGCGCCGCTGGAACGGTGAAATTGTATTGCAGCATGAGCGACCCCAATGACGACACGGGGGCCATGCCCCGGACTGCCATCCTCCCGTGTGTTTATGGCGCGTGCCTGGTCCTTATTGCCGGTCCGTGATCACGCGGCGCCAAATGTTTCGGCTTTTCCTCAAACCCGGTACGCAATTCGCCATCAGGCGGGGCAAAAGGCAAGCCAATACAGCGCCGCGCGGATGGCAGTGCGCAGTTTGCAGATCCAAGTGTCGCAAATGCCGCAGGTAACGCCTGTGCCCTATTAGCGGGAGGCAATCAGCGGGAGACAATCAGCGCGGCAGTTCGCTAACCCCCATCAGCGCCTCGTCCACGCTGCGCGCGCACTGGCGGCCTTCGCGGATCGCCCACACGACCAGGCTCTGCCCGCGCCGCATATCGCCGCAGGCAAACACGCCCGGCGCGCTGGTGGAATAGCTGTGCGTGTCCGCATCGACATTGCCGCGATCCGTCACATCGACGCCCGCCTGCTCAAGAAGCCCGGTCTTTTTCGACCCGACAAATCCCATCGCGAGCAGGATCAGATCGGCCTTCAGCGTGAATTCGCTGCCGACGATCTCGCGCATTTCGCGCCCGTTCTCTCCTGCAACCCACTCAACCCGCGCGCATTCCAGGCCGGTGATTGTCTCCCCGTCGCCAACCACACGCTTGGTCAGAACTGCCCAGTCGCGCTCAACGCCCTCCTGATGGCTGGAGGATGTGCGCAGCTTGACCGGCCAATCGGGCCAGGTCAGCGCCTTGTCCTCCTTGCCCGGAGGCTTGGGCATGATTTCCAGCTGGGTGACGCTGGCCGCGCCCTGCCGGTTGGAGGTGCCCACGCAATCGCTGCCGGTATCCCCGCCGCCCAGCACCACCACATGCTTGCCAGTGGCGAGCAGGCTGCCGCGCGGGGCGGAGCGCAATTCTTCATCGCCCGCATTGCGCTTGTTCTGCTGTGTCAGGAATTCCATCGCGAGCCGCACGCCCGGCATCTCCGCGCCGGGGATCGCAAGCTGGCGCGCGTCCTCGGACCCGCCCGAAAGCACCACCGCATCGAAGTTTTCCCGCAGGCTGGCGAACGAGATATCGACCCCCACTTCCTTGCTCGTGCGGAATTCGACGCCCTCGGCCTCCATCTGGAGACAGCGTCGCGCGATCAGGTTCTTTTCCATCTTGAAGTCGGGGATGCCGTAACGCAGCAATCCGCCCACGCGGTCGCTTTTCTCGAACACGGTGACCGAATGGCCCGCGCGCGCCAGTTGCTGCGCGCAGGCAAGCCCGGCCGGGCCAGAGCCGACGACGGCGACCGATTTTCCGGTCTTCTTCGCAGGGATTTGCGGCGTGACCCAGCCTTCCTGCCACCCGCGGTCGATGATCGCGCATTCGATGCTTTTAATCGTCACCGGCTGGTCGACGATGTTCAGCGTGCAGCTTGCCTCGCACGGGGCGGGGCAGATGCGGCCGGTGAATTCAGGGAAATTGTTGGTGGAATGCAGCAGGTCGAGCGCGTTCTTCCAGTCGTTCTCATAGACCAGATGGTTCCAGTCCGGGATCAGATTGTTCACCGGACAGCCGTTGTGACAATACGGAATCCCGCAATCCATGCAGCGCGAGGCCTGCCCGGAAAGCGTCGCGTCGTCCGGCGCAATCACGAATTCGCGATAATTGTTCAATCGCTCTTTGGGATCGAGGTAATCGCGCTCGCGGCGATCCAGTTCGAGAAATCCGGTGTCCTTGCCCATGGTCTGTCGTCTTGTCCCTAAACTTATTCCGCCGCCACGCTCTCCGCTGAGAGGCGTTCTGCCTCCAGCGTTTCAAGCGCGCGCCTGTAATCGGTCGGCATCACCTTGACGAAGCGGGTGATCGCCTCGTCCCAGTTGGCCAGCAATTCGCCCGCGACCGCGCTGCCGGTGTGCAGCTGGTGCCGTTCCACCAATATACGCAGCCGCTCGCCATCGTGGTGCAGCATATCGCCCATACCGAAATCGTGGACCGAGCGCGGGCGCTGTGCCGGGCGTCCGGTTCCCTCATCGGTGTCTGCCCTTGCGCTGACCGGGCCAAGTTCGACCTGCGCGTGGTTGACGAGGCTGGAGAATGCGCCGTCCGGATCATAGACATACGCGATCCCGCCGCTCATCCCGGCGGCAAAGTTGCGACCTGTCTTGCCCAGCACCACCACGACGCCGCCGGTCATGTATTCGCAGGCGTGGTCGCCTGCGCCCTCGACCACGGCGATTGCGCCCGAATTGCGCACTGCAAAGCGTTCTCCGGCGACGCCGTTGAAATAGGCCTCGCCCGCGATGGCGCCATACAGGACGGTGTTGCCGACGATGATGTTTTCGTTCGCGAGGCGCGGCACGCCTTGGGGTTGGCGCACGATCAGGCGACCGCCCGACAACCCCTTGCCGACATAGTCGTTGGCATCGCCGACCAGATCGAGCGTGACGCCGTGGGCGAGCCATGCGCCAAAGCTTTGCCCGGCGACGCCTGTCAGATTGATGCGGATGGTTTCGGGCGGCAGACCTTCATGGCCGTAGACTTTCGCAATTTCGCCCGACAGCATCGCGCCGACAGTGCGGTTCACATTGCGCACCTCGTAGGACAGCTGCACCGGCGTTTGCGAGGCTATCGCGTCTGTGCAATCCGCGATCAGCGCGTTGTCCATCGCGGCATCAAGGCCGTGATCCTGCACCTGCGTGTGGCGCAGCGATGCACCCTTGGGCAGGGCGGGCATGTGCAGCAGCCGCGACAGGTCGATGCCGCGCGCCTTCCAGTGGCGGTGCACGCGCGTCATGTCGAGCCGGTCGACCCGGCCCACCATCTCGTCGAGCGTGCGAAAGCCCAGCTGCGCCATGATGGCGCGCAATTCCTCGGCGACGAAGAACATGTAATTGACCACATGTTCGGGCTGCCCGGTAAAGCGCGCGCGCAGCACCGGATCCTGCGTCGCCACGCCGACAGGGCAGGTGTTGAGATGGCATTTGCGCATCATGATGCAGCCCGCCGCGATCAGCGGGGCGGTGGCAAAGCCGAACTCGTCCGCGCCCAGCAACGCGCCGATGGCCACATCGCGCCCGGTGCGAAGCCCGCCATCCACCTGCACCGCGATGCGCGTGCGCAGATCGTTCAGCAACAGCGTTTGCTGCGTCTCGGCGAGGCCGATTTCCCACGGGGAGCCTGCGTGGGTAAGGCTGGTCAGCGGGGATGCACCCGTGCCCCCGTCATATCCCGCGATGGTGACGTGATCGGCGCGCGCTTTCGATACGCCCGCCGCGACGGTGCCCACTCCCACTTCGGACACGAGCTTGACCGAGATGCGCGCCTGCGTGTTCACGTTCTTCAGATCGTGGATCAGCTGCGCAAGGTCTTCGATCGAGTAGATATCGTGGTGCGGGGGCGGCGATATCAGCCCCACGCCCGGCGTCGAATGGCGCACCGCGGCAATCCGCTTGTCCACCTTGTGCCCTGGCAATTGGCCACCTTCGCCCGGCTTTGCCCCTTGCGCCATCTTGATCTGGATATCGTCGGCATTGACGAGATATTCGGTGGTGACGCCAAACCGGCCTGACGCCACCTGCTTGATCCGGCTGCGCATCGAATCGCCATTGTCGAGCGGCTTGAACCGGAACGGTTCCTCTCCGCCTTCGCCGGTGTTGGAACGCCCGCCGATGCGGTTCATCGCCAGCGCCATCGTCGAATGTGCTTCGTGACTGATCGAACCCAGGCTCATCGCGCCGGTGCTGAAACGTTTCACGATTTCGCTCGCGGGTTCGACCTCGTCAATCGGGACGGGGCGTTTCGCCAGTTTGAATTCCATCAGGCCGCGAATGGTCAGCAGCCGCTCGGACTGTTCGTTAACCGATTTGGCAAATTCCTCGTAATTCTTCGGATCGTTGCCACGCACCGCGTGCTGCAATTGCGCGACGTTTTCCGGCGTCCAGGCGTGCTGTTCACCGCGCAGGCGATATTGATAGATACCGCCCACATCCAGCATGTTGGCATACAGCGGATTGTCGCCATAGGCCTGCCCGTGCCGCGCCACGGTTTCGCGCCCGACCTCGTCGAGACCGATGCCCTCGATCGTGGTCGCGGTGCCGGTGAAATACTTTTCGACAAACGCGCTCGACAGGCCGACCGCATCGAAGATCTGCGCGCCGCAATACGACTGATAGGTCGAAATGCCCATCTTCGACATGACCTTGCGGATGCCCTTGCCGATGGCCTTCACATAGTTTTTCTCGACCTGTTCGCGGGTCAGATTGGCATGCTTGCGCTGGCGGATGTCCTCCATCGTCTCGAACGCGACGTAAGGGTTGATCGCTTCGGCGCCATAGCCTGCGAGCACGCAGAAATGGTGCACTTCGCGCGCTTCACCGGTTTCCACGATGAGGCCGGTCTGCATCCTGAGGCCCTGCCGCACCAGATGGTGGTGCACCGCTGCCGTCGCCAACAAGGCGGGGATGGGCACCCGATCCGGCCCCTGCGCGCGGTCTGACAGGACAAGGATGTTGTGATCCTGCAACACCGCCTCGGTTGCGGCCCAGCACATCTCCTTGATCGCCATTTCGAGGCCCTCGACCCCGGTTGTCGCGTCCCAGGTGATGTCGATGGTCTCGCACCGGAATGCGCCATCCAGCACCGCTTCGACCGAACGGATGATCGCCAGATCGCGGTTGGTGAGGATCGGCTGTTCAACCTCCAGCCGCTTGTGCGTGCCGGCATCGTGACCCAGCAGATTGGGGCGCGGGCCGATCATCGACAGCAGGCTCATCACCAGTTCTTCGCGGATCGGATCGATTGGCGGATTGGTGACCTGCGCAAAGTTCTGCTTGAAGTAATCGTACAGCACCCGCGACCGGTCAGACAGAACGGCAATCGGCGTATCGGTGCCCATCGAACCGATCGGATCGTCAGCATTGACCGCCATCGGCTCAAGGAAGCGGGACACATCTTCCTGCGTGTAACCGAACGCCTGCTGGCGTTGCAGCAGCGAGGTTTCATCGCTGGGCAGTTGCGACAGCTCCGGCTCGATATGATGCAGATCGGCAAGCTTGAACTGCGCCTGTGCGAGCCATTCGGCGTAGGGCTCCATTTCAGCGAGGCCGCTCTTCAGCTCGCCGTCTTCGATGATGCGGCCTTCCTCAAGGTCGATCAGCAGCATCTTACCGGGTTGCAGCCGCCATTTGCGGATGATGTCTTCCTCGGCGAACGGCAGAACGCCGCTTTCCGAAGCGAGGCAGACGATATCGCCCTTGGTCACGCAGAACCGCGCCGGGCGCAGGCCGTTGCGGTCCAGCGTCGCGCCGATCTGGCGACCATCGGTAAAGCACACCGCCGCCGGGCCGTCCCACGGCTCCATCAGGGCGGCGTGGTATTCGTAGAATGCACGGCGCGACTCGTCCATCAGCGCATTGCCCGCCCATGCCTCGGGCATCAGCATCATCATCGAATGGGCAAGGCTGTATCCGCCCGCCACCAGCAGTTCGAGCGCGTTGTCGAGGCAGGCGGTGTCCGACTGGCCGTGCGGGATGATCGGCCAGATCTTGTCCAGATCGGGGCCGAGCAGCTCGCTTTCCATCGTCCGGCGGCGCGCGTTCATCCAGTTGATGTTGCCGCGCACCGTATTGATCTCGCCATTGTGCGCGATCAGGCGGAAGGGATGCGCCAGCCGCCAGCTGGGGAAGGTGTTGGTGGAAAACCGTTGATGCACCAGGCCCAGCGCCGACACGCAATCGGGATCGCGCAGATCGTCATAGAAGCTGCTGACCTGATCGCATAGCAGCAGCCCCTTGTAGACGATGGTGCGGCTGGAAAAGCTGGGCATGTACAGTTCGGTCAGGCCGGGCAGGTCATGCTTTTGCGCCAGTTGCGCCAGCGGATTCTGCACTTGCTTGCGGATGACCAGCAGCTTGCGCTCGAACGCGTCCTGATCGGGCGTGCTGTCGCCGCGCGCGATCACCGCCTGTTGCATCACGGGCATCGAATCAATCACCGCCTTGCCCAGCCCAACCAAAGTGGTCGGCACATCGCGCCAGCCGATCAGGCGCTGCCCTTCCTTGGCGATGAACTTTTCGATCTGGCCGGTGATGAATTCGCGCGCCGCCGTGTCCTGCGGCATGAAGCACATAGCCACCGCGTAATCGCCCGGTTGCGGCAGGTTAAGCGAGCGGCCTTCGGCCCACCGACGGAACAGCGGATCGGGGATCTGCAGCAGGATACCCGCGCCATCGCCCAGCAATGGGTCCGCGCCCACCGCACCGCGATGTTCGAGACCCAGAAGAATCTCGAGTGCCTGACGCACGATGGCATGACTTTTCTCGCCCTTGATATGAGCGATCATGCCTACGCCGCAGGCGTCATGTTCGTTGGCGGGGTCGTAAAGACCCTGGGAAACCGGGTACCCCATGGCAAGTCCATCCTGTCAGATGCCGGCCCCTGTGGTCCGCATTGCAGGACCGCCGGGCGGCAGTGTATCGAACCCGCGTCATCAACCGATGCACGCGTACGTTCGTTTCGACATTCCCATTGCCAATGGTTTTGTGATTTTGCAACCGCGAGCTGCGAAGGAAAATTACGTCGATCCCTATCGCAGCTTTATCTTGATTGCGCTAAGATCAACGCAATCGCGCGATATTTGCAAGTTTTACATCGGTCCCGCCTGCGCAGCGTCCGATCAGGCAGCACCGCGCAGGGTCTGCAATTTTGCAAGAGCGTTGCGCAGTTCGCGCTCGGTTTCGCCGACCATATCGATCGGCTGCTCATCGTGCAGGCCGCTCGCATCGGCATCGAATCCGCGTTCGGTGAACAGCGCCAGTGCCTTCAGCGCCTCTGCCAGCGCGGCATCGCGCGGAGGCGTCGAGGGTCCGGGCCGTCCGCGCGCCACCAGTTTGCGGGCGGTTTCCTGATTTTCATGCAGCGCCGCAGCAAAGCGTTCGACCATCTGCACCAGACTGAGTTCCTGCGGCGGAACCTCGCGCAGTTTTTCGATGGCGGTGCGCGCGTCATTGGCATGCGCCCGGGCCAGAGAATGGGTGAGGGGTTGGGGTGCCTCCATCCTTTCGGGTGCCGATTCGCGCCCCGACACGGGTTCGAGCGCGGGCTCCGCCTCGGGTTCGGCCTTGGGTTCCGCTGCGAGCTGGGCATCCTCAACCCACTGCGGCTTGCTTTTGAGCAGGTCCGGATCGCCGGACGTTTCTGGCTCGTCGCTGACCCATACGCCCCGGCGGCGAGCGAGTCCGGCAAATTCGCCCAGACCCATTTCGCGCGGCGTGCTGGCGTAATCAGCAGTCGTTTCAGCCTCGCCAGCCGGGTCCACTGATGAGTGGTGCGTGGGTTTGGCGGGAGTGGGATCAAAGGGCCCGGCAGAAGAAATACGGCGCCCGGCTTGAGCAACGGCAGGCTCTTCCGGCCCGTCTGCGACCCCCGAATCGACCCCAGAAGCCACCCCAGTATCCACCGCAAAATCCACCCACGCATCAGAATCGATCTCTGCTGCGGCATCGAGTTCGAACAGATCGCCCTCGCCCGCCAGCAATTCGGGCGGGATGTCGGTTGCATGATGCTCGCCTTCATCTCCGCCATCCTGCGGGGCATCCCCTTCGGACCGGGAGCGTGAGAACGGTATCTCCTCGATTGGCGCATCAAGGCTGTCGCTGCCCAACTCTGAACTGGGATCGATCGGCTGGACCCTGCGCGCCGCCATGGCCGCGACCGATGTTTCCATTGCAGGTCCACCGATGGCCGCTCGTTGCACGCGTGCGCGCAGCATTCGGGCGCCGATCCATGCAATCCCGCCGCCGATCACAGCGGCAATCACCCCGAGCGCGGGATGGGCCAGCGAACCGAACGCCCCGAGCCCCACAGAGATTGCAAGGCCGGCAACCGTCAATCCCGAGAGCATCATCACGCACAATCCGCCCAGCACGCCGCCCCATATGGCCAGCGCGGGGACGAACACACGATGCTCGACCAGATCGATTGACGGGAGCGCAAGCTTTAACGGGCGTAGGCCAACACGTCCGGCTGTGGCCTTTTTCGCTCCCGCCATTGCAGCGGCCTCTGCCGCTTCGCGCCGCGCATTTTCCCGCAGTTTCTCGATAACCATGGTGCCCCAAATCTCCTGTCCCCTTGCGATGAGGGGACCGCATCTGCGCACCGAATGGCCTAACCCTGCGCGCGCAAACCCTGTTCTGACACGCCGGGGTCACGCGGATGCGCCGCCCGGTTTCTGCCTTCCAGTCGGGCTATCAGAAGTTGGTAAACAGAGAGATAACGCGCCACGTTGCGGGACCAGTCATGCCGCGCGCGGACATGGGCCACGCCGCGATTGCGCATCGCCTCCCAGCCATCGCGCGCATCCAGCAATTGCGACAGCGCAGCGGCGCACTCGGCAGGGTCATCAGGCGGGAACAGCACCCCAGTCTCGCCATGTGTTATCAGTTCGCGGTGCCCGCCAACATCGGACGCGGCGACGATCCGGCGTTGGGCCATCGCCTCCAGCGGTTTGAGCGGCGTGACCAGTTCGGTCAGGCGCGAGGCCTTGCGCGGATAGGCCAGCACGTCGATCACAGAGTAATAGCGTTCAACCTGATCGTGGGGGACGCGGCCTGTAAAAATCACCGCTTGCGGTTCGGGCAAAGCGGCCGCAGCGGCGCGCCATGCGCCCTCCATTTCGCCCGCGCCAACCAGCAGCAGCCGCGCACCGGGCTGCGAGGCGCGCAAGGCGGGCATGGCCGCGATCAGATCGTCGACCCCCTCGTAATCATAAAAGCTGCCGATATAACCGATCACCGGCGCACCCGGCGCAATTCCGAGGTTTTCGGCCAGAGCATCATCGCGCGGCGGCGGATCGCCGAACAGCGACAGGTCCACCCCGTTGCGCATCACGCCGATCTTTCCCGCAGGAATGCCGCGCTCGATCAGATCATCGCGCAGACCATCGCAAATGGTGAACACGGCATCGGCGCGTTCCGCAATCTGCGTTTCCAGCGCGCGGGTGAGGCGGTATTTGGCAGAGCCTTGCGTGCCGGTGCGATTGCCGACCGCTGCATCTTCCCAGAACGCGCGGATTTCGTAGACCAGCGGCACGCCCAGCGCGCGCGCGGCCCGCAATGCGCCGCCGCCGCAAAGGGCGGGCGAATGCGCGTGGATCACATCGGGCCGCCAATCGCGCGCCACCTCGCGGATGGAGTGCGCCAGCGCGCCAATTTCGCGCAATTCGCGGATCATCGCCGGGCCGTGCGGAACGCCTGACGTGCGGTGAAAAGTCAGGCCGTCGACCGTCTCGACCGGGCTCGCCTGCGATTCTTTTTCGATCTGCGTCTCGTGCCGCAGGCCGGTAATGCCACGCACCTCCAGCCCGGCCGATCCTTGCGCTTTCATGATGGCGCGCGTGCGAAAGGTGTAGCCGCTGTGGAGCGGCAGCGAATGGTCAAGGACGTGCAGAACCCGTGTCATGCGTGAGGCAATAGCCCTGTTGTGCTTAACGGGGCGTCAACTGCATGGCGTTAAGGACCGCACCATTGCCTGCCTGTTGCGCCTCCATTCCGGGGGCAAGCGGGCGGGCTGGATTTGCCGAGAGCATGATTGATTACATCGCCCTTTCCATCGGCCACGGCGTTCTTGCCATAGCCTTGCTGCGCCTCGTCATGCGCGATGGGCTTGATGTGGATCCGTTGCTGGACGGGTTGAGACAGGCCGCGCTCGAACGGCGCAAGGCGCGCGTTGATGCCCGCCGTGCCAAGCGCCGCGGGGCGCGCGACACCAAGCCTGCCGATCCACAAACACAGGCGGAGAGCTGATGCTGGGCTTCGTGTTCCTTGCCTTTATCGGGTTCGTGTTGCTGCTCGGGCTGCGGCGCCCGTATCTGTGGGTGCTGCTGTATGTCTATATCGACATCCTTGCGCCGCAGCGTATCGGTTTTGGCGTCATCCAGAGCCTCCAGGTATCGCTGGTCGCGTTCGCCGCGGCATTTGGTGGCTGGCTGCTGCTTGACCGCAAACAAGGCGTGACCTTCTCATTCAGGCAGGCACTGCTGCTCGTATTCTTCGCCTATTGTTTCTGGACCACCGGCCACGCCGATTTTCCCGCTGAGGCTGGGACCAAGTGGAACTGGGTGTGGAAGGCATTGCTGTTTGCGATCTTCCTGCCCTTCACGCTCACCACCCGCGCCCGCATAGAGGCGCTGGGGCTGACGATGGTGCTGGCCATCGGAACGATCGTGATCGGCACGGGCATGAAGGTGACGCTGGGCGGGGGCGGGTATGGCAACCTCAAGTTTTTCGTCAACGATAACAGCGGCATCTATGAAAGCTCCACGCTGGCGACCGTCGCCATCGCGCTGACGCCGCTGATCTGGTGGTTCACCCGATATGGCACGATCTATCGCCCGCATTGGGCGGTCACGGCATTTGCCATCGCGCTGATATTCGCGTGTCTGATGGTCCCCATCGGCACAGAGGCGCGCACCGGCCTGCTTTGCATTGCCGCGCTGGCGGTGCTGCTGCTGCGTTACACCAGGCGGCGGTTGCTGTTCATCGTCGGCGCAGGGGTGCTGGGGCTCGCCGCGCTGCCATTCCTGCCGCAAAGCTATTACGATCGCATGGCGACGATCGCCGCGCCGGGCGGCGATGAAAGCGCCTCCACCCGAATGGCGGTATGGGAATGGACGCTGGAATATGTGGCGCAAAACCCTGCCGGAGGCGGGTTCGATGCCTATCGCGGCAACAGCTTCACCTATCAGATGCCGGTCAGGGAGGGGACGGGCAACTCCACGTCCGTCGAATACCGCAAGGTGACGGACGAGGGGCGCGCATTCCATTCCTCGCTGTTCGAGGTGCTGGGCGAACAGGGCTATCCCGGCTTCATCATGTGGGCGCTGCTGCACCTTACCGGGCTGTGGCAGATGGAGCGAGTGCGCGCGCGCTGGGGCAAGCGCGACCGGGCCGGCGACAATGGCGAGGACGAAGCGTGGATCGCGCCGATGGCGACCGCGCTGCAACTGGCGACATGCGTGTATCTGGTCGGTGCGCTGTTTCAGGGGATCGCCTATCAGCCGGTCATGCTGATGATCATCGGCCTGCAGATCGGCCTCAATTCGTATTGCAAACGGATCGAATCGGCGCGTGAGCAAGATGCGCTGGATTCGTACAGCGGTCCACGGGGCCGCATAAAGGCAAAGCGGGGCAAGGCCGACGGACCTGCCGATGCCGTAACGGCATAGAAGACGTGCTGCCGCTGCGCCATCCGTTGCGCCCCCGTTGCGCCCCCGTCACGATTGCATCGCATGCACTCTTGCGCCATGAAGCGCCACAAGCATGCGCCCTTTTGCGTGGTATTGAAGGGCGCGCATAATCAGCAGGAGAGCCTTATGACCCCGCAGGAATTGACCGCAAAAGTCGGCGAGAATATCGGTATCAGCGAATGGGCCGAAATGAGCCAGGAGCGCATCAACCAGTTCGCCGATGCGACCGGCGACCACCAGTTCATCCACATCAACGAAGAAGCGGCCAAGATGACCCCGTTCGGCGGGACCATCGCGCACGGCTTCCTCACGCTGTCGATGATCCCGTACCTGACCGCTGAAAGCGACGTTCCGCGCATCGACGGGATCAAGATGGCGGTGAATTACGGCGGCAACAAAACCCGCTTCATCGCGCCGGTCCGTTCGGGAAAGCGCATTCGCGGTCACTGGAAGCTGACCGAAATGGTCGAAAAGCGTCCCGGCCAATGGCAGCAGACCTGCGAAATCACCATCGAGATCGAGGGCGAGGAAAAGCCAGCTCTGATCTGCGAATGGATGACGATGTATTTCGTCTGATCGGATGTGAGCTCCCGCTAAGGCGGGAGCCTCCTTCTGCACAGCACCCAGCCCTACGAAATCCTTGCCCGTGCGGGGATTCGCTTCAATATCAAGGACCCCCATTATGTCACGCGAAGCCGTCATCGTCTCCACCGCCCGCACGCCGATTGGCCGCGCCTACAAGGGCGCATTCAACGCCACCCCCGGTGCCACGCTTGGCGCCTATTCCTTCGCCCCTGCGGTTGAGCGCGCGGGCATCGATGCCGGCGAAATCGACGATGTGGTGTGGGGCGCGGTCCTCACGCAGGGCACGCAGGCCGGCAATATCGCCCGCCAGGTCGCGCTGCGCGGCGGAGCGCCGGTGACGGTCGCTGCCCAGACCATCGACCGCCAGTGTTCTTCGGGCCTGATGGCGATTTCGACCGCGGCCAAGCAGATCATCGTCGACAATATGGACGTGGTCGTCGGCGGCGGTCAGGATTCGATCTCGATGGTGCAGACGCCCGAAATGCGCGTCGCGATGGATAAATCGCTGCTCGCCATGCATCCCAATGTCTACATGCCGATGCTCCAGACCGCTGAAACGGTCGCCGCGCGTTATGGCATCAGCCGCGAGGCGCAGGACGAATACGCATACCAGTCGCAGATGCGCACCGCCGCCGGGCAGGCCGCTGGCAAATTCGATGACGAAATCGTGCCCGTCACCACCACCATGATGGTGAAGGACAAGGCCACCGGCGAAGTGTCACAGGTGGAAACCACCCTGACCAAGGATGAGGGCAACCGTCCCGAAACCACGCTGGAAGGGCTGCAGTCGCTGAACCCGGTGATGGGCCCGGACAAGGTCATCACCGCAGGCAACGCCTCGCAGCTTTCCGATGGATCGTCCGCCAGCGTGCTGATGGAAGCCAAGCTGGCCGAGAAGAAAGGCCTGCAACCACTGGGCCGTTATGTCGGCATGGCAGTTGCGGGCACCGAGCCCGATGAAATGGGCATCGGCCCCGTGTTCGCCATCCCGAAACTGCTCAAAGCAACCGGCCTCAAGATGGACGATATCGGCCTGTGGGAGCTGAACGAGGCCTTCGCCGTGCAGGTGCTTTACTGCCGCGATACGCTGGGGATCGACAACGATATTCTCAACGTCAACGGTGGCTCGATCTCGATCGGTCACCCCTACGGCATGACCGGCGCACGCTGCACAGGCCACGCCCTGATCGAAGGCAAGCGTCGCGGCGCGAAATATGTCGTCGTCACCATGTGCGTGGGCGGCGGCATGGGCGCAGCGGGCCTGTTCGAAGTGTATTGATTCTCGCGATAATGCGAACAAGACAAAGCGGCGTGGGAGCGATCCTGCGCCGCTTTTTCTTCGGGCCTTGTGGTTTTGTGTGCTTGACCGTCTGTCGAACAGGCCTCGATACGGAACCCGACCGCATAAGGTCCGTTGCCATTGCAAACCACACGAAGGAGACACGCAATGGCGACCAATGAAGAAATCAAGACCAAGTTCTGGAAAGCGCTCAAGAGCGACATGACCATGTTCCTTGGTGCGACCGGTGAAGAGGACGGTCACGCGCGGCCGATGACCGCGCAACTGGATGAAGACCTTTACGACGATGGCACCTATCATGGGCCGATCTGGTTTTTCACCTCCACCGACAACACGCTGTACCAATTGGTAAATGCGGGTGACACTCTGTCGCAGTCGAACAGGGCAACCGCGCTGTTCACCTCCAAAGGGCATGATGTCTGGGCGAGCGTCGATGGCAATCTGACCGCCACGCAGGACCGCGCAATCATCGACAAGCTGTGGAACCGCTTTGTCGCCGCATGGTACGAGGGCAAGGACGATCCCAAGATCGCTGTGCTGCGGCTTGAACCCCAGAACGCGCAAATCTGGATCGATGCCTCCTCGATGGTTGCAGGGATCAAGATGCTCATCGGGATCGATCCGAAAGAGGATTACAAGGACAAGGTGGCTAAAGTTCCGCTCTAGTCCGCTATCGCCATAAGACGCGCGGCGCAGTAGGTTGCACCGCGCGTCATATGGCTCTGCTGGCCGGATGCGGGGAGAGGCACCGGACCAATGGGCATCATGGAAATCATCGGGATTGCGGGCACTGTCAGCCTGCTGGCGGGCTGGCGACTGTATATGTGCGTGTTTGCCACCGGGCTTGCCATGCGACTGGACGTGCTGCCGGTTCCCGAACATCTCGCCAGCCTCGGCGTGCTCGAAAATCCTTGGGTCATGGGGATCGCCGCGGTGGCTGCGCTGGCGGAGTTTTTCGCAGACAAGGTGATGTGGCTCGACAGTGTGTGGGATACGATCCACACGGCAGTGCGCCCGGTGGGCGGGGCGCTGCTGGCGCTGGCGATTGTCGATCCGTCCGATCCTGCGGTGCAGGTGATCGCATTCCTGCTCGGCGGCGGGGCAAGCTTTCTCGCGCATGGCGGCAAGGCCAGCGCGCGCGCCGTCGTCAACACCTCACCCGAACCGTTCAGCAACGTCGCTGTCTCAACCGTGGAGGACGTGGCGACGGTGGGGCTGCTGTGGCTCGCCTACGAATATCCCATCGCCGCAGGCGTGATTGCGCTGATCCTGCTGGCGCTCGCCGTTTGGCTGATGCTGTGGGCGCGGCGCGTGATCAAGCGGGTGTTTTTTCGGAGCCGCACAGCGGTGCGCTGATCGAGAAAAGCGGCGCGGCGCGGTTCTCGTCGCTGCAAGCGCAGATTGTACAACGTCACTTCCGTTGCCGAAGCGGGCATGAACCACTTTGAAGGGCGGGAATTGGGTCGAAAGTGGTGGTGCTAATCGGACCGTTCCGGCGTCAGAGAACGGCGCCGGGGAAGTAGAACAGCGCGCTAGTTTCTCATAGAACCAATGCGAGTGATCAAGCATTGTGAGCCAAGGTGGCCTCAAGCCTGAGCAGTCTGGTTGATTTCAGTTCGCCAACCGATCCAGGTGCCATCCGTCATCCGTCCTAATATAAATTCGCCGCGTCGTTATTCTGGCCATTTTGCGCAAGCTCGGTGTATTCATACGCCTAAGCTAATAACGCTCAAAAGAATCTGGGATAACGTCAAATGAATATGCGGACGATTCTCCGAGATTTTGCATTTTCGGCAGGGGAAACGCTGCTGCCCAAGGCCACCAAGAAGAGCGGCGTATTGCTTGCGCTGCGCCGCGCAGGCAGCGAGTGGGCTCGGGACGGCTATGTTTTGTCGTATCCCAAATCGGGCAGGACATGGTTTCGAACCATGTTCGGGAGCATGGCCTGCGCCCAATACGGTCTCGAGGTCGAGAACCCGATGGAACTGCAGCACTTCTGGAAACTGTCATCTGACATTCCAAACATCGGCTTTACACACGATGATAGTCCCAACCTAAAATTCGGGCATGAGGTTGAAGAGGACAAGGTCCGCTATCGCAACAAGAAGGTCCTGCTGCTCACGCGGGATCCACGTGATGTTCTGGTTTCCTATTACTTCGATGCCAGGAACAGAATGAAGGTTATCGACTGCGACATTTCGACCTACCTCTATAACGAAAAGGGCAGTATCGACGCCATCGTTGCCTTCTATAATGCCTGGGCACGCGCGCGTTTCGTTCCGCGCGATTTCCTCTGGGTCACCTATGAGGACATGCACCGAAATCCGAGCAAGGTCATAAAGGATTCAGCCGCGTTTTTCGGTCTGCCCGATCCGAGCGACGAGCTGCTCGACGATGTCATCGAAAGGGCATCGTTTCGCAACATGCAGAAAGCCGAATTGCAGGACAGTTTCAAGCATGAGCGCCTGCGCCCGGCCGATCCGCAAAATCCCGAAAGCTTCAAGGTGCGCCGCGGGAAAGTTGGCGGGTTCGTCGATTATTTTTCCAGCGAAGATATCGCCTATATCGATGACTATATTGATCGTAATCTCGATCCGTATTTTGCCTGCTATTATAGCAAGGCGGTAGCGGATGCTGGCGCTCAGCTGGCTAATGGCGGCACTAAGGAGTCACTGGTGGGCTCGAAGGCAGGGGGCGGCGGTAAGCGTCCCGGATCACTTGCCGCGAATGACAACTACCGTCGTAATCGCTGGAAGCGGGTCGCTGCAACAGCGGCTCTGTTTGCCTCCGGTTGGCTTGCAAATGAATTCACTGCTGATTTTTCATCCCCGGCGAGCGCGGCTTCTCTCGTCGATGAAGCCCAAGAGGCCTACTTGGCCAGCCTCGTCCGTCAGCAAATGGCATCGCAAATCGAAACCAGTGATTTCGATCGAGGCGAAATCTTCAATGCGACAGGCGTTGATCTCCCCAAGTTGCCTTCAGGATGGATTGTAACCGACGCGCAGATTTATCCGTCCGATCTGGGAAATTCGGTAATGATGTCATTGGTTACACCGTCTGGTGAGCGATTTTCGCTGTTCGCGGCGCAGGAGGAAGCTTCCATAAGCGCCTTCCCATCGATGGATGTGAACAATGGCGTGGCGGTTGCCTATTGGGAGGAAGGCCCGCTGGTACTTGCGTTGGTCGGCGAACTGCAGGCTCCCAGGTTGCTGGAGCTAGCGGCCACGCTTGCTCGCAATTCCTGATTGCGAACCCCAACGCGAAGCGAGCTTCATGGATTGAAGATCTGCCGAAAGCAGGGCTGTTCAAGAGGTACCCGGCTGGCCGTGCTTCGTCTGATTTAGATGCGCTTCTGAGTCGATAGCCGAATGGCAGGTTTCATTCCCAGACAGGGGAGACCTTACATTGCCAGGCCACTGCCTCAACCCGAATGCGTCTCTATGAATGCGCCGCCACAAATTCCTCAACCACAGGCGCGACCTTGTTCTTCCAGCGGCTGCCGTTGAAGATGCCGTAATGCCCGGCGCCTTCGGCCATGTAGTATTTCTTCATGTCGGCGGGCAGGTTCGGGGTCAGTTTCAGCGCGGCCTTGGTCTGGCCGAGCCCTGAGATATCGTCGCGCTCGCCTTCGATCGCGAGCAGGGCGGTGTCGGTGATCTGGGTGATATCGACCAGTTCGCCCTTGTGGCGGAATTCGCCCTTGGGGATCGAGTGGGTCTGGAACACTTCTTCGACTGTCTGGAGATAAAACTCCGCCGTCATGTCGCACACGCTGCGATATTCGTCGTAGAAATCCTTGGTCGCCTGCGCACTGGCATCATCGCCTGCGGTAAGGTGCTTGTACATCTCGTAATGGCTCATCATGTGGCTTTGCAGGTTCATGCTCATGAACGCATTAAGCTGCATGAAGCCGGGATAGACCCGCCGCCCAGCGCCGCGATAATTGATCGGCACGGTGGCGATCACGCTCTGGCGGAACCATTCGATCGGCCGCTTCATCGCGTGGTTGTTGACCGTGGTGGGGCTTTCGCGGGTGTCGATCGGGCCGCCCATCATGGTCAGCGTTGCAGGCGTCGCGGGCGATTTGTGCAGGTTCATCAGCGCAGTCGCGGCAAAGGCGGGAACCGAAGGCTGGCACACCGCCATCATGTGCGGGCGCTGACCGGGGGTGACGCCCTCGATGTATTCGAGGAACCCAATCAGATAGTCGATGTAATCGTCAAGATCGAAGCTGCCTTCGTGCAACGGCACCATCTTCGCGTCGGCCCAGTCGGTGATGTACACCTCGTATGTCTGGAGCATCCGTTCCACCGTGCCGCGCAGCAGGGTTGCGTAATGCCCGCTCATCGGAGCAACGATCAGCAGTTTGGGGCGATCATCGTCCACGCCATCGAGCCGGAACCGCATGAGATCGCCGAACGGGCGGTTGACCACGGTCGCCTCGATCACGGGATAGATCTTCCCGTTGCTCTCGATCTCGGTGATGCCAAAGGCGGGCTTGCCATAGCTGGCGGTCGCGTGCGCCACCACGTCAAGCGCGTTGGCGGCCATCGGACCGATCCCGGTCAAACGCAGCGGATTGGCCGGATTGCTGAGCATTTCGGAGCTGATCGAGGCAAACGAGCTGATCGAGTTCAGCCAGCTGCGCTGGATTTCATAAGCCTGGTAAAGCATGCTGGTGCCCCTTTTCCCGTCATTCTTTATCGGATGCGGGGCGCATGATCCTGTGAGGATCCGCGCGCACCCGCCACCGTGGTCCGAGCGCGTGGCCCGGCCTTGTATGCGCGCTAAATGCCCCTTTGCAATCCATTGTGCAATGCACAATATTTCGGCCGATCTTGATCGGTGTTGGCCATATGCGCTTTTTACACGTGAAATTCCGGCCAATCGCGCCTAGATCACCCGATGTGATGACAGGCGACACCATGCAGATCAGCCCCGACGAGCAGGGTGACCCGTCCTTGACTGGCGCCGCTGCGTCCGATCCCTCCGACCGGGACCAGGTGCTGGCACAGGAACCCGGCGCACTGGAAATCTCGGAGGCAAAGCCGCGGTCGCTGGCGCCGCTGACGATGGTGTATCGCGAAGCAGGCAAATATCCGCGCGAAGTGGCGCTGGCACTGCTGGCGCTGTTCATTACAGCGGCGGGCACGCTGGCCATTCCCGCTGCCATGCAGATGATTGTGGATCGCGGCTTTGCCAGTGCGGGAGACCCCTCCGGGGCGGGCGCGGGAGAGATCGCACGCTGGTTCCGCCTGTTGATCGGCGTCGTCGTCGTCATCGCGCTCGGCACGGCTGCGCGGTACTACTTCGTCAGCTGGATCGGGGAACGCGTGGTCGCCGATATCCGCCGCAAGGTTCATCGCAACCTCATGCGCCTGTCGCCCGGCTTTTACGAAGAAAACAGTCCCAAGGAAATTTCCAGCCGGATGACCTCGGACACCGCGATCATCGAAACCGTGGTCGCCACCACCGTCTCGATTGCGCTGCGCAACCTGTTCTTGGGGATTGGTGGCACGATCTATCTGTTCTGGCTGCTGCCCGAACTAACGATCTGGCTGGCCGTGGGCATTCCTGCGATCATCCTGCCAATCGTGGTATTTGGCCGCCGCATCCGGTCGATCTCGCGCGACAATCAGGACCGGGTCGCGGATGTCGGCGCGATGGTGACAGAGGTGCTGGGCGCGATGAAGATCGTGCAGGGCTTCAACCAGCAGGGGCGTGAGGCCGACCGGTTCGGCGATGCGGTGGAGCGCACCTTTGACACTGCGCGCAGCCGGATCGTGCTGCGCGCGATCATGACCGCGATCATCATTCTCGCCATCTTCGGCTCCATCGTGCTGTTGCTATGGCGCGGGGCAGAGGGGGTTGCGTCGGGCGATATCACCGGCGGCACGATCCTGTCCTTTATCGTTGGCGCTATGATCGTCGCGGGCGCATTCGGCGCCCTGACAGAGGTGTATGGCGATCTGCTGCGCGGTGCGGGCGCCGCAAGTCGCCTTGCCGAATTGCTGGAGGCGGAACCTGCCATCGCTCCGCCCGCGCGGCCCGAGCGCCTGCCGACGCCGGCGCGCGGCAGCCTGTCGTTCCGCAATGTCACCTTCCGATATCCCGCGCGGCCTGAAACGGCGGCGCTGGAAGACTTCAGCCTGGAAATCCAGCCGGGCGAGACCGTCGCGATCGTTGGCCCATCGGGCGCAGGCAAGTCGACGATCTTTCAGCTGGTCGAACGGTTCTACGATCCGCAGGGCGGCACGATTCGTCTGGACGGCGTGCCCCTGACCATGGCGGACCCTGCCGACGTGCGTGAACGCCTGGCGCTGGTGCCGCAGGACGGGGTGCTGTTCAGCGCGAATGCCCGCGACAACCTGCGCTATGGCAAGTGGGATGCGAGCGACGCGGACATCTGGGACGCGGCGCGCGCGGCCAATGCCGAGGAATTTCTGCGCGCGCTTCCGCGGGGGTTGGGCACCTATCTGGGAGAGGGCGGCACGCAATTGTCAGGCGGCCAGCAACAGCGCGTCGCGATTGCCCGCGCGCTGCTGCGCAATGCGCCGATCCTGTTGCTGGACGAGGCGACAAGCGCGCTCGATGCCGAAAGCGAGCAGGCGGTGCAACAGGCGCTCGACGCGCTGATGCAGGATCGCACCACGCTGGTGATTGCGCACCGGCTTGCCACGGTGCGCAAGGCGGACCGGATCGTCGTGCTCGATGGTGGCCGGATCGTGGAGCAGGGCACGCATGCCCAGCTCGCGAGCGCAGGCGGGCTGTATGCGCGCCTTGCCACGCTGCAATTCACCACGAACGAGGCGTTTTAGGCCTGCGCACGCCAACTTTTCGACAAAATGTCATATTCGAGGGACCGACGACGGCGCTTTTGCGTTTAGTCGGCTAGAACCCGCAGGGAAAAAACAGACCACCAAACGTCGCACACTCAGGAGTCGCATCCATGATCCCCACTAACCGCCTTTGCGGCGCCGTCCTTATGGCCGGTGTCGCCAGCCTCGTTTTCACCGCACCGCTTGCCGCGCAAGACATCGCCGGCGATGAGATCGACACACTGCTCGAAGCGCCCGCCGACAACGCCGCCGCCATCGATACCTCGACAACTGAAACGCCGACGATGAGCTTTGGCAAATGGGGCGTCGATCCCGCGCTGCTATCCCCGACGATCGATCCGGGCGATGATTTCTTCGGTTACGTCAATGCCGAATGGCTCGATGCCAATCCGCTGCCCGATCAATACAGCCGGTTTGGCGCGTTCACGCTGCTGAGCGAGAAATCGACCAGCGATGTAAAGGCCCTGATAGACGATCTGGCGGCGAAAAACCCGGCTGCACTATCCGGCGATGAGGCCCGCATTCTGGCGGTCTATAACGCCTATCTCGATACCGATGCGATCAACGCGGCAGGGCTTGCGCCCGCACAGCCGTATATCGATGCGCTGGCGCAGGTAACTTCGCTGGATGAATTGGCGATGCTGTGGGCAAAGCCGGGCTATCCCAGCCCGCTCAGTGGCGCTGTCAGCGTCGATCCCAAGCAGCCCGATCGCTATGTCGCCTATTTCGGCAGCGGCGGACTGGGCCTGCCTGACCGCGATTATTACATCGATGACACCGAGAAAGCGCGGGAAATCCAGTCGAAATACCGCGATTACATGGCGATGCTGTTCGAGGCAGCGGGCTATGAAGACCCCGCTAATGCCGCGCTCGCCGTGTATGCCTTTGAAGAGCGGATCGCGCGCGAGATCAGCTGGGATCGCGGCGTCAGCCGCAATCGCGACCTGACTTACAACGCGCTGACCAAGGCTGAACTGGAAGCGCTGGCTGGCGATTTCCCGGTGGCCAAGATGCTGGCCGCGATCGGGCTTGATGCCTCCCCCATCATCGTCGTCAGCGCGATGCCGCCGACCGATGAGGAGATCGAGCAGCTAGGCCTGACGCCGGAAACGCTGGCCAAGATCGGCAAGGGTCTTCCCGGATTTATGGACCTGGTGAATGAAACCGCGTTGGCGACGCTTCAGGCATGGTCGATCAAGGAGTTCCTCTCCGACAATGCGAGCGTGCTGCCCGAGAAATTCGATGCCGCCAGCTTTGAGTTTTACGGCAAGACCCTGCGCGGTACGCCCGAACAGCGCCCGCGCTGGAAACGCGCGATCGGCGCCACCGAAGGCGCGCTGGGCGAACTGCTCGGCAAATCCTATGTCGAGCGGTATTTCCCGCCCGAAAGCAAGGCGCAGATGGATGAACTGGTTTCGAACCTGCGGCTGGCGCTGGCGCAGAGCCTCGACGAGATCGAGTGGATGGGGGCCGAAACCAAGGAACAGGCGCGTGAAAAGCTGGATAGTTTCGATCCCAAGATCGGCTATCGTGCGAACCTTGAAACCTATGAAGGTCTCGAAGTCAGCGACAATCCGCTCGAAAACTCGATTGCCGCTGACGCATGGTCGCTGGCCGACAACGTCGCCAAGCTGGGCCAGCCGATCGACCGCACCGAATGGTTCATGCTGCCCCAGACAGTGAACGCCTATTACAACTCGACCAAGAACGAGATCGTGTTCCCCGCCGCAATCCTGCAACAACCATTTTTCGGACTGGGAGCTGATCTGGCGGTGAATTACGGCGGTATCGGCGGTGTGATCGGCCACGAAATCGGCCACGGTTTCGACGATCAGGGCTCAAAATCGGACGCCACCGGCGCGCTGCGCAATTGGTGGACCGATGAAGACCGCGCCAATTTCGACAAGCGCGGCGATGCCCTGGTGGCGCAATACAATGCGTTTTGCCCGTTCGACAGCGGGGAAACCTGCGTCAATGGCCGCCTGACACTGGGCGAGAATATCGGCGATCTGGGCGGGCTGAGCCTCGCCTATCGCGCTTACAAGATTGCGACCGAGGGCAAAGAATTGCCGGTGATCGACGGGCTAACCGGCGATCAGCGGTTCTTTCTGGCATGGTCGCAGGTATGGCGTTCGACCCAGCGCGAGGAGAACTATCGCCAGCGGCTGCGCACGGACAGCCACAGCCCGGAGGAATACCGCGTCAACGGTATCGTGCGCAATCTGGACGAATGGTACGAGGCGTTCGGCGTCACCAAGGACGACGCACTGTATCTGCCACCCGAACAGCGCGTTCGCATCTGGTAAATGCGATTGGCGACAGGTGAGCCGGCGCACCGGCGCGGGCCACCTGTCGTGTCTGCTGGCAAGAGCGGCGCGCATCGCGACTGCTTGCGGTGCATCGCGGGCGCGGGTAAATGCTCGCCAACGCCGTCCGGCTCGTATGCAAGGCCTATCGCCATCCCATGAACATTCTCCAGTTGATCATCATCGCGGTTGTCCAAGGGATCACCGAATTCTTGCCGATCTCCTCGTCAGGGCACCTGATCCTGATCCCCTATCTCACCGATTTTGCGGATCAGGGGCCGTTGATCGATGTGGCCGTGCATGTCGGATCGCTGCTTGCGATCACCGTCTATTTCTTCAAGGATGTGATGGTGCTGGCGCGCGGCGGGTTCGCCAGCATCGGCATCGGGTCGAGCGCGCCCCGCGCTCCGGCCGAACGGCGGCTGTTCTGGTGGATCGTGCTCGGCACCATTCCGGCAGTGGCATTTGGTCTCGCGATCAAGCTGGGGGTGTTCAATTCAGTCGCGGAAACGTGGTTCGGGATTACGGTTCTCGATGATGACCTGATGGGTTCGATCCGCTTCACCGATCTTATTGCCTTCAATCTGATCGTCTACGGGATTTTGCTCGGCATCGCCGACTGGATCGGCAAGGAAGTCAAAGAATTCGAGGACATGAGCTGGCGCGACGGACTGATCGTCGGTCTCGCGCAGGCGCTGGCGATCATTCCGGGCACCAGCCGTTCGGGCATCACCATGACCGCGGCGCGGCTGCTGGGCTACAAGCGGGTGGAGGCGGCGCGCTTTTCATTTTTGCTGTCGATCCCTGCCGTTGCCGGGGCAGGGGTGCTGATCGTCCCCGAGATTTTCGAGGCGGGCTCCGCGCTCGCGCTCGATGCGCTGATCGCCGGAGTGCTGACCTTTATCGCGGCATTTGCGACGATGGCGTTCCTGATGAATTTCCTCAAACGAGCATCGATGCTGGTGTTCGTCCTCTATCGCGTCGCGATGGGCATTGCGCTGCTGTATTTCTTCTGAAGCCATGCCTGAGCAGGTTCGGTTGGAACCAGTCGCGCCGCGGCTGGTTGAACTAAGGAACCTCCAGTGTTGACTCGGCTGGACCCCAACCCATCGGAATCGTGAACAACTGAACTGCTATGGCGCTGCTCGTTTTAATCATTCTTGGCGGATTGCTTGGCTGGATTGCCTCTATTATTTCCCGCACCGAAGCGACTGGCGCAATTTTGCGGCAGATGGGTATCGGTATGGCAGTTTCTTTGATCAGTGGCTCGCTGGCCAATAAGGGCAGCCCGATTGGAGGGCTGTTGCTATTTGGTTTGGGAACTGCGGTTGTGGCGACGATCGCCGCGCTTGCGGCCTATTATCTTGTCCATATCCGGCGGACCGGAATTGAGACCTAAATGTGACCTAGCTGTCGAAAACCGAGACTTTGACCGATCTCATGCGTTGCAATCCGGAAAATTGGGCGTTAAATGCCCATTCAGATAGCTGGAGAACCAAAATGAAATTCAACACCAAGTATACCGCGACCGTTATGATTGCAGCCATGGGTCTTTCGATCGCAGCCTGCGAAGGCCCGAACGAAAACGCGATGGAAGACGCAGGCGAGCAGAACGCCGAAGTGGTCGATGAGCAGGCTGAAGCCATGGAAGACGCCGGTGCCATCACCGAAGGTCAGGAAGACGCGATGACCGACGCAGCGGAAGACAAGGCAGACGCCATGGAAGCCGAAGGCGAAGCGATGGACGAAGCCCAGGGGATGTAATCCTCTCCCGGAAAAACGAATATCAAGTAAAGCGGCCCGGACACTGTTTCCGGGCCGTTTTTCGTTTACCGCGGCTCCGCCCCTGATCCGGCCCCGCCGCGCAAGTGATATTCCTGTGTGCCGCGATGGACCACATTGTCGACATCGATCACCGCGCTGTTGGCATAGGTGAACCCGGCAGGCAGATTGCGGTACAGTCGATCGAAATCACGTTCCACCGTTTGGCGGAACAGCTCGCGGAAACTCTCGATCACGAAATAGGTCGGCTGCAGATCGCTGATCACGTAATCGGTGCGCATCACCCGATCGACATTCAGCATGATGCGATTGGGGCTTTGCGCCTCTACTGCGAACACCGCCTCGGTCGGGCCGGACAGGATCCCCGCGCCATACGCCTTGATCCCGTCAGCTTCCTGGATCAGGCCGAATTCGACCGTGTACCAGTATAGCGATCCCAGTGCCTTCAACCGATTGTACCGCATCGCCTTCCACCCGGCGCGGCCATATTCCTGCATATAATCGGCATAGACCGGATCGGTCAGCATCGGGACGTGGCCGAACACATCGTGGAACACGTCGGGCTCCTGAATATAGTCGAAAGCCTCGCGCGTGCGGATGAAATTGCCCGCCGGAAAGCGGCGGTTGGCAAGGTGCCAGAAGAACACGTGATCGGGGATCAGCATCGGAACCGGCACCACGCTCCACCCGGTCAGCTGTTGCAGATCCTGCGACATGGCGGCAAATTGCGGCACGCCGCCCTTGCCCAGATCGAGCTTTTCGAGCCCCGCCAGAAACGCGCTGGCTGCGCGGCCCGGCAGAACCTCCATCTGACGCGCGAACAGATCGTCCCAGATCGTATGCTCATGCGAACTGTAATCGGTTTGCGCAGGCTCGAGCCAGTCCTCTCCGACATGCGCAGGCTTTGCGAGCGGGGCGGTGAAGACCTCTTCGGGCAGCTCGGGCAGCCGGGTGTAGTCAACAGAAGGATCAGCAAGAGTGGCCATAACCCCCAATCTGAGGCTAGCAGGGCCAAGGCACAAGACCAAAAGCGATCCAAAGGGGCTGGAATATGGCGCTCAAAGGCAAGGAATACCGCGAACTGCTCGAACCCATGACCGAAGAACTGGTCGCTATGGCGCGCTGGGCGCGCACCACTGGCGCGCGGATCGTGGTGCTGTTCGAGGGGCGCGACACCGCGGGCAAGGGCGGGGCGATCACCGCGGTGCGCGAAAATCTGAACCCGCGCCAGTGCCGCACCGTGGCGCTGGGCAAGCCGACCGATGACGAACGCGGACAATGGTATTTCCAGCGCTATATCGCGCACCTGCCCACGGCGGGTGAAATAATGTTGTTCGACCGCAGCTGGTACAACCGTGCAGGCGTGGAGAAGGTCATGGGTTATGCCGACGATGATGAAGTCGCGCGTTTCCTCGATCAGACGCCGGTGTTTGAAAAACTGCTTACCGATGATGGCATATTGCTGTTCAAATACTGGCTGACGACCGATCAGGATCGGCAGGAAGAGCGCCTGAAAGAACGGCTGGACGATCCGCTCAAACGCTGGAAGCTGTCCCCCATCGATCTTGCGGCGCGGGGGCATTACGATGCGTACACGCAAGCGCGCGAGGCGATGCTGAAGGCGACACATAGCGATCACGCGCCGTGGACGCTGGTGGATTTCAACGATCAGAAACGCGGTAGGCTGACCTTAATCCGTAATCTGCTGGATCGCCTGCCCGATACCCATGTGGAGCCGCCCGAAATCGATTTTCCCGAATTGAGCCGCGCGCCGAAATCGGAAAGCTACGACGTGTTGAAACCGATTGCGGATTATCCGCTGGGCTAGAGCGCGGCGTTCGCCTTCGTCACCTGCCGCCCGTCGCTGGAGAAGGCGGCGAGCTCATAACCGCCGCTATTGGCGCTCCTCATCGTAAGGTGCAGCGGCTCGCCTGCGATCGCCGGGGAAACCCCGCGAAATTCGAAATGCCGCACCCGGTTTTCGCCCAATTCTCGTGCGGCCAGCTGCAACAGCAGACTGGCAGTGAGCGGCCCATGCACCACCAGCCCGCGATACCGCTCAACCGCGCTCGCATAGGGCGCGTCATAGTGGATGCGGTGGGTGTTGAAGGTCAGCGCGGAATATCGGAACAGCAGCGCGGGAGATGGAGTGATCGTGCGCACCGCATCCCATTCGCTCGCCTCGAACGTGCCTGCGCCCTTCTCTGGCGGGCTGAGCGGGGCATCGGGTGCGGCGGCCTCGCGATAGACCAGCGTCTGCGTCTCGCGCACGGCGATGGTGCCATTGGCGCTGGTCGTATGCTCGAGATCGACGAAGGCGAGCCGGCCCGATCCGCCATCCTTCTCATTGATCGCAGCGACGCGGCTGACGCGCTCAATCACCGCACCAATCGCGATGGGGGCGATGAACTGCATCGCGCTCGATGCCCACATCCGGCGCGGCATGATAAAGGGCGGGAGAAAGCTGGTGCGGCTATCGCCGCGCGCGGGGTGCCCATCTTCGCCCAGCGTGGCGGTGGGCGCTTCGGGGGTGCAGAGCGCGAAATGGATGCCCTGCGGCATGATCGCGCGTTGTAGCCTGGAAGCTGGCAACGTAAGATCGAACGTCGCCAGCCAGCGAGCGGCCCGCGCCTCGTCCAGCCGATCCTTCGCGCGGGCCTCGCGCCCGATCCACGCGGAAAATTCGCTCATCAGACCGCGCGCTCGAACACCGCGGCGATGCCCTGCCCGCCGCCGATGCACATCGTCTCCAGCCCATAGCGCACTTCGCGCTGGTGCATTTCATGCGCTATGTCGGCAAGGATGCGCCCGCCGGTTGCGCCAATGGGGTGGCCCAGTGAGATGCCAGAACCGTTGACGTTGAGAATGTCGCGGCGCGAATCGTCCGCGCTCCAGCCCCACCCCTTCAGCACCGCGAGAACCTGCGGCGCGAACGCTTCGTTGAGCTCGATGAGGCCGATGTCGTCCCAGCTATATCCGCGCCGTTCAAACAGCCGCTCCACCGCCGGGACCGGACCGATGCCCATGCGCGCCGGGTGGCATCCCGCCGCCGCCCAGCCGCCGAACCACAGCATCGGAGTGAGCCCCAACTCTTCCAGTTTGTCTTCCGCCACCACCAGACACGCAGCCGCCGCATCGTTTTGCTGGCTGGCATTGCCCGCGGTGACGATGGCGTGCGGATCGTTTCTGATCTCCAACGCGCGCAATTGGCCCAGCGTCGCCATCGTGGCATCGGTGCGATAGCCCTCGTCATGGTCGAACACGACCGGATCGCCGCGCTTTTGCGGCACGTCAATGGGCACGAGCTGCGCATCGAACCTGCCCGCCTCCCACGCGGCGGCGGCACGCTGATGCGAGCGCACGGCATAGGCGTCGGCTTCCTCGCGGGTGATGTCGTATTCCTTGGCGAGGTTTTCCGCCGTCTCGATCATGCCGGTGATGACGCCGAAGCGTTCGGATGGCTGGCTCATCACGCGCCCTCGCGAAAGCCGATCGTGCAGCGTCATGTCGCCCATGCGCACGCCGCTGCGAAGATCGGTGGTGTAATGCTCCACGTTGGACATGCTCTCGCATCCACCCGCAACAACGACATCGGCCATGCCGGTCTCGATCATCATCGCCGCGTTCGCGACCGCTTGCAGCCCCGATCCACAGCGCCGGTCAACCTGATAGCCGGGCACTTCGAGCGGCAGGTCGGCGGCCAGCCACGACCAATGGCCTATGGCCGGAGCCTCGGCATTGCCATACCCTTGTGCGAAGACCACGTCATCGACGCGCGCCGGATCGATACCGGATCGTTCGATCAGTTCATGCAGGATGACAGCGCCCAGCTCGCCTGCATTCAGGGAGGAAAGCCCGCCCAGGAATTTGCCCACCGGGGTACGGATGGGGGTGCAAATGGCGGCTCTTCTGGTCATAACCGTTCCTTATCGCTTGTTCGCGTCGCTCAACGCCACGGTGCCCGCATCCACCAGTTTGCCGATTGCACCTGAGGACAACCCCAGCCGCTCCGCCAGAACCTCTTCGGAATGTTCGCCCAGATAGGGGGCAGGGGCCGGATCGCCCGGTGCGCGTCCGGGCAGGTTGGCAAAGCTGCGCGTGGCGGGATATTCAAAGCCCGAAGGGTTGGCGGGAGAGGGTCCGAACAGCGGATTGTCGGCCACCAGCACGGGATCGGTCGCGGCCTCGTGGGCGGTACGATACCGCTCGTAGGTGCAGCCATGCGCTTTCATCATGCCTTCGAGCGCGGCGTAATCGTGGGCAGCGATCGTGCGCTCGAACAGGTCGAACAGGCGGTGGCGGTGGGTAAAGCGCGGCTCATCCCCATCGGCAAACTGCACGCCCAGTTCCGCCTCCAGCACGCCGATGGGCGCGGCAAGATCGAACGCGGCGATCAGCCCATCCCACTGCTTTGGCGTCAACGCTGCAACCATGAAGCGCACACCATCCCGGCTGCGGAAATCGCGCCCGAACGCGCCCCAGATCGCATTGCCCAACCGTTCCCGGTCGGCCCCGCGATAGAGCATTTCCGCCATCGCGCCTGAATTGGCGAGCGTGCCGATCGCCACATCGCCGAGCGGTACGCGCACCTCGGCCCCTTCGGCGGTGGCATCGCGGTGACGCAGCGCGGCGAGCAGGGCGAAGGCGGAATAGGCCCCGGTGATGAAGTCCCACGCGGGCATCACCTGATTGATCGGCGGCGCGGTTGCCGCGTCCAATCCTTCTGGCCAATCCTCCGGCCCGGTCATCAGCGGGTAGCCCGATGCTGCGTTGACGGTGAAGTCCATCGCCTGTCGTCCATCGTGCCAGCCCATGATACGCAGCGAGATCATCGCGTCGCCGTTCTCCGGGCGTCTGGCCTCCATTGCAGCATGGCTGAGAAAGCTTTGTTCGGGCAGGTTGGTAATGCATTGCCCGGTGCGGCTGGCAAGTTCGACGCAGAGTTCGCGGCCCTCGCCGCTGCGCAGATCGAGCGCCACCGATTTCTTGGCCCGGTTGAGGTTCTCCCAGCTGAGCGAGCGCCCTTCGCTGGTCAGCATGAAGCGGTCGTAATCCAGCCCGCCTGCCACATGGTCGACGCGGATGACCTCCGCCCCCATTTGCGCGCAATACAGACCGGCCGTGGGTGAGGCGACGAAGCTGGAGACTTCGATGATCGAGAGGTCGGTGAGCAGTTTATACAAGCGCGCTCACCCGTTCGCCGCTTCCCATTCGCGCAGCATGTGCTTGGCGATCTGGAGTTGCAGTATCTGCGTCGTGCCCTCGTAGATGCGATAGATGCGCGCATCGCGATAAAAGCGTTCGGCATCGTATTCCGCCAGATAGCCTGCGCCGCCATAGATCTGGACCACCCGGTCGACCACGCGGCCGCACATTTCGGAGGCGAACACCTTGAACGCGGCAGCTTTGGTCAGGATATTCTCGCCCCGGTCGGCGCGCGCGGTGACATCGCGCATCATGCATTCGGCGGCGTAGATTTCGGTCTCGCTGTCGGCCAGCATCGCCTGGATCAGCTGGAACCGCGCGATGGGTTCGCCAAACGCCTGCCGCTCATTGGCGTAACGCAGCGCGGAATCGAGCGCGCGGCGGGCATAGGCGGTCGCTGCGGCGCCCACCGAAATGCGCCCGTTATCAAGGCTCTGCATCGCAAAGCGGAAGCCCTTGCCGGTCTCCCCGCCCAACAGCGCATCGCCCGGCACACGCACATCGTCGAGCATGATGTCGGAGATGTGCGATCCGGCCTGCCCCATCTTCTTGTCCGGCGATCCGGTTGAGATGCCGGGCGTATTCATCGGCACCAGAAACGCGCTGACATGCGCGTTTTTGGGCAGCGCCTCCTTATCCGTGCGCGCCATGATCAACGCAACATCGGCGTGGGGGGCGTTGGTGATGTAGCGTTTGGTCCCGTTCAATATCCAGCCATTGCCGTCAGGATCGGCCACCGCGGTGGTCTGCATCGCAGCGGAATCGCTGCCAGAACCCGGTTCCGTAAGGCCGAAACAGGCGATCCTGCCTTCGACCAGTTTGGGATACCACTCGGCCCGCTGCGCTTCGGTCGCGCCGTTTTTCAGCGCGCTGGCGAACATGCCGATATTGATCGAGAAGATCGAGCGGTAGGCGGGCGCGGCATAGCTCATCATGTTCACGACGCGCGCATACTGCGTCATGTTCAGCCCCGCGCCGCCATATTCTTCGGGCACGCTGATGCCGAACAGGCCCATGTCGCGCATTTCATCGATGATTTCGGGCGGCACCCGGTCGTGCTCGATAACGTCCGCTTCTGCCGGGATCAGCCGTTCGCGCACATAGCGTTGCAGCTGCTCGGCGAACTGCTCAAAGCTGTCCTCGTCCATTCCGGGGTTGGAGCGGGCAGGGTTGGTCATCGGAGCGTTCATAACGAGGTGCCTTTGTTGTGCGGCCTATTTGGCTTTGGGTGTGCGATTGCCTTCCGCCGCATCCGTCGCATCCGCTGGTGCGACCGGATCAACATCTGGCAGGGCGCCTTCGGGCAGGCGTTTTTCATCGAGCATCGAGGCCGCTTCGTCGAGCGCGCGCGCCTCGCCCTCGCTTACCGCGCCGGGGACTGTGTCGCCACTGTCAGCCGGGCCGGAATTGCAGGCGCTCACCACCACGGCGGCAAGCGTTGCGATTGCAAGGGGAAAGCGCGCCCGTACCATCGCTCGCTTATTCAACCCCGTCCAGGCCATCGGCAGCTTCGGCAGCGGCGGCGGCTTCTTCGGCCTGTTTGGCGACATCGGCAGCGCGCTCAGCCGCGTTGTTGGCAGTTTCTTCCGTGACCGGCGCGGGGCCATCGACTTCGCTGGCACGCGGTGCGGTTGCTCCGGTAGTCTGCATTGGCTCTTCAGCGATCGGCTCCAGCGCGGTCTCGGCGGGCATTTCAACGGTATCGGGGCTTGCTTCGGTCGAGGCGTCTTCGGCGCTGCCACACGCGCCAAGCGCGAGCGAAAGAGTGCCAAGGGCTGCAAGGGTAATGAGCTTTTTCATCGATTTTTCCTCCAAAGGGCAATGCTGTTATGCAGCCGTTTAGCGCGCAGGCGAGCATTAAGCCAAGTGTCAATTGCTGCATCGAAACGGCACAACGGCGATACCGCGCTTGGCACGCACATGGCGCGCGATAGTCCCCGCGCAGATGATCGAAAACTCCAACCTCTCGACCTGCGGATCACGCGGCAATACTCGTCGGCGTTCGCTGTTGGCGGGCGTAATCGCAGCGATGTCGCTGTGCGCGCTGCCCGGCAGCGGCGCGTTTGCGCAAGAGGCCAAGCGAGCGGATAATCCGTTCACCATCGTGGAAACGGGCAAAAGCTTTTCCTCGTTGCAGGTCGCGGTGAAGGATATCGGGGAGCGTCGCGGCACGATTCGCATCGCGCCGGGCACCTATCGCGAATGCGCGGTGCAGGAACAGGGCGTCATCACTTATGTCGCGCAAACAGCGGGCACGGCGGTGTTCGAAGGGCGCGCGTGCGAGGGCAAGGCTTCGCTGGTGCTGCGCGGGATCGGTGCCGAAGTGCGCGGGCTGACGTTTCGCAACATCGTGGTGCCCGATGGCAATGGCGCAGGCATCCGGCTGGAACGTGGCGCGCTGAACGTCGCCTACACCCGCTTCCTCGATAGCCAGCAGGGCATCCTGTCGGCCGATGATCCCGCCTCGCGCATTTTCATCACCCGCTCCACTTTCAGCGGACTGGGTACGTGCGAGAATTCCGCCGGGTGCGCGCATTCGCTGTACATCGGCAATTTCGGGGAACTGACCGTGCGCGAAAGCCGGTTCGAAAAAGGACGCGGCGGGCACTATCTCAAATCGCGCGCTGGCCGCGTGGTGATCGAGGACAATTCGTTCGATGATGCCGCGGGCAAAGCCACAAATTACATGATCGACCTGCCTGCGGGCAGCAAGGGCACAATTTCGAACAACTGGTTTGTGCAGGGCCGCGACAAGGAAAACTATTCCGCCTTCATCGCGCTGGGCGCCGAGACCAGTCTGCACAATTCCGATGGACTGGTGGTTGAAGGCAACGAGGCGCGCTTTGTCCCCGGCATCCGCCGCCAGAGCGCCTTCGTGGCCGACTGGACCGGCGCGGCTGTACAGATGGCAGGCAACCGGCTGGCGGAAGGCCTCACCAAATACGAGCGGCGCTGAGCGTTATCGAAAAGCCGGGGCGTGCGTAACGACGCCGGAGGGCAGATCGCCTTCCAGCACCATACACTGGAAATATTCGGCAGGCGGGCCGGGATAGACAAGCTGAGGTTCGTGCCTGAAACCAAAACGGCCGTAATAATCCCGACTGCCCAAAAGCACGATTCCCTTCGCTCCAAACGCTCGCAAATCGGCAATGGCGCGCCGCACCAGCGCGCTGCCAATGCCGCGATTGTGCAATTCTGGCCAAACTGAAACCGGGCCAAGATCAAACCATCCGGGCGTCCCATCCTCGACCTGCACCGGCGAGAATGCGATGTGACCTACAATCCGCTCCACATCCTCGGCTACCAGAGACAGCGTGAGATCACCATCGGCGCGCAGCGCCGTGACCAGATGCTGTTCGTCACCCTGACTGAACGGCATGTCGCGAAAGGCGGCCTTAATCAACGCAAAGATGGCGTCTTCGTCACCGGGAGCTTCGGGCCGGATGGTGATGGGGATTGCGGGGCCAATCATTTCAAAAGGTGTCCGGACCGATCGCGCTTCGTCGCCAGATAGCGGGCGTTGTGGGGGTTATCGGGCAATTGATGTGGCACGCGTTCGGTGACGCAAATGCCCGCTTGCTCCAGCGCATCAACCTTGGCCGGGTTGTTGGTCAGTAGGCGGATGGCGCGTGCTCCGATCAGTTCCAGCATCCGCGCCGCGACCGGGAAATCGCGCGCTTCGTCTGGCAGGCCAAGCCGCTGGTTCGCGTCCACCGTGTCAAACCCCTGATCCTGCAGACGATAGGCGCGCAATTTGTTGACGAGACCGATGCCGCGCCCCTCTTGCCGCAGATACAGCAGCACGCCCCAGCCGTCTTCCTCGCGCGCGTGCCGCGCCATCGCGGCCAGCGCGCCATCGAGCTGCGGGCCGCAATCGCATTTCAGACTGCCCAGAATATCGCCTGTCAGGCATTCGGAATGGAGGCGCACGAGCGGCGGCCTGTCCCCGTCCTGCTGCCCGATAATCAGCGCGACATGCTCGCGTGTGTCGGCGGTGGAGCGAAAGGCGATGATTTCCGCATCCTCGCTGGCGTTAACGGGCAGGCGCGCGCGGGTGACGATGCGCAGATTGCCGGTCTGTGCGAAAGCGCCAAGGTCACCTGGATACAGCACATGCGGCTCGCCCGCGTCCACGGGGTCGACCATGAAGGCCGGCAGGATGCCCGCAATCCGCGCCAGTTCCAGCGCGGTGCGCGCGGTGTCATCCCAGCCGATCGCCTCGGCGCGAAACGGCCCTTTCAGCGGGTTGATGAGATCCAGCGCGGGATCGGCAATCGGCACCGCATCGCCCAGCGTGAACGGCTCTGCGCCCCGGATCAGGACCGGCGCGTGCGGAGCGGCAGCTTCGCGCTGATTGGCGAGTTTGAGAGTCGCTGCGCGCGCGGCCGATATCAGCATGCGCGGCGCACGTGCCCCAAGGGCAATCGCGGTTTCTACCGGCAGCAGCGTTGGACCCCCATCAAACGCCAGCGGCCAGCCGTGCCGCAGCGCATCCACCGCCTGCGCGGCCCGGCGTTCGGGCGAGGGCGCAGGGGAGGGCGTGCCGTTCAGAGATCGAACTCCGTCACCAGCGGGATGTGGTCGGATGGCTTCTCCCAATCGCGCGCGTCCTCCAGCATACGATGCGCGCGCGCCTGCTTTGCCAACGCGGGGCTGGCCCACATGTGATCGAGCCTGCGCCCGCGATCGTTCTTGCGCCAGTCGGGCGAGCGATACGACCACCAGCTGTAATACCGCTCCGGCTCGGCCACGAATTCGCGCCCGATATCCGCCCAGCCATGCGCCTCGCGAAAGCGTTTGAGCGCCTCCACCTCAATCGGCGTATGGCTGACGACCTTGAGCAGTTGTTTGTGGTTCCACACGTCGCTTTCCAGCGGGGCGATGTTGAAATCGCCCACGATCAGCGAAGGCCGGTCAACCGTGTCGGCCCAGCGGGTCATCCGCTCCAGAAAATCCAGCTTCTGGCCGAACTTCGCATTCGTTTCGCGGTCGGGAATGTCGCCGCCTGCCGGTACATAGACATTGTCGATCAGCATATCGCGCCCCTCGACCTCAACGCAGATGTGCCGCGCCTCGCCATTCGCCTGCCAGTCGTGGCGGGCGACTTCGCGAATCGGCACGCGGCTGACCGTGGCGACGCCGTGATACCCTTTCTGACCGCTGATCGCCTGATGGGTGTAGCCAAGATCCGCGAGAGCGGCGGCAGGAAACTGAAAGTCCTGGCACTTGATCTCTTGCAGGCACAGCACGTCGGGCGCCTCTTCGCGAAGGTATTTTTCGATGATCGGCAGGCGCAGGCGGGCCGAATTGATATTCCAGGTTGCAACAGAAATCATGCAAAACGACTTAGGGAGCGTCGACAAGAAACTCCACCTTTCCCTTTTGTGTAACAGTCATCAGGGATAGGACGCGCACAGATTTTCAGGAGTCCAACGCCATGTTCCGCCCGATCTTGCCTGCCATCACCCTTATTGCCGCTGCGCTGCCCCTGGGTGCGTGTTCGACCACCGGCACCGATGGCGGCGCGCGCGTTTCTGCCAGCTCACCGATTGCTGCCGCGCCTGCCGAGGCAAAAGCCAAGAACGTCATCCTGTTCATCGGCGATGGCATGGGCATCTCCACGATCACCGCCGCGCGCATCTATGCCGGGCAAAAGCGCGGGGAAACGGGCGAGGAGAACTCCCTCAGCTTTGAAAAATTCCCCAATGTCGCGCTCGTCAAAACCTACAACACCAACGCGCAGGTGCCCGATAGCGCGGGCACGGCCACCGCCATACATTCGGGCCAGAAAACCAAGATCGGTGTGCTGGGCGTGGGGCCGGGGGTGGAGCGCGGAAGCTGTGCATCCGGGCTGGCGAACCCGCTGCCGTTGCTGGGCGAGGAAGTGAAACGGCGCGGGCTGGCGCTGGGCATCGTCTCCACCGCGCGGTTGACCCATGCGACGCCAGCCAGCGTCTATGCCCGCAGCGCCGATCGCAACTGGGAGGCAGACGCCGCCATGCCCGCCGATCAGCAGGGCAAGGGGTGCAAGGATATCGCGACCCAGCTGGTCGAGGCCGATTGGGACGTTGCGCTGGGCGGAGGGACCAGCAGCTTCTTTGGCAAGGACAAGGGTGGCCGCCGCGCCGATGCTGCCGCCGATCTGCCCGCGCAATGGGCGCAGCGGACCGGCGGCACCTATGTCTCTGACAAGGCTGCGCTGGCCGCTGCACCAATGGGCAAGCCGGTGCTGGGCCTGTTCGGCTCCAGCCACATGGATTACATGGCCGAAGCGGATCGCGACACTACCGAACCCACGCTGACGCAGATGACGCAAACCGCCATCGCCCGACTCAAGACCGATCCAGACGGTTATTACTTGATGGTCGAAGGCGGGCGGATCGATCACGCGCACCATGCCGGCCAGGCAGGTCTTGCGCTGGAAGAGGCGGTCGAATTTGCCAATGCGATCCAGTATGCAATCGACAACACCGATCCTGCCGAAACGCTGATCATGGTGACCGCCGATCACAGCCACGTCTTCACGATCTCGGGCTATCCCCGGCGCGGAAACGATATTCTGGGGCTGGTGGTCCCCCCCGAAGGCGGCGGCGAGGATGACGATGGGGCCGATGGCGGGCCCACGCTGGCCGCAGACCGCAAGCCGTATACCACGCTGGGATACGGCAACGGCCCCGGATCAATCGCCAATCTGGCTGAGCGGCCCGATCCGCAAACCGGCATCACAGCGCGCCAGCAATCCGCGATTCCCCTGGGCAGCGAAACCCACGGCGGCGAGGATGTGGCGCTGTTCGCGCAAGGACCGGGTGCCACCCAGGTGCGCGGGGTGATCGAACAGAACCTGATCTATGATTTCATCCGCAAGGCATTTGGTTGGGATTGATTCGGTGCCGCATCGCGCACCGAACAACAGGGACGACTTCGCTGGCGATTCGAACGTGACCCGCTCACGCTGACAGACACGCCCTGAAATTACGCCGCAGGCCGGGGGAGCAAGGATACCGTGCGCCCGATCCGTGCGCCCGGTGGAATGCAAAAACCAAAACAAAAAACCCCTACCCCGGGGGCGATGGGGCAGGGGTTCCATTGTTAGCGTTCGTCACGCTTGTGCAAGGCGGCTTATTGAGAGGCAAAAGCAACAGGGGGGAAACTCTTCCTCAACCGCCTTGGGAAACGAATTACCCGTAAGCAGCTTTCGCCTGTATGAACGCGCCCCTACGTTTGTCGTATCTGTACAACCGTTCGGGGACGAAGCGTTCAGTTTGGGCGACGGGACGTCCGGCGCGGGTCGCGGAATGTGAATGTGCTGTCAGCCACGGACACGCCATAGCGGTGATTCGTCAAACGCACTGTAGTGCGGTTGTTCTGCGCATCGAGCGCAACCCAGTGGGTCAGCTGCAAGCCGCCCGGCGCGCTGGCATTTTTCACGAAGATCAGATTGATCTTGCCGTATTCGGGCTTTTTGCGGTCCTCGACCATAATGCTGAGCACTTCGGGGCTGCCGGTTGGCACAAGGGTGCCGTATTGCTTAACGTCGCGATTGGGATCGAGCAGAGCCCCCAGCGGCGAATTGCTGATCGGCCAGCGTTCGACCTGATTCACCTCGTAATCGACCATGTAGAGCGATTTGCCGTTTGCCACGACCAGCAGATCGGCGTTCTTGCCATAATCGAAGCGAATCTTGCCCGGACGTTTCAGCGTCAGCACACCGCGCATCGCGCTGCCCTGCCGATCGGTCTGGGTAAAATCGGCGCGCATGGTCGAGATACCGCGCAGTGCCGAGACCGCCCGGTCCAGATCACCGGTGCGGGTTTGCGCGTGCAACGGGGCAGGCGGCGCCAGCAGCGTCGCTGCGGGCACGGCGACTACCGAAACGGCGAAAAGCCCGCCAGCCATCAGGCGGACGGGCGCCCCAAGGACGGAACAGCTGCGAATTTTGGAGATCAGCTTTATCATGCCCATGGCCTTGCAGATCGGGGCTTGAATGGCGGCTGAATTGTCAGGAAGCATAAGACAGGAAAATCCCCTCGGGCATGAACCCGCAGGGATGCGCCTTACTTGATTTTCGCTTCCTTGAACTCGACGTGCTTTTTCACGACCGGATCGTATTTGCGGAACGACATCTTTTCGGTGGTGTTGCGCGGGTTCTTTTTCGTGACATAGAAAAAGCCGGTGCCTTCACTCGACACAAGCCTGATCTTGACGGTTGCTGACTTCGCCATGGCGGTTTCCTAAGATCGGATGGTAGCCCCCCGAACGCGCCGGGTGGCCGTAAAAACAAAAGCGCGACGCGCACCAGAAAGATGGTGTCGCCGCCTTGCAGAGGCGCGCCGTGGGCGATTCACGGGCAAAAGTCAAGCAATGCAAAGCACCACGACCGCCCGCAAACGTCTACCAGTCGGACCGGCTTACCTTCCCGCGATTGGCCTTGAGCGTCCCGCGCGCCTTCTTTGATTTCAGCCGTTTGACCTTGCCCACCCGGTTCACGCGGGAGCGTGCGCGTTTGCGCGGCTGGCGGTGCGCTGCCTCGAGCAGGTCTTCGAGCTTTTCGCGCGCCTCCTGCCGATTCGCATCCTGCGTGCGGTGCGTCCGCGCGTTGATGAGCAGATCGCCGCTGGCAATCAGTTTCGAGCCTGCGAGTTCGCGCAGCCGCGCGAATACCGTAGGGGGCAGGCGCAGGGCATAGATATTGACGCGCAGCTGCACTTCGGTCGCGACCTTGTTGGCATTCTGTCCGCCGGGGCCGGAGCCTGCGAGGAAGCTCTCCTGCGCCAGCGCGTGCGCTCGGCTGAGCAGCCCGTCATCCATCGCGCACTTCCCCGTCGCGCACTCCTAGCGCCACAAAGTCCGCCGGCAGCGGGGCGCGCGCCTCGATCGCAGGCTTGCCCTCGCGCATCACGATCAGGCTCTCGGCGTGGAGCATGGTGCGCGCGGCACCCTTTCCGCGCTGTCCCTCCGCGCCATAGACCGGATCGCCCAGCAACGGCGCGCCCAGCCCTTTGAGCGCATGGACCCGCAATTGGTGCGTGCGACCGGTTTCGGGGCGAAAGCGGATAACGCTGTGCGGCCCCAGCACCTCGACCAGTTCCCAGTGCGAGACGGCCGGCTTGCCCTTTTTGGCAGCGATCATGCGCCAGCCCTTTTCCTCGGAGCTGATCTTGGCCAGCGACAGTTCTATCGTGCCCGCATCGCCCGGCGGATGCCCGGCCAACACCGCGATATAGGATTTGGTCACCAGCCGATCCTCAAACGCACGGTTGAACCGTTTGAGCGCCTTGGGATTGCGCGCCAGCAGCAGGCAACCGCTGGTATCGGTATCGAGCCGGTGAACGGGCACAGGCGCGCGCTCAAAACCGAGTTTCAGCGCATCGAGATGATCCACAAGGCTCGCTCCGCCGCGACGCGGGCGTTCTATGGGGAGCCCGGCGGGCTTGTTTATGACGAGCGCTTCGCCGTCTTCGAACAGGATCTGGGGGGTTTGCATGATTGCCCCGTATCGCGTTGCCTCCAACTTGTCGAAGGGTCTGATGGATGCAGGCTAGAGCAATTGCGCCTTGAACAGCCCGCGCACGGCATTGCCAAGCCAGAAACCGCCCGCCAGATCGTCCAGCGTCAGCTCCGCTTCGCGCGCCCGTTGCTTCTCGAGCAGGAAGGCGCGCAGCACCCCCGGCAGCAGGCCAAGCGTTGCGGGCGGCGTCAGTAGCACGCCATCGCGCTCGACAAAGATGTTCGTCCACGCGCCCTCGGTCACCAGACCATCACCGCGCACCAGCACCGCCTCTGCGGCGTCCATCGCGCGCGCTGCGTCTAGCGCGTCTTCGTAAAAGCCGCGATCGCTCGTCTTGTGCGCCAACCGCCAGTCTGACGGGTCGAGCGGGTGGGGCAGGGCCACCGCCTGGACATCGCCGTCAAACGAAGCGGGCATGGGACCGGCCTCCAGCGCGGTCGATCCGCTGCGCGCCGTTCGCAGTCGGACCTTGGCCGGGTCTTCCAGCTCAAAGCACAACGCCTGAATCTGGTTGCGTGCGGCATGGCGATCAAAGGCATGGCCCAGCACCGCCGCGCTGCGCTTCATGCGTTCCAGGTGCAGTTCCAGCAGCGCAATGCCGTTCTCCGGGTCGAACGCCATCGTCTCGATCAGGTCGCATTGCGGCGCGTCGTTGGCAGGGGAGGCGGCGCGCGCAAAGCCCGCCTTGACCTCGCATTCGCGCCGTTCTGCCATCGCATCGCTGTCCGCGACAATCGCCGATCCGACGCCCAGCACTGCGCTGCCCTGTCCGTTTTCAATGGGCGTCAGGCGCAGGGTGCGGATTGCGACGTTGAACGCCGCCGCTCCGTCCGGGCCGATCCTGCCGATCGCGCCGCAATAGGCCCCGCGGGCATCGCGCTCGACCTCATTGATTAGCTCCATCGCCCGGATCTTTGGCGCGCCGGTGATCGATCCGCAAGGAAACAGCGCGCGCACCAGATCCATCGCGCCCCTCTCCGGCATCAGAGTGGCGCGCACCGTTGAAACCATCTGGTGCACCGTGGGATAGCTTTCGACCGCGAAGGGCGCGTCCACCCGGACGCTGCCCGGTACTGCGACGCGCGAAAGATCGTTGCGCATCAGATCGACGATCATCAGGTTTTCGGCCCTGTCCTTGACCGAACTGGTAAGCTCCTGCGCCAGCGCGCGGTCTGCCGCCGCATCGCCGCCGCGCGGGCGCGTGCCCTTCATCGGTTTGACCTTGGCCGCGTCATCTTCGAGAGCGACGAACAGTTCGGGCGAAAAGCTCAAAAGCCAGTGCGACCCGTCGAACACGATCCCGCCATAGCCCGCGCCCGCGCTGGCGCGCAGCTGCGCATAAAGCGTCACAGGATCGCCGCGATACGATCCGGCGAGCGGATAGGTGAGGTTCGCCTGATAGATGTCGCCAGCATGGATCGCCTCGCGCAGCGCTTCGAAAGCGGCAATGTATCCGCCGGACGACAGTTGCGGATCGAGCGGGCCGATGCTGGTCTTGTCGCCAGAGCCACGCGCCGCCAGCCAGCCGGGCACATCGGCGGCGGCAATCCGCTGCGGCGCATCATCAAACAGGCCAAGCCAAACGAGCGGCCCGGCTCCGCCCGAACGCGCATTTGCCAAAGGCGCGAGTTTCTTCTCCAGCGCCAGCCCGGCTTCGTAGGCGATATAGCCCGCCAGATGGCCGCCTGTGGTTTTATGCGCAGCGTGTGCCTCGCTCAACACCTGTTCGACATCGTTCGCGTGAAAGGCGGCAAACACAGCGCCCGGCGCCTGATACAGCAGTGCATCGGCAGCCCCGCTCTCGCGCGCATCATCCAGCAGAATGAATGGTATCGGCTCTCCCATATCCCCCACTTAACCCATACCGGCCCCAAGTCGAGAGGTTGACCGCTTCGCATCGGCTCTGCATTCCGTGCGCACAGGTTTCAAGGGGTTTGACAGACGATGAGCGATATCTTTCTGGGTCTGGGCGGCAATGGTGAAAACCAGAGCCTCGCCTTGTCACGCGCGAACCGCCACGGCCTTGTCGCGGGCGCGACGGGCACGGGCAAGACGGTGACGTTGCAGGGCCTGGCCGAAAGCTTCTCGGCTGAAGGCGTCCCCGTTTTTGTCGCCGATGTGAAGGGCGATCTGTCGGGCATCGCCATGCCGGGATCCCCGACCTTTAAGCACGCGGACAAGCTGGAATCGCGCGCGCAGGAACTGGGCATGACCGACTATGCCTATTCCGACAATCCCGTGGTTTTCTGGGATCTGTACGGCGAACAGGGCCACCCGATCCGCACCACCGTTTCCGAGATGGGACCGCTGCTGCTGTCGCGCCTGCTGGACCTCAACGAGACGCAGGAGGGCGTGCTCCAGATCGTGTTCCGCTATGCCGACGACAACGGCCTGCTGCTGCTCGATTTCGGCGATCTGCAGGCGATGCTGCAATGGGCGAATGAGAACTCAGCTGAGCTTTCGGGCAAGTATGGCAATGTCTCCAAGCCATCGGTCGGCGCGATCCAGCGCCAGCTTTTAAGCTTTGAGGCGCAAGGGGCGGACCATTTCTTTGGCGAACCCGCGCTGGAAATTGACGATTTCCTGAAAGTGGACGAGGCCGGGCGCGGCCATGTGAACGTGCTGGCCGCAGACAAGTTGATGCGCAGCCCCAAACTCTACGCGACCTTCCTATTGTGGCTGCTGGCCGAACTGTTTGAGGCCCTGCTCGAAGTGGGCGACCCGGAAAAGCCAACGCTCGTGTTCTTCTTCGATGAGGCGCACCTGTTGTTCGATGATGCGCCCGGGGCGTTGCAGGACAAGATCGAGCAGGTCGTGCGCCTCATCCGGTCAAAGGGCGTGGGGGTGTTCTTCGTAACGCAGAACCCGATCGACATCCCCGAAGAGGTCGCAGGCCAGCTTGGCAACCGGGTGCAACACGCCCTGCGCGCATTTACCCCGCGCGATCAACGCGCGATCAGGGCGGCGGCCGAAACCTTCCGCATCAACAAGGATCTGGATGTCGAAGAGGCGATCACCCAGTTGAAAGTGGGGGAGGCACTGGTTTCCACGCTGGATGAGGATGGCGCGCCCACCGTGGTGCAGCGCACGCTGATAAAGCCGCCGCGCTCGCGCCTTGGCCCGGTCAATGCAAAGGAGCGCGCGATCATCCAGTCGATCAGCCCGTTTGCGGGCAAGTATGACCAGGCGATCGACCGAGAAAGCGCCGAGGAAATTCTGCTGGCCAAGGCGCAGGACGCCGCCGTGACCGCCGAGGAAGTCGAGGCCGAGGGCGTCGAGGAAGTTGCCAAGCGTTCGCGCAAGTCCACCTCGATCTGGGGCAAGGCACTGTCACGCGGCACGCAGGTCGCCGCTGGCGGACTGGCAGGCGCGGCTGCATCGGCGGTGCTGGGCAAGAAAAGCCGGGCCAACCCAATGGCGTCGGGCATCACCTCTGCGGTCGGCTCGATCGCGACCGACCTTGCCGGGCCGGTTGCCGGGCGGTTTGTGCGCAATCTGATCGGTGGGCTGATGCGTTAGGCTGGCGGCGCGGCCTATCCGGGCAGCCTTATTTCCGCGCGCAATCCAACGATCCGCCCGCCCTCGTGGCGATTGGTCAGCACCAGTTCGCCATCATGCGCCACCGCAATCGCACGGGCGAGCGTCAGGCCCAGCCCGGCACCGCCAGTGCCGCGGTTGCGCGATGCCTCGCCCCGCCTGAACGGTTCGAGCATGTCGGCGATCAGGTCTTCGGGGATGCCGGGACCGTCATCGTCCACTCGCAGAATGATGATACGCAGCGCCCCTTCATCGCTTGCAATCAGCGACACACGCGCCGCCCCGCCGTAACGCACGGCGTTGCCGACAAGGTTGCGGATCGCGCGTTTGAGCCATGTTTCGTGGACCCGCGCGACCAGTCTGCCCTCCGGCACCGCCAGCGTAACCGGTTCGCCCAGATCCTCGAATTCCTCCATCACACTGTCGGCGAGCGCGCTCAGATCGACCGCCTCGGCGTTCGCAATGCCGTTCGCGCGCCCCACGCGGGCCAGCGCAAGTATATCGTCGAGCGTGCGGGTGATATCCTCGATACTGTCGGCCATGCGCGCGCGCTGCACGTCATCGGGCACGCTTTCGATCCGCACCCTGAGCGCGGCCAGCGGCGTCTTTAGATCGTGGCCGATCGCGCCCAGCATCACGTCCTTTTCATCCAGCATCGCGGCAATCCGCGCCTCCATCGCATTGTGCGCGGCGATCAGGCGGCGGGTATCGGCGGGGCCGCTTTCCTCAAGCTGCACGGCACGATCGGGTGACCGGGCGAAGTCAGCCACACGCTGGGTCAACTGTTCGAGCGGGCGGGTGATGCGGCGCAGCACCAGATAAAGGATCACGATCAGAAACGCGAACATGACCAGCGTCTGCATAATCAGCACGGGTATCTGACCGCGCGGGCGTGGTCGCTCGAATACGCGCGCGACTTCCCATTCACCGCCCTCGACCCGCTGGATCGCGGCAACGAATATGCGCCTTTCGCGCCAGTTTTCGCGCTGGGCAAACCGGGGTCGGACGCGCGCAAATTCGGCCAATGCAGGGTCATCGCCGGCGCGCCGCAGGGTCAACGCTGTGCTGTAGGGGGAAAGCCCTTCGATCTCGAGCAATTCGCGCAATCGCTGCGTGCGGTCCGGGTCCACACCGCGCTCTCCGGGCGCGATTGGCGATGTCCCGGCGAGCCTGTAGCGCAGCAATCGCGGCAGCCTGCGTGCGCGTGGCTTTTGCGCATTTTCGCCGTCTTGGCGAGTGCGCGCCGCGCGTCTCTCTCCCGGTTCGCGAGCCTCGCCCGATACGCGCTGTTGCAATTGCTCCACCCGATCTGTTCCTGCGGCCAGTTGGAAGGCCAGCGCGCTCAGTGCCGAAACCTCGCGCCGGTCCTCGCCCGCGCGAAACAGCAGCGTCGCCGATACAATCTGCGCGACCAGCAGCGCGAGCATGACACTCGCCATGACCTGACCCAAAAGACTTTTGGGGAAGAAACGCCTCATCCCCCCTCTCATCCCGCGTCGGAACGTCGCGGAGGGCCGCGCTGGACCTGCGCGGCAAAGCGATAGCCTCCGCCGCGCACGGTCTGGATGTATTGCGGGTCGCGGCTGTCGGCCTCGATCTTGCGGCGCAGGCGGCTCACTTGGTTATCGACCGCACGGTCGAACAGCTGCGCGGAGCGACCCTGCACCATGTCCAGCAGCCGGTCGCGGTCCAGGACGGCGCGCGGGTGATCGAGGAGGGCGCGCAGCAGGCGAAATTCGGCGGTGGAGATCGGCACGGTGACGCCTTCGGGATCGGTCAGTTTGCGTTTCAGCGGGTCGAGCTCCCAGCCTTCGAACATGTACAGCCAGTCCTCCCCCGATGCCTCTGGCGAGGGGCCGCGCGCGACCCTGCGCAGCACCGTGCGGATGCGTGCGACCAGTTCGCGCGGCTCGAACGGTTTGAGGATGTAATCGTCAGCGCCCAGCTCCAGCCCGATGATCCGGTCCATCGCTTCGGTCCGGGCGGTCAGAAAAATCACGGGCAGCGCGCGCGTTTCGACCAGATGGCGGCACAGTGACAAGCCATCCTCGCCCGGCATCATGATGTCGAGCAGGACGATATCGGGCAGCGTATCGGGCTGCGCTGCGGCCAGCAGGCTGCGGGCATGCGCTGCGCTGGTCGCCTCGATCACGGCAAAGCCCTGACCGGCGAGGTATTCCGCCAGTGGCACTCGCAAAGTCGCCTCGTCATCGACCAGCAGGACGCGGGTGGCGGTTTGTTCGTGCGTGGCTGGTGCGCTCATGCTGACCTCTTAAAGCGATGCGGCGCGAAGGGCGAGGGGTCGCGGCTGAACAAAGCAGCCGACCCGGCGCGCAAGCATTGGGCGTGCGATCCGGGTCGGCCTGGTCTCGTCAGTTTGGGAGAGGGGTTTAAGAAGCTGCGCCCTGTCCACCGCCTTGCTGGCCACGGCGAGCCTTGCGCGCTTCCTTTGCCGCGGTGATTTCTTCAGCGGTAATCGTGCCGGAACCGTCGGTATCCATGCGGGCAAAGCGCGCCTCTATCGCTGCGTCGAATTCGGCCCGGCTGATCACCTGATCGTTATTGGTGTCGACACCGCGTAGCATCCAGCCACGGCGACCCATGCGGCCCGCGCGTTCGCCGCGTTCTGCCCGGCGTTCACGCATCATATCCTTGCCCGCCTCAAGCTCTGCTGCGCTCAGGCCGCCGCTGCCATCGGTGTCGAGCGTCTCGAACATCCGGGCCTGTCGTTGAACGCGGCGTTCTGCGCGCGGTCCGGCCCGCTCCGCATTGCGCGCTTCGCGTGCGCCGGCCATTTCCTGCGGGGTTACCTCGCCGCTGCCATCGGCGTCCGCTTGTGCAAAGCGTTGCTCTGCCCGCGCTGCGCGGTCGTCGCGGGTGATTCTGCCATCGCCATCGGCATCCATGCGGGCAAAGCGGGTCGCGCCCTGCGCCCTGGCTTCGTCAAGCGTGACGGTGCCATCGCCATCGGCATCGGCTCGCGCCATGCCGCCGCCGTGCGCGCCACCGTGCCCAGCGCCGTGCCCGTCATGCTGGCTGGCAAGAGCGATCCCGGTCCCGCCCAAAGCGAGCGCGCCGGCTGCGGCCATAAGAGTGAATCTACGCATGATCTGTGTCTCCAATCGAAAGTTTGTTTCAAAGAGTCACGACCACAACATAAATGCAGGTGGCTTGTGCAAAGGCATCTTCATTCGCCCGCCGCAACTCACATCGCCTCTTCTAAAGTAGATGTGTCGCAGGATTATCCCGGCTTCCGGGCAATTTGTCGCGGCTTGTATCGCCCTGAAAGGCCCATTCACCTGCGCGCAACTTGCAGATTAGCGGGGGCGATGCTGCGTACCTTCGCCCGCAGTGATGAAGATCGCGGTCGCGCTGTCTTCCACATCGGCGATATGCCAGACGTCGGGCGGATTAATCGCGTATTCGCCCGCTGAAATCGTTACCGTATGGCGCGATCCATCGGGAGATTCCTGCGTGAGGATCATCGCGCCGTGGGTGCAGATGACGACCTCCGCCCCGTGGGGGTGCATTTCCCAGCTTGGCCAACTTTCGGTGAAGGTGTGCTGTGATACCAGCCGCCCTTCGCGTCCGTCATTGCCGTGGCGTGCGCCGTATCCTTCGTACCAGTCGATCCCGTCAAACGCAGGCTGAGGCACGGCGGTGGCACCCGCTCCCAGATGGATGAAGGCATCGCTCAGCCTAAGCGCGCTCATCACTCCGCATCCACCATGCAGAACACCGCCAGTTTGTTGCCGTCGGGATCGCGGAAATAGCCTGCGTAAAAGCCATCGTCGCCGCGTGGGCCGGGCGCGCCTTCGTCGCTGCCGCCGTGTTCCATCGCGGTCGCGTGGACGGCCTCGACCATGTCCGGCTGATCGGCCTGCAAGGCCACCATCGTGCCATTGCCGACGCTGGCGGGGTTCCCGTCGAATGGCGCGGTCGCAGCGATGCCGGGCGCACCGCCCATCTGTCCCCAAGCGATGAAGCTGTCGAAATCCATCATCCGGCCAACCCCGAAATGCTTTGCCAGCGCATCGTAAAACGCCGCCGCGCGCGGCAGATCATTGGTGCCAAGTGTTACGTATCCAATCATGTACCGTCTCCCTATCGCGACTCGATGAAGCAGAACATTACAGGAACAAAGGCGTCCGCGCAATTGCCTTCAGAGCGGCGCTGTCTCGCGCTCCACCCACGCGCGATCGTCCCCTTCAAGCTGCGGTACGAGAATTTCGCGCACCTTGGCATGATAGCGGTCGACCCAATCGATCTCGGCCTGCGTCAACAGCGCAGGTTCGATCAGCCTCCGGTCGAGCGGCACGAACGTCAGCGTTTCGAAGCCCAGATATGGACCTTCCGCCCCGGCAATATCGGCCTCCACGATCAGCACCAGATTTTCGATCCGGATGCCGAATGCGTCCTGTTTGTAATAGCCCGGCTCGTTCGAGCAGATCATCCCGGCGAACAATTCCTGCCCTGTGCCCGCCTGTCCGCCGCCCGGCTTGCCGATGCGCTGCGGCCCTTCGTGGACGGAAAGGAAGCTGCCCACGCCGTGCCCGGTGCCGTGCGCGTAATCGACTCCTGCTTCCCACAGATATTGCCGCGCCAGCACATCGAGCTGGCCACCGCTGGTCCCTTGCGGAAACTTTGCACAGGCAAGCTGGATATGGCCTTTGAGGACGCGGGTGTTCCGGTCCTTCATCTCTGCCGTGGGTGCGGACCCTGCGGCTGTATCGATCCACACGGTGCGGGTGATGTCGGTGGTACCGGCGGGATACTGCCCGCCCGAATCGACGAGGTAGATGGAGCCCGGCGGGATGGTGATGTTGCTATCTTCATCCACCCGGTAATGCGGCAGGGCAGCGTGGCCTGCGGCAGCGGAAATCGTATCGAAGCTGGTATCGCGCAGATCGCCGTGTTCGCGCCGGAACCCCTCCAGCTTTGCCGCCGCGCTCAGTTCATCGACCGTTCCCGCAGGCGCGGTCACTTCCAGCCAGCGCAGGAACCGGCTTACTGCCGCTCCGTCGCGCGCCTGCGCATCGCGGTGGCCGGCGATTTCGGCGGGGTTTTTCACCGCCTTGGCAAGGATCGTGGGGTCTTGTTTGAAGACGAATTTCGCATCGCCCGCACGCAGGCCTTGCGCGATGGCGACAACGCCGAAATCGGGATCGATGCTGACCCGCTTGTCCGAAAATTCAGCCAGCGCGCCCTCGAACGCATCGCGATCGCGGATGGTGACCGCGTTGCCCAGATGCTGAACCAGATCGGGCGTCACTTTCTCTGGCGCGATGAACAGATCGGCACGGCCATCTGCGTGGGCGACGACATAGGACAGGGCGACTGGCGTGTGCGACACGTCCTCGCCCCGGATGTTGAGCAGCCAGGCAATCGAATCGAGCGCCGGGATCACCAACGCATCCAGACCCTCTTTCGTCAGCCAGTCGGCCACCTGAGCGCGCTTTTGGGCCGAGCTTTCCCCGGCCAGTTCCTCGTTGTGGACCAGCGCGCGCGCATCCGAAGGGGCAGGGCGATCGGCCCACACCGCGTCGATCGGATTGCTGTCAGCCGGGATCATGGCGATGCCCGCAGGCTCCACCTGCGCCTCCAGCGCCTCCACCCATTTCCATGTATGCAGCCACGGATCATAGGCGATGCGCGCGCCCGGCTGAGCCACCTCTTTCAGCCAGTCCGCCAGCGTATCGCGGGGGACAGAGCGATAGTCGAACAGCGCCTCGTCCACCTGATCGCGCACCTGTACGGTGTAACGCCCGTCGACGAAGATCGCGGCATGGTTACGGGTAACCGCGGCAAACCCTGCCGACCCGCCAAAACCCGTCAGCCACGCCAATCGCTGCGCGTATTCGCCGACATATTCGCTCATGTATTCATCGCAGATCGGGACGATAAAACCATCCAGATCTCGGCGCTTCAGCTCCTCTCGCAGGGCTGCAAGGCGGGCTTCATGGGTCTGCATCAGCATCGGTTCGGTCCTTTTGCGCGCAAGCGGCATTGCAGGGCGCACGCATGTGTGAGTAGAAGTCGCCAACATAGCTGTTTCGGCGCGCGCTTTCCACCCGCGTGACGGGAACCCAACCATAAGGATCGCACCTCAATGGATACCCTTTCAAAATTGCGCCTCGGCATGCTCGGCTGCGCGGCGAGCCTTGCGCTTGCCCCCGTAACCGCGGCGCAGGCCGACAATCACGTCAAAGCGAACAAGGAAATGTCTCAAAAGATGCCAAGCGAGAGCTCGAAGGAAGCTGTCCCCACGTCCCCGCCCGTCGCGGAGAAGCGTGCCCACAGCTACACCCATCACGGAATCACCATCGAAGACCCGTATGACTGGCTGTACGACAAATCCTATCCGACGGTGGATGACGAGGACGTGCTCGATTACGTGAAGGCCGAAAACGCCTGGTTCGAGGCGAACATGGCGCCCCATGCGGCCCAGACCGAGCAATTGTTTGAAGAAATGCGCGCGCGGATCAAGGAAGACGATTCGACAGTTCCGCAGCGCAAGGGCGACTATCTCTACTGGTCCGAGTTCGAGGAAGGCTCGCAATACCGCAAGCATTACCGCAAGCCAGTGGGCGCGGCGGCGGATGCCAAGGGCGATCTGATCCTCGATGAAAATGCGATGGCGCAAGGGCTGGAATATTTCCGCCTCGGCGCGTTCTCGATCAGCAAGTCGGGCCGGTATCTCGCCTATTCGACCGACACCAATGGATCGGAACGCTACACCGCGCAGATCAAGGATTTGCAGACCGGTGAGCTGCTGGCCGATGCAATTCCGGAAATTCGCAGCGATCTGACATGGGTCGCGAACGATACAGCGCTGGTCTATGGTCCCGCCAACGAAAACTGGCGCACGCTTGAGGCAAAGCTGCACACGATCGGCACCCCGGTCGAACGCGATTTGGTGCTGTATGCCGAAGCCGACGAGAGCTTTTCGGTCGGCACCGGGCTGACCGCGCAGGAAGATTATCTGATCATCGCGACCGGCGACAACGAAACCAGCGAAATTCGCCTAGTTCCCGCCGACAATCCCACTGCCAAGCCGGTGCTGGTCAAAGCCCGCAAGAAGGGTGTCGAATATAACGTCGACATTCGAGAGGGTGACCTGTGGGTGTGGACCAATGACGATCACATCAACTTCCGCCTTGCCAAGGCCGATCTCGCAACGCCAGGCGATTGGACGACGGTGATTGCCGGAACCGACGATTTCTACCTCACCGGGTTCGACCTGTTTCAGGGGTATTTCGTAACAGAGGGGCGGCTGAACGGCCTCGACCAGATTCAGATCCGCAGTTATGATACGCCGGCTTTGGGCCGGGTGATCGAATTCCCTGAAGCGAGCTATTCGGCGGGCCTCTCCAACAATCCGGAATATGACCAGACCAAGCTGCGCCTTACCTACGAAAGTATGGTGACGCCCGATTCGGTGTACGATTACGATGTCGCCAGCGCCTCGCTCGATCTGCTCAAGCAGCAGGAAATTCCAAGCGGCTACGACGCTGGCCAATACGTGACCGAGCGTCTGACGATCGAAGCGCGCGACGGCACCATGGTCCCTGTCAGCGTGGTGATGCGCAAGGATCGCAAGGAATTGCTCGAAAAGGCCGGGATTGAAGGTCCGGGGCCGCTGCACCTTTATGCCTATGGCGCGTATGGCATTGCCATTCCGCCGGGCTTTTCGACCACGCGACTCAGTCTGGTCGATCGCGGCTTTGCTTATGCCATTGCGAATATCCGCGGCGGCGATGATCTGGGCCGGCGCTGGTATCTCCAGGGCAAGCTCAATGAGCGGACCAACACCTTCAACGATTTCGTCGATGTCGGGCGCGGCCTGATTGCCAAGGGCTACACCGCCGAGGGCAGGGTAACTGCCAGCGGCGGGTCTGCAGGCGGCGAGTTGATGGGCGCGATCGTTAACGAAGACCCCGCGCAGTACGGCGCGGTGGTGGCGCATGTGCCGTTCGTCGATGTGCTCAACACGATGCTGAACGAGGAATTGCCGCTGACGCCGGGCGAATGGCAGGAATGGGGCAATCCTATTGAGAGCAAGCAGGCGTTTGCCTATATCCTCAGCTATTCCCCCTACGATCAGGTCAAGGCGCAGGCTTACCCGCCGATGCTGGTGACCGCGGGCCTCAACGATCCGCGCGTGACCTACTGGGAGCCCGCCAAATGGGTCGCGAAACTGCGCGATACCAAGACCGATGACAACGTGCTCCTGATGAAGACGAACATGGGCGCAGGCCACGGCGGCAAGTCGGGCCGGTGGAATTCGCTGTATGAAACGGCGGAGGAATTCAGCTTTATCCTGTGGCAGATGGGGATGAGCGACACCGTAGGCACAGAGGCCAAGAAGGGCGGGTAAGCCCATGCCGATCCGCAATATAGTCTTCGATGTCGGCAATGTTCTGGTCCCGTGGGATCCTGCCGGCATCGAAGCGCGCGCGCTCGGCGTCGAGCGGGTTTCCGCTACCGGCTTCGTGCCTCCATTTCGCGGCAATGCCACCTGGCTTGCAGTCAATCGCGGGGAACTGACGCTGACCGAGGCGAAACGGCACTATATCGCACATGATGGTCTGACTGCCGATGACGTGGACAAGCTATACGAAGCGCTGTTCGACAGTTTTCCGATCAAGGCTGATACGTTGGCGCTGATGCACGAATTGCGCTGCGCCCAATATCGCCTGTTCGCGATCACTGACAACGTCCACGAAGTCGTCGCGCATCTAAAGGAGAGCCACGATTTCTGGGCTCTTTTCGAGACGGCTGCCGTCTCTGCGGAAATCGGGGTGCTCAAACCTGATCCGCGCATCTATCGCTGGCTGCTCGATACCGCCCGGATCGAGGCGAGCGAATGCGTATTTCTCGATGATGTCGAGCGTAATGTGGACGGAGCAAAGGCCGTGGGTATGGAGGCATTTGTCTTTACCGATGCCCCTATGGCTCGTCGCGACCTGCGCTCTGTCGGAGTTGAAATCGCCCACGCACCATGACAGGATCGCCTGCACCCACCTTCACCCGCACTTTCACCGCCCGGCCCGATCACATCGACGAGCTTGGCCATGTAAACAATGCGGTGTGGGTGCAGTGGATACAGGATCTTGCCACCGCGCATTGGGACGCGGCGGCCCGGCCAGAGGATAACGCGGCGTTCTTCTGGGTCGTGATCCGGCACGAGATTGATTATCGTGGCAATATTGCCGTGGGCGAAAGCGCGCTGGGCACCACCTGGATACCCGATCTTCCCACCGGCGCGAAATCGGTGCGCGTGGCCCAATTCAGCACCGAGGCTGGCAAACAGCTGGTTTCCGCGCGCACCACGTGGGCGATGATTGACCGGGCGAGCGGTCGGCTGGCACGGGTGCGGCCCGAAGTCATCGCGCCGTTTCACACAGGTTTCTGAAACACGTCGCCGGATCGGACAGGCACCGATCAGGCTGAACGCCTGCGCCGCCTTTGATTAGGCGCATTTGCGGGTTCCGGTCCGGCGCGGAATGCGCGATGCGCCGCGTGCTGGGTCGATGGGCTGGCAAACAAGGTCAGCCGTTCATAGACCATGCGGTTGCGGCCCGATGCCTTGGCCTCGTACATCAGCGTATCGGCGCGGGCGTAAAGCTCTGCAAATTGCATCATCGCTGTCCCGGCATGCGGGATCTCAACCACACCCATGCTCGCGGTGACGGGGTTTTTCAGCCCTTCGATAGTGGCCGCGATCCGCATCGGGATCGCCTGGCGCAACGCCTCGGCCCGCTGCACACTGTTGTCGCCGCGCAGCAGCACCACAAATTCTTCTCCACCCAATCGCGCCGCCATCAGATCGGGGTCATGATTGTTGCGCAGCGCTAGCGCACAGGCCACCAGCGCGGCATCGCCCTTCTGATGGCCGTGCATATCGTTCACCTGTTTGAAGCGATCGAGGTCGATCAGCGCGAACGTATGGAAACCGCGTCGGAAGAATTCATCGTACTGGGATTCCAGCCCGCGCCGGTTCAGCAGGCCCGTCAGCTCATCGCGTTCGGAAAGCTGCTCCAGCATCCGCGCCTCGGTCACCGCCTCATCGCGTTCGCGCCGGATTGCGAGGAAGCGGTCGGCGATTGCCAGACTGATAACGATGACTTCCAGCCCGGTTGCGATATACAGCGTCTGGTCCAGCGAAGATGGACCGACATGCAAGCCCAATCCCCGTACGAGCCGTTCAATCGAGGACAGGATGATCGGGGCCCACGCAACCGCGATAAAGCGCGCGCTGCGACTGCCGCGACCCACCGCCTCGGCGATGGCGGCAGTGATCAGCACGATCACCGGGATAAAGCCAACGAAGTACAATTGGTCGTCAAAGGCCTGCGTCGCGTGCAGTTGCAGCGCGAAAAATCCGGGCACGCAGATGGACCAGAATCCCACGCCAATCGTCAGCGTCTTCATGAACTGCGACTGCGCACCGTCTTCAAGAAATTCGGCAAGGAACAGCGCAGAGATGCCACACCCGATAGCCCATGACAGCGCGCTGACGATGGCAATGGAGCTGAGCGAGAACACGCCGAACACCGAAATCAGCCCGCCTGCGAACATCACATAGGTTATCATCGCCACAACCATTGCCGCATGCAGCAGCACAAAGCGTTCGCGCAGGACAATAAAAAAGCTGATGTCGAACAGCAGCGGCAGCACCAGCATGCCGATGACGAAAGCCAGCGTCAGCACTTCGATCTGCGTCCAGTCCGCCTCTTCGGGATCGTTTGTCACGCGCGCCTCGGTCAGCAGCGGGATCGAATGTGGTCGCTCGATCCGCACTAGCAGAGCGGTCGTCTGGTCCGTGATCTCTGGCAGTTTGAGCTGGAACACGGGCCCGGCGGCAAACGGGCGCGCGTCGCGCTCATCCCACTTTTCCGTTCGCATCGTGCCATCGGCATCCACCGTTGCAAACGCGATGCTGCGATGCCGCGCGATCCGGCTGAAGAAATAGCGAGGGTGTTCCTGCCCCTGCCAGCTTTCCCGCTCGAACAGCAGCCATGCCAACGGCTCATGCGCGACCAGCTTTTCATTTGAGCATTTCCACAGGTCGCCAGATTTGGACGAGGCGGCCATCTGCGTGAAAGTCTTGTCCAGCCCGGATGAAGCGTGGCAGACAGGCGCGATGCTCAATGCCTCCGCTGCGCTCCCACGCGCATGAGCTGGCAGAGCAAACAGGCTCGCCAGCAGCACAGCTAGTGCAGCAAAAACAGAAAAATGCCCGCGGCGCGTCATAACAGCGCGATAACGCTCATCGGTTATGATTGGCTTAAGCTCCAAGTCCGGGCAACGGGGGGGCGCAAAATTCTTCAAACATCCGATAAATAGAGAAAATATCGGTGGATCGCGACCCCCGGAGCCAACCGATTGTGCAGCGAGGGTTGGCGGGTCGCGTAGCCTGGATTGCGCCCTATATCTTTGCTTCCTGAAAGCCTTCTGCGGGCGCAGCCATCACGCGTCATTGCGATGTCACAGACGCGCTGTAACGGGCGGTCCCTTACCGGAGCCTCAGATCACCATGATGTCCAAGACTGTTTTATCGCGCCTTACTGTGCCTGCAATGGTCGCCGTGGCGAGCTTTCTGGTTACCGCTTGCGCAGAGACGCCGCGCGATTCCATCCGGGCGGTCGGATCATCGACGGTCTATCCCTTTGCCAAGCAGGTGGCCGAAAGTTATGCGCGGTCCAATCCGGAGTCAAAATCGCCGCTGATCGAAAGCACCGGGACGGGCGGCGGCATCCAGCTGTTCTGCGACGGGATCGGCGCTAACACCCCCGATATGGCGAATGCATCGCGCCGGATGAAGGTGACCGAGTTCGACAAATGCCAGAGCAACAATGTCAAGGATATCATTGAGTTGCAGGTCGGGCTGGACGGGATTGCCTTTGCCTCGGCCAAGGGCGGCATCATGCTGAACCTGACGCCGAAGATTGTTTACGAGGCGCTCGCCGCGCGGCCCTATGGCAGGGAACAGACCGCAAAGACGTGGGCCGATGTCGACCCCTCGCTGCCCGCTGAGCCGATCCTGGTCTATGGCCCGCCCAGTTCATCGGGCACGCGCGATGCTCTGAAGGAGCTGGTGCTGGAGGTCGGCTGCGACACAAATCCGGCGATGAAGGCGCTGAAAGAACGCGACGAGGACGAGCACAAGGCGATTTGCACCGAGGTGCGATCGGACGGGGCATATTCCGATCAGGGCGAGCAGGACAACCTAATCGTCCAGAAGATCGAGGCCAATCCGCGCACCGTGGGAGTGTTCGGCTATTCCTATCTTGAAGAAAATGCACAGAAAGTTCAGGGTCTGCCGATGAACGGGGTGGATCCGACCTATGACAATATCGCCAGCTTTGCCTATCCCGGCGCTCGCCCGCTGTTCGTCTACGTCAAAAAGGCGCATATGCGCGCGATCCCGGGCCTTGATCTGTATCTTCAGGAATGGGTCAAGAATTGGGAGAAGGGCGGCCCGCTGGCGAAGATTGGACTGGTCGCGCTCTCTCCCGAGGCGATGACCGCCAATGCTGC